>WQYW01000038.1 GCA_009781045.1 Alphaproteobacteria bacterium
AAAACCAAGAAATCGATAGTGAGAACTATTCGCAAAACGATTCGGGAGATCAGTGATGAGGAATGCGTGAACTTTATTCGTGATGCTGGATACGGTTCCATGTGACCGGAAACCGCTCTAATCCACGTCACCCTCAGCGCGGCCATACACAGAATCGCACTCAGCGCGTCCGAAACGCGGGCACGCCCCGTGCGACTGCACAACCGAAATGAAAAACGATCCACTTAATCATTCTCGCAGGTCTCTTTCTCCTCGCGCGGGAACACTGCCGTAAAGCAGCCTCCCATGCTTCACCACGAAATCAAGTGGAATCTTGGGATTGTTAATGTCTTTGCCTGTTTCATTCCACTTCTGCTCCCATTTGCTGAACAACGGCTCAAGCTCGCCTGGCTCTAACAGATAAATGGAGATAAGCTCGATATTACTATAGACAGCAAAGATCCAATCAACCAACCGATACTTCGCAATAATGGTCGGGTTCAAGTGATGGTGCGTCGTCACCTGCCTTTGGAGGTCAATATTAACCGACTTTAGCTCATACTGTCTGCCAGTCTCATCCCTCGCATCGTTTCCCTCACGTCCAGGCAACACGACCAAGCCCAAGGTCAAAACGACCTGAAGCAACTTCCCTCCGTTATCTTGAAAAATATCTCTTATGCCATGCTTCACCGCGAGCTTCTGATATTCTCTCACCGCCGGAAACAACTTATCAAGAACCGCCTTATCCGCATGTGGGGTCATCACCGCCACCCCTCAAAAAGCGACGCAATATCGCAACCGAGGGCACGCGCAATTTTGTCTATATTGTCCACCGAAACATTTCGCTCCGCCCGTTCAATTGCGCCAACATAGGTACGATGAAGCCCAGCTTCGTCCGCCAACCCCTCTTGGCTCATGCCTAAAACAGCTCGCATCTGGCGAATGTTCTTCGCCAGCACCACACGGACGTTACCCGAATCAGCCCTCTTCATGCATCCATAATTGTGCCTTGACGACGATACGGCGACAGCCTATAAGTAGCATCCGTGATTCGGCTCACATTGAGGGCAACATGCGGCCAGCCTATATGACCCAGCAAGGGGAGGCTTTTTGCGGTGACGCCATCGAGTTGCTTGCCAAATGCAACGACAACTCTGTAAACTTGGTCTTTACGAGCCCCCCGTTCGCGCTCCAACGCAAGAAAGAATACGGAAATAGGGATCAGCACGAATACATTGACTGGCTTCTGCAATTCGCAGCGATCGTTTTCAGAAAATTGAAAGACGACGGCAGCTTTGTCCTCGACCTCGGCGGCGCGTATCAGAAGGGTGTGCCGGCACGAAGCCTCTATAATTTTCGTATCCCAATCCGTTTCTGCGATGACATCGGTTTTTTCCTCGCCGAAGACTTCTACTGGTACAATCCGTCAAAACTCCCATCTCCAATCGAGTGGGTAAATAAGCGAAAGCTACGCGCAAAAGATTCCGTCAACACCGTTTGGTGGTTTAGCAAGACCGAGTGGCCGAAAGCTGATGTAACGAACGTTCTGGCACCATACAGCGACCGAATGAAAAGGTTATTGAAGGACCCTGACGCTTTCTACTCGCCAAAACTGCGGCCGAGCGGTCATGACATTGGCACCGGATTCGGCAAGGATAACGGCGGTGCTATCCCATCAAATCTCCTGCAGATACCAAACACAGATAGCAACGGTGTCTATTTACGCGGCTGCAAGAGCGTTGGCGTAAAGGGCCACCCCGCACGATTTCCAGCGAAATTACCGGAATTTTTTATCAAATTTCTTACTGACCCAGGCGACCTCGTAGTCGACATTTTTGCTGGCTCCAACACCACAGGAGAGGCCGCTCAGGCATTAAACCGGCGGTGGTTGGCCTTTGAGCTGGTCCGTGAATACCTCGCCGCGTCCGCGTTCCGTTTTATGGACAGCGCAACAGATCAGGAATTGGCCTCAGTCCACAACCAAATTCTGGCGGGCAAAACAGTCAATCTGTCAAAGTTCCAAATGCGGCTTCCGCTCAACGACGTTGCGGAATAGAGCGAAGAACAAAGAACGAAACGACTTCCGGGTCATTTTTCCTTCTCCCAGGCAGCGCCTGAAAGGGCCTTGGAGCTTCGTACTCGCTTCGGTATTGGCTATATCAGCTTGTACTTTCTTATCCTTTAGCGGATCGTTCATTTCCTGCCGCATCTTTTCGTTCTGCGTGTTCTTGTAATTCACGTCAGATACAGCACGGCTCATCGCGGTGAACGACTTTACGAACGCATCCGCGTCCAGTGCGAAAGACCCCATCGAAAACTCCCCAACGCCTCGCCGAGCCAGCAGATCGCCACAGGGGGAGTCTATGGCGCTGCGGTAACACCGTGGTCTCAATCGCTTGATTTTTGCGGGATTTTTGGTTCCGAGGGGCTTGACCGGCTGCCCGTAACGCCCCTAAGAGCGAAGTGATACCGGGATGTTACTCAGGAAGATATGATGTTCCGAGAAAGTTTCGCCGCCCGCGTCATTGCTCTGCTTGGAGCGATCGCGGTAATCGCCGTGATCATCGTCTTTTTCGCCACTACAAAGGAACAGCATGCGAGAGCGCTGGCGTGGGTGTTGCTGTTTGTGGTCCTCTTTTTCCCTGCGATTCTGCTCGGTGCTATCGCGGGGTGGCTGTCCTACAGCCGCCGAGCCGGCGTCAGTATTGGCGCAGCCTTCATTATCCTTGAAATCGCTATCATGCAGGCGATTGTCCTGGATGCCGCAGGCAATGAGCACGCAAGGCAAGCCTTGGCGGTTTAACCTCTTTTGTAGACATCGCCACTGACACATTTATGGGGCGCTAACCCATCGGAATAGCGCTTTGCAGCCCGACTTGCGGTTTGGCGCCTGCACGCTGCTGCTCAGCCTGTGCCTTCTCAATCAATCCCTGGAAGAACTTCTGCCCGTACCGCTCCACCGCCGCCCGGGGCATAATAAATAATAAACTCCCCGGCATTGAGCCGCGCCGGCACATCGTCGGTGATCGCGCCGTTTGAGGGGCTCGCCCCCATCGGCACTGCGCCCGCGTTCTGCGGCGCACCACCAACCGCTGGCACTGCCCCGCCATCGGCGAAACCGAACAGCTTGCCGCCGATCGAGTTCGTGGGCATCCCCATGAAGCCCATCCCCGCGCCGGCAATGGAGCCGAGCGCGCTGCCCCAGCCCGAGCCTTTGTCGGCGGCGGTCTGGGCGTTGAACGCGCCGATCTGGTTGGCAGGCATGGGCCTGGTTCCTGGTTCTGCCGTCGCAGCCTCTCCGGAAAATTCTGCGCTCCGATACAATGACATCCGACGTCTGTCGAAACACACGCCTGTACGACCCTGCAGGCGACCCAACCACATCCTGAACAATGATCGCCTCGCTAGAGGCGGCAGACATCCAATCCACAATCCACATCGGAGACCTCATGGCGGCAGCTTTTCCCCGATCAATCACTGCGGGCTGGCACCGGTGCCCAGAATCCAGCACCCCACCCGACGGCGGCGCAGACATCCTGGCTGTCTCCCGGAAAACCCGACGCGCGGCCTCCATATCCGTGTGTATCGGTGCGATGTCTTCAACAGCAGAGTTCGCAGGCGGAGAAAATGCATCCTCTCGGGAAGCTCCCGACCGCTGCGGAAGGGGACGAGACACCGCCATCGCTGACCAAAAGCTCCACAGAGCGACTGGATAGGATCTTTTCAAAGACCCATTTTCAGGATAGCTGAGAAATATGGCTGATCCTCGCACCCGGCAGAAAGAGTCCAACAGCCCCGCCCCGCTTCCACGCGTTGCCGGAGGGTTCCAGAGCATCCTCGCCGACCCGCCGTGGCGGTTTACCAACCGCACCGGGAAAGTTGCCCCGGAGCACCGCCGCCTGGATCGATATGCAACGATGTCGCTCGACGAGATCAAAGCGCTCCCGATATCCCAGGCGGCCGCAAAGAACGCTCACCTTTACCTCTGGGTTCCAAATGCGTTGCTGGAAGACGGCCTCGACGTGATGCGGGCATGGAATTTTCGCTATGTATCGAACATCGTCTGGGCAAAGCGCCGCAAAGACGGCGGACCAGACGGCCGCGGCGTCGGCTTCTATTTCCGCAACGTCACCGAGCTGCTCCTGTTTGGCGTCAAAGGGTCGATGCGGACCCTGAAACCCGGGCGGTCACAGGTCAATATGATTGAGACCCGCAAACGCGAACATTCCCGCAAGCCGGATGAGCAATACGATCTGATTCAGGCATGTTCGCCAGGTCCGTACCTCGAACTGTTCGCCCGCTACCCACACCCCGGCTGGACCGTCTGGGGCGACGAATCACCCGAAGACACGACGCCCCGCGGCCGCGTGCACAAGGGCTACGCCGGCGGCCCGATGCTTCCGACGCTGCTGCCAAACACCCACTTGACCGGCCCTGCCCCCGAAGCCATTGCAGCCGCAGTGAAGCGCCATTACACACAGGGCAGGAGCGTTCGTGAAATCGCCGCAGAGACCGGATATTCCATTCAGCGTGTCAGGTCGCTTTTGTCCCTGGCCGAAACAGCAATGCGGCGGCGCGGACGAAGAGGCTCGACCTGACGACGGGGCGGTCCAATTCCACGTTTTCTCACCTGTGGCTGCAACCTTCTGCCGGGCTCGCTCATCCCACATCGGCAGAATCCTTTCCTGCCCCGCACCGCAAGCCCCCGGGACGACAGCGGACAGGCGATGACGGAAATGCGCGGAAGACCTGAGACGGCGCGGAAGAACACGGGTCGGGTTGCCCGCCCCCTCGGTTTGATCCCCGCTGAAGCTGAACGTGCCCCGAAATCTCTCCGCGCAATACCTGCGCAGCTGATCCCTGGGGGATGAACCGAGCCATGCCCGCCGTCGAGTCCCTTGCCTTTCACTACAGACACAAAAGCATCGGCAAATCCCTGTTGATCCAAGCCGATGCCTTCGACTGGCTTTCCGGCCTTCCGCCGGAAAGCCTTGACGGCATGGTTTTCGATCCCCCCTATGGTGTCAAGGAATACAAGCCGGAGCAGATTGAGAAAATGCGCGCCGACGACGCCGGCATCTGGCGCATCCCGCCACATTTCGACGGTTCCCTGCGTGCACCCCTGCCGCGTTTCACTGCGCTCAATGACGCCGAGCGCGAAACCCTGCGACGTTTTTTTTGCGATCTGGCAGTCACAGCCATCCCGGCGCTCAAACCCGGTGCCCACATATTCATGGCCTCCAACGCCTTCCTGTCGCAGCTTGTCTTCGGGGCCATGGTGGAGGGAGGGCTTGAGTTCCGCACCGAAGTGATCCGGCTGGTGCAGACGCTGCGCGGCGGCGACAGACCGAAGCTCGGAGAGAAGGAATTCCCGGGCGTCTGTTCCCTGCCCCGCGGCGGCTATGAGCCCTGGGGCGTCTTTCGCAAGGCACTGCCGCCAAAAATGACGGTGCGGGAATGCCTGAAAATCTACGGCACCGGAGCGCTCCGACGACGTGCCGACGGCAACCCGTTCTGCGATGTGATCCCAAGTGAACGCACGCCAAAACGCGAGAAAGACATCGCACCGCATCCAAGTCTCAAGCCTCAGTCGATCCTGCGCCAACTGGTGCGGGCCGTCCTGCCGCTGGGAAAGGGCGTGATTGCCGACCCGTTCATGGGATCGGGCTCGACGGTGGCCGCCGCAGAAGCCCTCGGATATCGCTCCATCGGCGTCGAGCGTGACGCCGATTACTACAGGATGGCGAAACGGGCGGTGCCCGCCCTGATGGCACTGCACTCCGGTGAACCGCCAGACTGAAAAGCCGACAGGCACCCGCGCGCAGGAAATATTCCTGATTGCGCACCGCCGGATCCAGGCCTGATCCGTTCGCTCAGAGGAATTTCACGCTGACAACAACAGCACAACCGACCAGCGGATGGCTTTGTGCAGGGAGGCTGCGCAGCCTGGAAAGCCCGGCCCGATGTCCGGATCGTCCTTCAGGCGGGCACCGCCGATGGTCTCTTTGCCGCCGCAATTGTCAGGCTGTTACAATCCGCTGTGGCGCATGGGAGTCGTGCTTTCAACATGCGGCGTAGCTGGGGCTGCCGGGTGCTCGCCACGGCACACCTGAACAGGGTTTCATCGGATCGCAGAAATGGACTGGCCTCTGCACGCCTGGACGGCAATGTGCTGCATCATCGTCGGCGGACTGGCCCTTTTCATGACGCGAAAGGCCAGGAGGGAAGAACGCGCCGCAGCGCCTGCAGCATCAAATTGCGTACGGAAATTTCCTGTCCTTGAAGGTCTGCTGGGTTGTGAACTTGGTCAGGATACCGATCTGTTCGGCGATACTCAGCCGCAGGCGATTGCGAACTGGGCGCGCCTGGCCACCCAGGAAGAAAAGGACGCACTGTTGCGCGAGATCGAAGAGGTCACGCACGGCTCTCATCAGGAGTTCAACGATCGATCCAGTGAATTGTTCGGCCTCGAAAATGCGGATCCGGTTTTCGACATGATCCGCGCCATCACCCTCGACCTGGAATGCTATAAGCAGTACGAGTAGCAGCGATTTCCGTCGAGATTTACAGCTATTTGTGTCCGCTCTTCGGATCCCCGGGCGGGTTCGGAAGCTTCATTATTGTCTATCTGCCTGAAGAGGCAAGAAAAGTGAAACACATGCTGTTCGGCAAGCCGGCCGCCACGGCGATGGACGCGGTGCAGGCGACCCGAAATTGGAAACGAAGCCGCTTGCAAGGCACAGCTTGCCCCCAGGCCGAAGGCCAGGAACGGCTGGCCGAACGACCGGGAACGGCCGACCCATGTGGCTCATTTCAACTTCGGTCAGTCGGTCATGGATGGCAGATTGGCAACGAGAAGGACGAGGATGGCCATGGAGTGGCGGTCGATACACGGCAGAGCCTGATCATCGCACCCTTCGCTGCGAATCGATCCTGACGAAGTGCAGCGGCCGCAAGCCTGGCGTTGCGGCCCTGCCGCGGAACACGGCATCCGCGCCATGACGTGTGCCCTCGGCCGCATCCTCGCCCTTGATCAGCACCAGTCTTTTCCGCGAAGAAACTGCCGCCGGATGAGGGTATGCCGGCGCCCCGGGGGACTGGAGACCTGGGGACTGGAGACCTGGGGACTGGAGACCTGGGGACTGGAGACCAGGAGACCGGGTTTCATCCAGGGGGGCGGCCACGCGGGTGTGGAAACTCTTTTCGCGCGACAGCCAGGTGAGACCCGGCGCAATGCCGGCAATCCCTGTCCTTGCGACCTTGGACCTTGTGAGATGTGCCTTGGTATCGGGATAAGGGAGCAGAACCGGCTTCGGCCAATCGGTCGGCGGAAAATCGGCCCTGGATGCTGCGGATGCGTGAGGCCCCAGGCGCCCCCGACAGGCAAGCCCGGCTGATGCAGATGCGGGGTCAGAGGTTCAGGCCGCCAGCATCCGGTTGACTTCACTGACCAGCTCGCGCAGATGCACCGGCTTCGACAGCACCCTGGCGTTCTTGGGGGCGTCTGAATCGGAATTCAGCGCCACGGCGGCAAAGCCGGTGATGAACATGATCTTCATGTCGGGGTCGAGTTCGGAGGCACGGCGGGCCAGTTCGATGCCGTCCATTTCCGGCATCACGATGTCGGTCAGGAGCATCTCGAAGGGCTCTTCGCGCAGACGCTGATAGGCGGACTTTCCGTTGTCGTGGGAGGACACCTGAAACCCTGCGTTTTCCAGCGCCTTAACCAGGAAGCGGCGCATGTCGTTGTCGTCTTCGGCGAGCAAAATCTTGGCCATGGGAAAAGCGTCGCATCCACAAGAAACATGGTTAAACCACTAGCCCGACGGGGGGTAAATTTCGGGTGAAAAGATCCCCCCGGCTGCCAACGCTTTGTGAACCCGATCGGCCTACGAATCAATCGACCGTGCGCTTTTCAGTTAAGTCGGGTTCATTTCAATGTTTCTGTTGGCGGAACAGCGGGGATTCCGCGACAATGGATGTGGACAGGGCCCTTTCGGGGCAGCCCGGTTGCGAGCGGTGTTTACGAAAGACCCAAGACAATGACCGGGCTTGACGGCAGGTCTCCTCCCTTTCAGATCATTGAGCCCGCCCGGCTGCGGGCACCGGTCATTTTCAATTCCCCCCATGGCGGGTCGGTCTACCCCCCCGACTTTCTCAGCCGCTCCTGTCTCGATCTGCCGAGCCTGCGCCGCACCGAAGATTCTTTCATGAATGAGGTAATCGCGCCGCTCAGCGATCGGGGTTTTGCCGTGGTCCTGGTCAATTTTCCGCGCTCTTATGTCGACGTGAACCGCGAACCTTATGAACTCGACCCGGCCATGTTCCACGGGCGCCTGCCGGCTTACGCCAATACCCGCTCGATGCGGGTGGTGGGAGGGCTCGGCACCATTCCCCGCCTCGCCGGCGACGGCCAGGAGATCTACCAGGGCCGCATCGCGCTCAATGACGCGCTGGCGCGCATCGAGACCCTGTACAAGCCCTATCACCACGCCCTGCGCCAGTTGATCACGCGCACCATCGAGAGCTTCGGTCGGGCAGTCCTGGTCGACTGCCATTCCATGCCGTCGGCTGGCATCTCCCGTGACGAGCCGCGCCGTCCCGACGTGGTCATCGGCGACCGCTACGGCACCAGTTGCGCGCCGCTTCTCTCCGAGCACATCGAAGGAACGATGCGTGGTCTGGGCTATTCCACCGCCCGCAACAAACCCTATGCCGGTGGCTTCATCACCGAGCACTATGGCAACCCCATGAACGGATTGCACGCGGTCCAGATCGAGCTTAACCGTGCCGTCTATATGGATGAATGTGCGCGCGAACGCGGGCCTGGTTTCGCCCGGCTGACTGCGGATTTCGCGGTGCTGGCCGACGATCTCGCCACCGCGGTGACCCGGCGCGACTTCGCTCCGTTCCAGGCCGCCGCCGAATAACCCGGATGGCACAGCGAACAATGACCCCACCAGACAAAAAAGGGGCCACCTGCAATGAGCAAGCGGCCCAAGTCTAGGGAGGAAACGCCCAAGGAGGGCAGCGGCAACGCAAGGCGTTACCGCACCGCATCAATATGAGGGGGTGAGGCGGGAAACGCAAGAGCTTTTGAGCAACCCGCCATGCAGAAAATGCATAACCATGCGTCCCCCGCCCCATTTCCGGGCTGCGCCACTTTAAGCAACTTTATCAATGACTTAAGGACGAATCTGAAACACCTGGATCCTGACCAGCCTGAAGTGGTCATTTTCCTTCGCAATTGCGGCAACAATCTGACCGGACACGCAAAACGGATATCTGCCAAAGGCTTGCCGACCGGCCACGGCTCTGTCGCCGACATTGTCGCATTCCAGCAACAGTAGCGTCAGAAGATGAGCCAAGGCACTGGTATACCACGATATTTTCCCGGGCAGGTTGTGGCGGTTGGGCCGCCTGCGGTTTGACTCCGCCAGCATCATCGTCGACCATGGGATGGCTGCGTAAGGGGCGGAGGCCAATCAGACCTGCCAATCAGACCTGCCAATCAAACCTGGAGGATCTCTGGACAGCTCGTCCTCCTCCTTCAGTTTCAGGGCCGGCCTGATCAGGACCTGCGTCGCAGGCCGCAAACGGGGGTCGGCACCAGAAAATACCGGGTGACAGCGCAATAGAGCACTGGACGCCCCCGCCGACATAACGTCCAAAGGACCCTGATCGATACTGCTCTGGACCGGCGTCCCCAAAAATCGGGTCCGTGAAGGGGAAAGAGACCGACGATACCCTCGGCGAAGCCGCATGATGCGATTCGTTTCCCGCAAACCGCTGACCCAGGAACATGTTGTGACGGTGATCGATTTTTCTGCCTTCATCGAGCGGCTTGCCATCGCCTCGGGCGAAACAATTCTGCCCTTTTTCCGCACCTCGCTGTCGATCGAGGACAAGAACAGTGCCGGCAGTTTCGACCCCGTGACCGAGGCGGACCGGGCTGCCGAGGCGATGATGCGGCGGCTGATCCATGAAAGCTTTCCACGCCACGGCATCGTCGGCGAGGAGTTCGGCACCGAGCGCGAAGACGCCGATTATGTCTGGGTGCTCGATCCCATCGACGGCACCAAGTCCTTCATCGGCGGCTTTCCGATCTGGGGCACGCTGATCGCACTCCTGCACAAGGGCCTGCCGGTCTACGGCATGATGCATCAGCCCTTCATCGGCGAGCGCTTTTCCGGTGACAACGGCTCGGCCGGCTATGTCGGCCCCTCGGGCGCACGCCGCCTCGCGGTGCGGCGCTGCGCCCGCCTCTCTGAGGCTGTGCTCTATACCACCAGCCCGCTTCTGATGAACGAGGCCGACCGCGCGGTATTTGCCCGCGTCGAGGCACAGGCGCGGCTGTCGCGCTATGGCGGCGACTGTTATTCCTACTGCATGCTGGCCGCCGGCCATATTGATCTCATCATCGAAACCGAACTCAAACCCTACGATATTGCCGCGCTGATCCCGATTGTCACCGGAGCGGGCGGCATCGTTACCACCTGGGAGGGCGGCCCGGCACAGGCCGGCGGCCGAATCCTTGCCGCCGGTGACCCCGGCCTGCACCGCGAGGTTCTCGCACTCCTCAACCGATAGGGCGTCACGAGACCAGGCTTGCGGCGCTGTCTCCGCCCAACAGCGGACAGCAACGCCTCGTCGCCTCAGACAAAAAGCGGCGTGCCGGGCACAAAGGCATCGAAGGCCGCCCAGAACTGCAGCCGGTAGCGGTCATGCTCCTGAAGAATCTCGTGGCGTGAGCCAACGATGACAAGATGGGAGCCAGCACGCAGATGACAGGCGAATTCCTCGATCGCGGCCGTGGACACCACGCTGTCATTGGATGCGGCGATCATCAGCAGCGGCTGGCGGATCCGGTAGGGGTAATACAGCCCTTTGAACGCGTTCATGGCTCGAGCCGCGCTCTCGGCCCAGGCGATGGTCGGCGAGGCGTTGGCAAGCGTGGCATCGGCATCAATGATCGCGGCATTGCGGGCGTAGCGCACCGGATCGCTGGTCATGACGGTATCGGCGAACGGATCGAGGGCAGGACAGCGGCTGCTGCCATGGGGGACATACTGCCTGCCCTGCCCCAGCCAGCGCGCCGTCCTGAATATCATACGCATGGCGAACGAGGTGGCCCGCCCCGGAACATCGATCATCGGTGAAGACAGCACCATGCGGTCAAACCACTGATGGCCGGCATGGGCGATGCGCAACAGCACCGCCCCCCCCATGCCATGGGCCAGTGCAAAGAAAGGCGGCGGGCAGTCCGGCAGCACCACCTGGCGCATGAAGCTCTCGACGTCGCTCTCGTAGTCGGAAAAATCGCGCACATGACTCTTGCGGTGATCGCGCAGCATGCGAGCCGAATGGCCCTGGCCCCGCCAGTCCAGCATTGCCACAGCAAAGCCGCGGTCGCGCAGGTCGCGCACCGTCTCGAAATATTTCTCGATTGCTTCCGCCCTTCCCGGAAACACACAGACCGTACCCCGGCGCCCCGCTGGCGGAGCCCAGCGCGCAAACCGCAACAGCGTGCGGTCCGGGGTCCTGATAGTTCCGCTCACAACATCTTCGGGAGCAGGATTTGCGGGAATCGAAACCAGCGTCATCAACCACCTCGCGCTGCACAGCGCCTTTCACTCCAACTCACCCGAGCGCTCCCTGCCGGGAAAGCCCGGCTCGCGCAGCGTCCGCCCGGCATTCCTTCGGGGCACGGAAATCAGCCGCCGTCCCCTTGAAGAAAGCCGCCCGCCACCCATATCATCATCGTGCAGGCCACGACCAGAGGCTGCACGAAAAGCCCGGCCCGTGTGGCGGGCGGGTGAATTGTTCAAGTCGCTCAATGGAGGACTATGATGCGTAGCTTTGACCTTACCCCGTTCTATCGTTCCACCGTCGGCTTCGACCGTCTCTTTTCCCTGCTTGATCAGGGCACTCCGGACGGCAGCCCCGGTTACCCCCCTTACAATATCGAGCGCACCGACGAAAATGCCTATCGCATTTCGGTCGCGGTGTCCGGTTTCTCCCGGGATGAACTTTCCATCGTCGCCAAGGAGAATGCCCTGACCATCAAGGGCGAGAAAGTGGCCAACGAGAACAGCAAGTCGGAAATGCTCTACCGCGGCATCGCTGCCCGGGCCTTCGAGCGCGTCTTCCAGCTCGCCGATTTCGTCCAGGTCAAGGGCGCCTCGCTTGAGAATGGTCTGCTTCACGTCGATCTTCTGCGCGAGATCCCCGAGGCCAAGAAACCACGCAATATTGCGATCAGCGCCACCGCAGGCGCCCAGGCAATTGAGAGCGCGACCCGCGCCGCCGCCTGATCCGCTTCGCTTCAGGCCCGCCAAGGCCTGACAAAACGCCCCGGCTCCTCGAAGCCGGGGCGTTTTTTGCGTTGCCAGACAGAATCCCCGCCCTCGGAGCCCGGAAAAGGCTTGCGCGGAGGATGGAAATTTGCCACTGTGAATTATGGCAGCACTGCTGTCTTATTATTCCGATTATTTCTGCGCCGGTATCGTCGGCTCACCCGGACCGGGCGGATCGCGCCGGATCGTTCCGACGGCCACCAACGGTCAAGAAAGTGGCGCTAAAGAGCGGTCGATATCGATTGAGGACCGAGGGGGACCACAAGGCATGCAAGGGGATCCGAACAGCTCGCAACCACGCCCCGCCACGGCCGGGCCAATCGCCTCGAAGCCGGCCCCCGTGATAACCGCGCCGACCCATTCCCAGGGGCCCGATGATCCCGCGGGCATCCATGGTCCGCCCGCGGGCATGTATGATCCCGCCCTCACCAAAGCCTCCTGTGGTGTGGGCTTTATCGCCGACATCAAGGGCCGCAAATCGCACGACATCGTCGCAGACGCCCTCTCAATCCTGTGCAATCTTGAGCATCGCGGTGCGGTCGGTGCGGATCCGCTGTTCGGCGACGGTGCCGGTATTCTGGTGCAGATCCCGCATGGTTTTTTTGCCCGCAAGACCCGCGACATCGGCTTCGCTCTGCCCAAACCCGGCGACTACGCCGTCGCGGCGCTGTTCATGCCGCGCGACGCCGCCTGGCGCAATGTCATCCGGAGCATCATCGCCGACCAGATCAAGGCGGAGGGCCTTTCGCTCCTCGGCTGGCGCGAGGTGCCGACCGACAATTCCTCCCTCGGCGAAACTGTGCGACCGACCGAACCCGCCCATATGCAGGTCTTCATCGGACGCAACAGCGCCACCGAGACCGAAGACGAGTTCGAACGCCGGCTCTATATTCTGCGCAAGTCGATTTCGCAGGCAATCTACCTGCGCCGCAACCGCGGCCTCGCCGGCTACTATCCGGTCTCGGTGTCCTGCCGCACCGTGATCTACAAAGGCATGTTCCTCGCCGATCAGCTCGGCAAATACTATCCCGACCTCCATGAAGCGGACTTCGAGAGCGCGCTGGCGCTGGTGCATCAGCGCTTTTCAACCAACACCTTCCCAACCTGGTCGCTGGCCCATCCCTACCGCATGATCGCCCATAACGGCGAGATCAATACGCTGCGCGGGAACGTCAACTGGATGGCAGCACGTCAGGCCTCGGTGAGTTCCGAACTCTACGGCAAGGATATCAGCCGGCTGTGGCCGATTTCCTATGAAGGCCAGTCCGACACCGCCTGCTTCGACAACGCCCTCGAATTCCTGGTGCTGGGCGGCTACTCGCTGCCCCACGCGGTGATGATGATGATCCCGGAGGCCTGGGCCGGCAATCCGCTGATGGATGACAGGCGCCGTGCCTTCTACGAATACCACGCCGCGCTGATGGAGCCCTGGGACGGCCCGGCGGCAATCGCCTTCACGGACGGGCGCCGGATCGGGGCCACCCTCGACCGCAACGGCCTGCGGCCTGCGCGCTACCTCGTCACCGCCGACGATCGCATCATCATGGCCTCCGAAATGGGGGTGCTGAAGATTCCAGAGGATCAGATCGTCACCAAGTGGCGGCTCCAGCCCGGCCGCATGCTGCTGGTCGACCTCGAACAGGGCCGGCTGATCCCCGACGACGAGATCAAGGCCGATCTCGCGAGCAGCCATCCCTACCAGGAATGGCTGACGCGCACCCAGATCGTGCTCGAAGACCTGCCCGATGTCGCCACCACCGGCACCCGCTCTCCCCTGTCCCTGCGCGACCAGCAGCGCGCCTTCGGCTACAGCCAGGAAGACCTGGCGCTGCTGCTGTTGCCGATGGCCTCAACCGGAGAGGAAGCGATCGGATCGATGGGCACCGACACGCCCCTGTCGGCGCTGTCGGAGCGGGCGAAATCGCTGTTCAGCTATTTCCGGCAGAATTTCGCCCAGGTGACCAACCCGCCGATCGACCCGATCCGCGAGCAGCTGGTGATGAGCCTGGTGGCGATCATCGGACCTCGCCCCAACCTGTTTGATCTCAAGGGCCTGTCGACCACCAAGCGGCTGGAAGCGCGCCAGCCCATCCTGACCGACGCCGACCTCGAAAAGATCCGCTCGATTTCGGAACTCGGCGACACCCATTTCAGATCCCGCAGCCTCGATACCACTTTCCATGCCGGTCCCACCGCACAGGACGTGACGCCGGACATGGACCAGGTGCTCGACGAACTCTGCGCCCGCGCCGAGGCGGCGGTGCGCGAGGGGGTCAACATCATCATCCTGTCGGACCGTCGGGTCGATGCCGACCGCATCCCCGTACCCTCTCTGCTGGCCTGCGCCGCCGTCCATCATCACCTGATCCGCACCGGACTGCGCACCTCGGTCGGACTCGTGGTCGAATCCGGCGAACCGCGCGAGGTCCACCATTTCGCCTGCCTGGCCGGCTATGGTGCCGAGGCCATCAACCCCTATCTCGCCTTCGCCTCGATCGTGGCGATGAAGGACCAGATCGCAGATGCGCCGTCGGAAGAGGAGATCGTCAGGCGCTATATCAAGGCAATCGGCAAGGGTCTGCTCAAGGTGATGTCAAAAATGGGCATTTCCACCTACCAGTCCTATTGCGGTGCCCAGATCTTCGACGCCGTGGGCCTCAAGGCCGACTTCGTCGCCCGCTTCTTCACCGGCACACATGGCCGCATCGAGGGGGTCGACCTCGAAGAGATTGCCCAGGAAGCCGTGCAGCGCCATGTCGAGGCTTTCGCCGGCACTTCCTTCCAGCGCCGCGCTTTGAGCGTCGGCGGCGAATATGCCTATCGCAGTCGCGGCGAAGACCATGCCTGGACCGCCGAATCCATCGCCGCCTTGCAGCACGCGGTGCGCGACAATTCCCGCGACCGTTACCGCGCCTTTGCACGCCTCCTCAACGATCAGTCCGAGCGCCTGCTCACATTGCGCGGCCTGTTCCGCATCCGCACCGCGGAGGAAGACCGCCGCAAGCCGGTGGCGCTCGACCAGGTCGAGCCGGCCGCCGAAATCGTCAAACGCTTCGCCACCGGCGCGATGTCCTTCGGCTCGATCTCGCGCGAAGCCCATACCACGCTCGCCATCGCCATGAACCGCATCGGCGGCAAATCGAACACCGGGGAAGGCGGCGAGGAGGCCGACCGCTTCACGCCGCTCGCCAACGGCGATTCCATGCGCTCGGCGATCAAGCAGGTGGCCTCAGGCCGCTTCGGCGTCACCACCGACTATCTCGTCAACGCCGACATGATCCAGATCAAGATGGCCCAGGGCGCCAAACCCGGCGAGGGCGGCCAGCTGCCCGGCCACAAGGTCGACGCCACCATCGCTCAGCTGCGTCACTCCACCCCGGGCGTCGGCCTGATCTCACCGCCCCCCCATCACGACATCTATTCGATCGAGGATCTGGCGCAGCTGATCACCGATCTCAAAAACGTCAACCCGGAGGCCGCGATCTCGGTCAAGCTGGTGTCCGAGATCGGGGTGGGCACCGTCGCCGCCGGCGTCGCCAAGGCCCGCGCCGATCATGTCACCATCTCCGGATGTGAAGGCGGCACCGGTGCGTCGCCCCTCACCTCGATCAAGCACGCCGGCTCCCCCTGGGAGATCGGCCTTGCCGAAACCCACCAGACCCTGGTGCGCCAGAGACTGCGCAGCCGCATTGCGGTCCAGGTCGACGGCGGCCTGCGCACGGGGCGCGACGTTGTCATCGGCGCGCTGCTCGGGGCCGATGAGTTCGGCTTCGCCACCGCCCCCCTGATCGCCAGCGGCTGCATCATGATGCGCAAATGCCATCTCAACACCTGCCCGGTCGGCGTTGCCACCCAGGACCCGGTGCTGCGCGCCCGTTTCACCGGCCAGCCCGAACATGTCATCAACTACTTCTTCTTCGTCGCCGGTGAAGTCCGCGAACTCATGGCATCGCTCGGCTTCCGCAGCTTCAACGAGATGGTGGGCCAGACCCAGATGCTCGACCAGTCGAGGCTGGTGGCACACTGGAAAGCCCGCGGCCTCGACTTCTCCAGACTGTGCCTGCGCCAGAAGGAGGAGAAGGGCCAGACCATCTATCATTCCCAGCTCCAGGACCATCACCTCGAAACCGTGCTCGACCGCAGCCTGATCGAACAGGCCACAGTCGCGCTTGAACAGGGCACGCCGGTCCGCATTGAGGCCGCGATCAACAACACCAACCGCTCCACCGGTGCCATGCTGTCGGGCACGGTGGCGCGCCTCCATGGCGCTGCCGGGCTGGACACCGACACCATCCACATCACCTTCACCGGCACCGCCGGGCAGAGCTTCGGCGCCTTTCTGGCGCACGGCATCACCTTCCATCTCAAGGGCGAGGCCAATGACTATGTCGGCAAGGGTCTCTCGGGCGGACGCATCATCGTCACCCCGCCACCCGGGAGCGCCATCGTCCCGGAAAACTCAATCCTTGTCGGCAACACCGTGATGTATGGCGCCACCTCCGGCGAATGCTACTTCCACGGCATTGCCGGCGAACGTTTCGCGGTGCGCAATTCCGGCGCCATCAGTGTGGTTGAAGGCGCGGGCGATCACTGCTGCGAATATATGACCGGCGGCATCGTCGTGGTGCTGGGGCGGACCGGGCGCAATTTCGCCGCCGGCATGTCCGGCGGCATCGCCTATGTGCTTGATGAGAGCGACGACTTCAGTTCTCTGTGCAATCGGGACATGGTCGAGATCGAGCCCGTGCCGGATGATCTCGGACAGGGCGCGATCGCGCATGGCGAATTCGATCTCTTCGCCGACCTGCTGGAGAAGGACGCCCTGCGACTTCACGTCCTGATCTCACGCCACGCCGCCCTCACCGGTTCACGCCCCGCGGCGAGGATCCTGGAGAACTGGAGCACGATGCTGCCGAAATTCCGCAAAATTATCCCGATCGAATTCCGCCGCGCTTTGCGCGACATGCGAACCAGGGCTCAGGGCTGACGCCGCCGAGGCAACCGCACGGGAAGAGAACTGACAGGACAAAGGTTCAATGGGCAGGATTACCGGTTTTCTCGACATCGAACGCCAGGATCGCGACACCACCCCGGTCAGTGAGCGCCTGCGGCATTTCCGCGAATTCATCGTGCCCCTGAGCGAAGAGGAGACGCGCGAACAGGCTGCGCGCTGCATGAATTGCGGCATCCCCTTCTGCCACGGCACCGGCTCGGTTGCCCCCGGCACCCCCGGCTGCCCGGTCAACAACCAGATCCCGGACTTCAATGATCTGGTCTATCAGGGCGACTGGCAGGAAGCCGCACGCAACCTCCACGACACCAATAATTTCCCCGAATTCACCGGCCGGGTCTGCCCGGCGCCCTGCGAGGCCTCCTGCACCCTCAACATCACCGACTGCCCGGTCACCATCCGCAGCATCGAATGCGCCATCGTCGACCGCGCCTGGGGCAACGGCTGGCTGACACCCCAGCCGGCCGCGGAAAAGACCGGCAGCAGGATCGCGATCATCGGTGCCGGCCCGGCAGGCCTCGCCTGCGCCCAGCAGCTCGCGCGCGCCGGCCATGATGTCCACGTCTATGAGAAGAACGCCAAGGCCGGAGGCCTGTTGCGCTACGGCATTCCCGACTTCAAGATGGAGAAACACATCATCGACCGCCGCGTCGCTCAGATGATCGCCGAGGGCGTGGTGTTCCATTACAACAGTGCGGTTGGCGGCAATGGCGGCATCAATGTGCTCGAACTCCTTCGCAACTACGACGTCCTGGCGCTTACCGGCGGCTGTGAAGTACCGCGCGACCTCGCCATCCCGGGTCGGGCGCTTGCCGGCATCCATTTCGCGATGGATTTCCTGGCCCAGCAGAACCGCCGCGTCTCCAACGAATATCTCAACCGCGCCAGCGAAATCGTCGCCCGCGACAAGCATGTCGTGGTGATCGGCGGCGGCGACACCGGTTCCGACTGCATCGGAACCGCGCTGCGCCAGGGCGCGAAATCCGTCACCCAGCTCGAGATTCTGGCCGCCCCGCCGGCGCGTGAGAACAAGGCCCTGACCTGGCCGCACTGGCCGGTCAAAATGCGTACATCGACCAGCCAGGCCGAAGGCGTGGTGCGCGAATTCGCGGTGCAGACCCAGGCCTTCTCCGGCCATCAGGGCCGCCTGCGCAAGCTCTGCTGTGTGCGCATCGACGACAAGTTCAGACCGCTCCCCGGCACCGAGTTCGAACTCGACGCCGAACTGGCGCTGCTGGCGATGGGTTTCAGCCACCCCGTCCATGACGGCCTGTTGAAGGAACTGGAGGTCGAACTCGACCATCGCGGCAATGTGCGGGCGAACCCCCTCGATTACCAGACCTCCCACGGCAGCGTGTTTGCCGCCGGCGACATGCGCCGCGGCCAGTCGCTGGTGGTCTGGGCGATCCGTGAGGGGCGGCTGTGCGCCCGCGCCATCGACACTTTCCTCAAGGGGCGGACCACGATGCCGCGCTAGGCGCTCAGTCTTTCCAGGGGTTCAGGGGCATTTCCCGCCGCAGACCCCTGGTCCATTTGCGAGTCCTGCCGTTTGCGAGTCCTGCCCGCCTGAAAGCCTTGCCCGTTTGCAAGCCTTGCCCGTTTGAAGGTCCTGCCCGTTTGAAAGTCCTGCCCGTTTGAAAGTCCTGCCTGCCTTCAGTTCTGCAGGCGCACGCCCAGCATCACCACCGTCGCCCTTGCGCTTGCGCCCGGGACATTCGAATTCAGGATGTCGTGGCGCAGTGTGGTCTTGAGCCAGACATTGCGGTTGAGCTTATAGATGAGGTCGCCCTCGACCGACCACAATTCGTCGTTGCGATTCACATTCTGATAGCCAAACGTCCCGTAGCTGAGCTTGCCGATGCCGGTGAGCCAGCGGCGGAAGTCATGATCGACTTCCACCGCATAGGTCCGGACCATGGTGCCGGAACTGGCCGGCAGTGTGGTCTCCGCGATCTGGGTGTCGGTGAGGAGTTTGACCGTCGTCAGGGGGCTGGCGCTCCACACCAGCGATGCCGTGGTCAGCATGCCCTGCAGACGGGGCAGCCGCGGATCAACATAAGTCCGCGAGGCATAGCCGATCGAGACTTCGCCAGTGAGGATGCGGCTGACGTCCAGCGACGTGCCCGCCTTGGCGTAGCCGCCGCTTGAATCCCGCCGATAACCGTTGCGATCCCCATTGAGATCATGCTCGCGACTGTCGCCCTCGACCTCGACAAACGGCTTGAGACCCGGATTGACTTCATAGGAGACCCGCCCCACACCTCCGAACTGGTTGTAGTTGCGGTCGTCGTTCGACATCAGGCCACCGTCGCTCAGCCTCGACTGCGTGAAGCGGGTGCGGTCGGCGGTGGCGCCGAGCGAAACATCCAGACGATTGAAGCTGCGGTCAATACCGACGCTGGCACCAGTCGTGGTGTAGATCGGATAGGCAGCCAGGCCAGGCTGGATGTTGGCACTGCCAGGGTTGTCGGTTCCGACGGTCATGCGCAATTGCGACGTCAGCCGGAGATCACGGGTGACATCAATCCTGCCGTCGACATGACCGTTGAAAGAGGGACGGTCGATGCTGGTCGGTTCCGGCGAAGCCCGCCCATTGATGAGATCCGGGAACGCGTTGCCGTAGCCGGTGAAGGCGCCGCGCAAATCGGCGACCAGAGCGTGGCGATCCCAGTCCGACATCACCACCAGCTCGGGAGCGACCTGAAAAACGGGCGCACCGACCGGTTTTGAGAGCCGGGCGGGATTGGAGTCGTAACCGGCTCCAACCTCGACCGCCCCCTTGATCAGAAAGCTGCCGGCACGATCGCCAACGGCGCCAAAGGGATCGTCGTCACTCCGGACCTCGGCACGCTGCGTCTGGTCCGGCAGGCTGGCGAGCGCTGCTGCCACCGGCGGCGCGATCACCATGGGGGCCAACGCCGGCCGCAGGTCTGCCAGCGCCGCCGGGGTTACCGGTGCCGCCGGGGTTGCCGGTGCCCTGAAACCCCGATTGGACGCTTCAGGATCGGGCCCTGCAGGGTCGGACCTGCCATCGCGCCCGCTGCCATTCACTCCCGGCGGGCCCGGATAGTATCTCGGGCGCGGACGTTTGCTGAGCTGCTCATAGGAATCCTCGTCCCCGCCCGCCGATGCCATTTCGTCCCGTGGCATGTCGTCGCGGAGAAATCTCCGGTCCGCATTCGCGCCTGAAGCTGCGGGCACGGCAGAAGCCCCACCGGACGCGGTGGCCCACTCAACTGGCAGCTTTTGCCCCCAGGCTGGCACCTCCAGAACGGAGACCAGCACAAGGCATGGCAGCGCGGCGCGACAAACCCAGGCGCGCCTGCTCAGACAATTCTCCGCAGGCGACTTCACGACTGTAATACCTCAATGGATTCAAGTCATTACAAAGTGATTCGGCACTTCCACGAAGCGCCGTTAATAGAATTACAACAATTATGGTTAATGGAATGTTGACTTGCGGGACCCCGGAGACATCAACTCTCTCGCCCGGGTTCCCCGCCTGGGGGCTCACCCGGTCTCACGCAAGCCTCACTTCGCTGGCCTGCAGCGGCACAAGCCATGCTAAGGAGGCGAGAAGGGCAGCATTTTCGCCGCCTGTGCCGCTTTCGGGGGATGAGGAAGTTCATGACGCGTTCGAAAGACCCCGGATCAGAACACCCGGTTTCAGAACACCTGGAATCGGCTCTGCGAACCCTTGAAGCGGAGAGCGGCGGCATCCACGCGCTGGCCACCGCCCTCAAGGGGCCGCTGGGCACCACTTTCGCCCAGGTGGTGGAGTTGATCCGCCACGCCAGGGGGCGTGTCGTCGTCACCGGGCTGGGCAAATCCGGCCATATCGGGCGCAAAATCGCCGCCACCCTGGCCTCGACCGGGACCCCCGCCTTTTTCGTCCATGCTGCCGAAGCGGGTCATGGCGATCTCGGCATGATCACCGCCGACGACGTCATCATCGCCCTGTCCTGGTCCGGCGAACAGCCGGAGATGAAGAACATCGTCAGCTATTCGGCGCGCTTCGCCATCCCGATGATCGCGGTGACATCGAAACTGAAGTCCTCACTCGGCCAGGCCGCCAGCCTGGTGCTGGAACTGCCGGCGATACGCGAGGCCTGCCCGCATAATCTGGCACCGACCACCTCGACACTGATGCAGGCGGCGATCGGCGACGCCATCGCCATTGCACTCCTGGAAGGACGCGGCTTCACGCCGCACGAATTTGCCAGCTTCCACCCCGGCGGCAAACTGGGCGCGATGCTGAAATTTGTCCGCGACTATATGCGCACCGGAAGCGAGATGCCGGTCAAATCAATCGGCACCCCGATGTCCGAGGCCGTGGTCGAAATGTCGGCCAAGGGCCTCGGCTGCGTCTGCATCGTCGACGCCAAAGGAGAGATCGCCGGCATCATCACCGATGGCGACCTGCGCCGTCACATGCGCCCGGATCTCCTCGCCGCCGCCGTCGAAGACATCATGACCTTCGCACCCAAGACCGTGCCACCGACCATGCTCGCCATCGAAATGCTCGACGTCCTCAACACCTCGAAAATCACCGCACTGATCGTCGCCGATGCCGGTAAACCGGTCGGTATCGTCCATCTCCATGACCTGTTGCGTGCCGGCGTGGCCTGACCGCCCCCTCACAAGGCCCCTTGCGAACATCACGCAAACAGCGGCGGCAATTGCCTTCCCGGCCAGCCCTCCATCGGCGCCTCACACCCCACTTGTGGCCGCGCTCTTTTCGATCACGAACACGATCCGCTCCCGGCTCTGCTCCGTGATCGCGACCTGGTCGCCGGTTTCGCGGATAAGATTGGGTATATCGATCACTGCCAGCGGATCGCTGCAGTGCACTTCAAGCTCCGCACCCGCCTGCAGGGCTTTCAGCGCCTTGCGCGTCTTCAGCACCGGCAGCGGGCATTTCAATCCGGTGAGATCGAGGATCTTCCTGGTCATGGCGCCACCATGACCCAGCCGGTGCGCTGGCGTCAACGCCCCCCTTCAGCCGGCTCTCTGCCGCCCCTCCACGCGCGTGGTCAGGACAGGCACCCTCCTATGGGCCAGCCCGCTGATTGCCACAAGGGCTTCCTCTCTCCTGCGCTCCCGCGCCGCCTTGCCGGAGGCGAAGGGTTCCTGACCGGATCGCAAGGAGGGGCCGTGCGAATGGCCGCACGAGGGTCACATCCAGTCCCGCCCATCGTCCCTCGTGCAGCCATGAGGGGGCAGCGAGTCGCCGAAGCGCTTCTGCAACTGATAGCAGCCCCATTTGCGCATGAAGAACGGCATGCGGGTGTTGAGATCAATGCCGACCTCGTCATAGGGGCTCCTGGCAGCGGTCACATAGTCGTACCATCGATGGACCATCCTGCCCATGAACAGGACCGCCAACAGCAGGACCGCCAGGATCACTTTGACAACTGTTCTTTTCATGACCTGTGGCCTTTGCCGGTTCCGGGAATTGTCATGTGACTGCCGACATCAATCATCAATCGTCGATGCCAGCCGCCTGAACCATCGAATGGAGTTCCAATACGGCCTTGCTCTGTGTATTAAGGTCGTTGAGAAGCGGCTGCAGGTCCGCCAGCGTCTTTTCATCGTGGGCGGTTATCATCGAACCCGTCAGCTCAAGCCTGCCCTTGTTGCTCGCGACGAAGTCGCTGATCCGCAGCGCGGCCGCGGTGAACGCATCGAACACACGCGCCGCCTGTCTCGCCCTCTCTGCAACCTCTGTGACGTCGCGCTGATAGACCTTGTCGAAGACAGGCTTGAGATCGTCCGGCTGTTTGAGCTCAGCCCTGGCTGCTTCCGCAGCGTTCAGGCGCTGCTCGTTGCCGCGGCGATCTTCGCTGACGAGATTCTGGAAAGCCACGATGTCCTCGCGATGCGCCATGACATCAGCGAGTGAATGGAGGGAGGACAGTCGTTTCATGGTGGCCAGAGAACGCGCCAGATCGGGGTCCGTCGCGAAATCGGCAATGATGGCGTAGTCCTTGACATAGGGACCGAAGGCTTCCTTTTGATTGCCGCTCAGCCGCGGCACATGGGCGCCCTTCCTGTCGAGAATGCGCGTCTGCAGGAAATCGATGAATTCCCTGCGCTGACGAGGCTCCGGGTCACCGCAGGCAGACAGAAGAAGAAGACCGGACAACACGCCAGGGATCAGGAGGGACCTCGTCAAAACGCTCACTATCTGTCTCCAGCCTGAAGTCGCTCAGCGCACCGCGAAGCAGAAGAACCCGGCTCAGCTCCTGCCCGCAGAGGCGGAAGCAGTAGGAGATATTCGTGGATGTTTCAATTGGAATATTGATATGACCGCACGCGATCAAAGCTGGGCAGGAAGGATGCGGCGACACTCCTGCCGGGCGAGCGCCGGCAACGGGAAAGCGCTGGCGGATCCGGCTCGCGCTTTGCGCCGCAGTGAATGCGCGCCGCTGCAACCGGGGTCGCCAGGAGGCGGAAACTTACGTCACAATAAATTGAACGCCTGGGACCGGATGCGCGCAATGCTGGCTGGCGCAATGGACAGGAGCGTCTTTGCAAGGGACGGCTGCAGGGCGGTGGATGCCCTGAGGTGGGGATATACCTGGTTCACCGCCCTGCCGGGCAGGTCGCGGACCACAAGCGGCCCCCCTTCATTGAAATCGGAAAAAACATTGGGGAGCGGCCTGCGCGTTTTTTCGCCAACGGGAGCTGGATTGGAACCCATCTGGGGTGGATGGAGGATCCACCGATCGCCGCCCGGGTCCGTTGTCGAAAGGGCAATGGACGCTGGCGATTCCCTGGAACACAGGCGCCAGGAACAGCGTGCGCCACGCCAGAACAGCCTTTCTCTCGCCTGCCCGCGATGGACCTCTGGATCTGGCAAAAAGGGCTGCCGGCACTTGCGCAGCCTGGCAGCCCTTGGAGGGCACCGACATGGGTAGGAGCCGACCCAAATCGACGCCTGTCGCCATTGTTTCTACCCACGCTCCATTTCTGGAAACGACTGACCGTACCCCTCTTTGACCCTGTCGAGGCCCAGCCATCTCTCATGATGGAGGTGATTCGTGGCAAATGAGTGGCCATCCCGGTTGGAGAGGCGCAATTTTTCCCCGATGATCTCGCCGCCTCTTGCCCCTTTGACCTGGGCATTTACCGGTGCGACCAGAGCAGGCTGGCTATCGCTCCAGGTGGTTGATTGACGCGAAAAATTCGCGACGTCGCGGCGCGCATGCGCCAGCCCTTCGCGCATTCACGGCACAGCTCTTTTCAAGGCTGGGAGCGGCTGCGCCAGGGCCAGCACCATCGCCGCCACCGCGGCGGTATCGTCGAGATGCGCCCATGGCAGCCCTGTCTGCACGCCGCGATCGCTGACGAGCCCGACCACTGTCGTGTCTGCCGGGAACAGCAGCGGCTTGCCATTGGCCTCGCGATGGACTTCGATCTTGCGCAACGGCTCGTGTTTGAATCCCTCGACCACCACCAGATCAACCGGGGAAAGCCTGGTCAGCAGCTCCACCAGCGGCGGCTCCGCCGCCTCCCCCAGTTCATGCATCAAGGCCCAGCGCTGGCCCCCCGTCACCAACACCTCGGTCGCCCCCGCCTGGCGATGGCGCCAGGAGTCCTTGCCAGGAACATCGACGTCGAAGTGATGGTGGGCATGTTTCATCACCGAAACCCGCAGGCCCTGCGCGGTAAAACAGGGAAGGATTTTCGTCAGCAGCGTGGTCTTGCCCGCCCCGCTCCATCCCGCAAGACAAATCACCTTCATTCGGCCGGTTCCTCCCCCAGACAGTCGCCGCCCGCCTCTAAATCCATCGGCATGACGACGCAATCACCATGCCCACGCCGCGTGCGAGGCCACAACCGCCGGCCCTTCAGGCAGCACCTGTCTCCATTGCCTGCGCCCGCCACGGGATTCCCCTGCACTGCGCCAACCATTTGATTTTGTTATATTATTGTTGACGTGCCGATTCCCTGGTGGCCGCGCCTGCGGCAGCCCCCCGTGCGCGTTCCAAAAGCCATCAGGCGCCCCAGCCAATGGTGGCCGAGAGGCATTGCCTTGCCCGCCCACCGGCGGCGCAGCCAGCAGCGGTTCCTTCACGAAACCTTCGCCAGCGTCAGCCAGCGCCAATTGATCCCAGCGCCAATTGATCCCAAGTGACCCCCGGGGTGATCCCAGGCACCGGCGGTCATCTGGCCCGCCATAATCAGATCCGCCATGGGTTCCACCTGGAGCGTCATTCCCCCTCATTGCCACGCTTGAGCCCGGCCCATGCCACGTTCTCGGGCCAACGTTTCAGCGCTGCGCTCCGCCTGCAATTCAGGTTTCGGAAAATTTATCGGACAGCCTGGCAAGCGTCCCTGCGATCCTCAGGCCCGGTTGACGGCAGAAATCAGGGCCCACGGCACCATTGGAAGGAAACAAAGAGGGGACAGCATCCGAACGCGCCTATTGCAACGTGACGTGAGTACCAATGCGCGAAGCCGCCGCGCGCAGCATTCGCACCATATCGTCAATGATCGCGTTGACCTTTCCCATATCGCCATTTGGAGCGTTGGCCTTGATGACATTGAGGCACAGCGTCAGCCCCACCGACGCGATCAGCTTGCCGTTCTTGCCGTTCAGCAGCGCGCGAACCTCCCGCATGATGCGCTGAAATTCCTCTGGATCATAGGGTGGTTCTGCCATGACTGTCCTCTCCTCCCGCTGGCCTTAGCATGGAACCAACGCTGACAGAACCCCCTCCGTACCAGTAGCCTCGCGCGCGCCCTGCTCTGGAACTCTCCGCCGGCGCACACCGCGCCGGCTGGCCACCCAGCCCCGAGCGCCCGGAGCCAACAGGCCTGGTTCCTCGATTCATCAGCCCGACAGCAGTCGCAGTGGATCGAAACCGCGCCGCCCCTTTTGCACGGTTCGCACGCCGGTACAGCGCATCGCCTCGCAACGCCCTCGATCATGGTGATTTCCCCAAGGCGCAAGCTTGTACCAACGATTGATCCTCCGGCTGATTTTCCCGCAGGGTGCCACGCCCCTCCGCATCCGCCACTTTTCCACGGATACTTCGGATTTACGAGCTATTGATTTGAATTCAAACCTTTCCCTGCACACAATCAGGACAAATCAATTCCGTGCGACGCTCCATCTTCTTCAGGAAAAGGCGGTCATTCAATCGTCCTTTCGCCTTATCTCTGTCGGCCAAGAACGGATGATTGGGGACCAATTCACCGCCACCAACAACGGACGTCAACATTTCATTCCCAGAAACATTTGGAACAGATTCGATATAACGCATCACAAGTGAAAAGTCCTCGTCGTCAAGGTGAAAGATTGACCATCTGTTCAGGCAGGCTGGGTAAACAACATACACGCGATGTACTTTTCCAGAGAACTGGCTCGTTTGTTTATGCAATCGAAGATCGACCTGCTAATGCAGATCGGAGCCTGGACATCACCATGATCGGCACACCTGTACAACATTTCACGGTCTCACTTCCTGCCAAGAGGGGAAGCGCCGATATCTCTTGGATATCGATTGAACCCCATTGGGTCTTTCGGCCCATTGACTCCTCCGGGATTCAACGCCTCCCAAACATGAGTCTGGCAGACTCTCTCACAGCCATAATACGGTCAAAAATTCAAATTATCTGCTTGTAGCAGAGAATTATGAAACGCTTGAGTGGCCTTGTGCGTCGGGCAAGACTGCGACACACGATCCGTTACAGTCCGGAGCCACGGTGATGGCCGTGATGGTCCGTCCGGCTACATCTGACCGTCGCTGAGTTCCATTCGGCCACCATCCCGATTCAAAAAGGCCGCCGAATTCCAGATGTTGCCTTCGATCCATGATCCATCCGGACAGCCAGCGTTCGCACTCCACCCGCTGCGTCGGATTGTCGTTGACCGGGCCGATATCGCCAAGGCAGAATTCTCCCCGGCCTTCCTGCCGTTGCCGATCCGAAAACGAATCACCTGCCCCTCCATCCTCGGTGACGCCGCCAGGCCCTGCTGCTTTCACAATTCGCGAGGATGCGATGACGAGTGGGAATCTGCCGACCCTGGGTGTTGTCCTCGCCGGAGGGCTGGCACGTCGCATGGGCGGTGGCGACAAGGCGCTGCGCATCCTTGGCAACCGCACCATCCTCGAACATGTGGTGGCACGGATCCGACCGCAATGTGACGAGATCCTTATCAGCGCCAACGGTGATCCCTCGCGCTTTGCCGCCTTCGGACTGGCTGTCGTCGCCGATGACCTGGCCACCTTCCCCGGACCCCTCGCCGGGATTCTTGCCGCACTGGACTGGTGCGCGGAAAACCGCCCCGCATTCGACTGGGTGCTGAGCACAGCCACCGACTGCCCCTTCCTGCCCGACGATCTGGTGCCGCGCCTCCACGCGGCGCGCGCCAGCGAAAATGCGCAACTCGCGGCTGCGGCTTCCGGCGGACAACTCCATCACGTGATCGGATTGTGGCGGGTCGATCTGCGCCATGAACTTCGTCACGCCCTCGTTGTCGAAGACCTCCGCAGGATCAGACGCTGGACCGCCCGCTACCGGCTTGCCACGGCCTGCTGGCCGACCACACCGCGCGATCCTTTCTTCAACGTCAACACTGCCGAAGACCTCACTGAGGCCGAGCGACTGAACGCGGTACCATGAGCCTTCCCGCATCGCATGCCCCCCTCGCAGTCGGGCAATTGCAGGGGCGTTGCACCACCGCTCCAACCCCTGTAAAAAGCAGTTGATCCGCTGCTGGCTGCTGCGCCACCTGCGACGGGGCCTGTAGCTCAATGGTCAGAGCCGGCCGCTCATAACGGTCTGGTTGCAGGTTCGAGTCCTGCCGGGCCCACCATCGAAAACAAGCAGTTGATTATCCATCGTTTTCGAAGAAACGAGAGCCCCTTGTGCCATCGTGGGAAGAGGGTGACCGATTTCACGGTCAGTCGCATGATGGCCCTTCCACATCGATGTCGCCGATTCGGCCCCCGACGCTGATCCGATTCCACAACACAGGCTCCCGCCAGCCGGGCGGCCGCTGGCGGGAGCCTGATGCAGAAAAATCGTCTTCGTATGCGGGTTACGCCGGCCGCCGGAAGGAGATCGCCCCCGCCAGAGAACGCGGCCGCTCCCTGACCCGGTGGCTGTCATTGCCGCTCCTTACGATCCAGCGGCCATCCGGAGCGCGTCCCGTGACCATGCCGACATGATGGGGCCACACCACCGTGACGCCGACACCGGGACCTCCGGCATTGACGCCCCACCCCGCCCAGGCGCGGGCAAGATTGAAGCGCGGGCCCGGATCCACCCCGACCTGCTGGCGGTGATACCAGCCGCACCAGGCCCGCGGCCTGCCTCCGAGCGCCTGGCGCCCGAACTCGCCGACCGACTGCACCGTGCCGTGAACGACGCTGGACACCCCGCCACAGAAGAAGCAGTCGCTCTCGCCGCTCGTCTCCTGCCTCTTTGCGGATCGGGCGTGACGCCGATGATGGCGCGCATGATGAGGATGGCGAGCATGATGACGATGCGCCTCTGACCCATGATGCCGATGGGACTGCTTCGCTTCAGCCGCATTTGCGCAAACAAGCACAATCACTGCCGCCTGCGCGGCTGTCAACAATTTCATTGATTTCTCCATTAGTTGGTCAGGGCTCTCACTGGCCCTATTGACGACGCGAATCCTGATCTCGTGATCACCAGGCCTGCGCTGCGACAACACCTCGGCTGTCAATCTGTTTTCCGCGCGGTGCCGGATTCGTGCTCACATTTCAATTTTTACTCAGAACTATACGCAACCTCCTTCTATCCGATCCAACGTAAAGCCCACCACTCGGTGTTCTCTGCACAACGTATCGGGTGCCGCCACCATTTGTCGGCGACACCCTGGAAAGTCACATCGACGGTGCATTCACCGGCGCCATGACCTTCGTCCAGCTCAACGCTTTTGAGGCATTGAGCGATCTCTCCCGCGAACCCGCGCCAAAGTCAGACGGACGAAGTCCGCTTCCTCATTCTCCCCGATGATCCACGCCTTCGCTCTTACGAAACCACCGTTGCAACCATCGGCCCCCCGCCGGATCCCGGCAGGAACGGCAACAAAATCGCTCCCCACGCCTCAAGTGTTAACGTCGGGTGATTGTGCGCCGCAACACATATTCCCGGCCCGTGTAACCATCGCGTTACAGAGAACCGTCAAATGCACCGCAAATTGGCAAGCTGTCATTCACCACACCGCTTCCCCCGTTCCGGACAGGCACCGTGACCGCTGCTGTCGCCTCCCGGTCTGTGCGAATTTCGCAAGCCAAGCCGGCAACGAGTGTCGGATGACTCCTCAGTTCAACCGCTTTCCCTTCTCTTCCAGCCGCCTGTTCTTGCGCGCCAGATCCCTGCGCCCCTGGTGAATGAGACCTCCGAACCCCGCCTTTTCGATGCGCAGGATGAGGTCATCGACGCTGGTGCCGAGCGCCTGCGCCGTCCACTCCATGTTCCATTGATGCGCGGTCATCTGCGCCAGGCGCGCCGGGTCTGTGCTTCCGACAACCGGTAGCTCCTGAGATACTCGATCTCGCCACTGTCGCGCCGGATCACCTCGCCGATGTGGTTCTCCGGCTTCAGAGCCAGGTCCGTGATGAAGTGTTCTTCTGCACGGACTCTCCGGCGGACACTGCCGGACGCTCGCCAGCAGACTGAGAATAATCTCGCTCTGGTTGAAATGATTGATGCCGGCCGCAAGCGTCTGCGCATAAAGCCGGCGGTAGTTGCCGAGAATGTAGCGGTGCAGGAAGGCAATGGACTCCGTCTGCCGACAGGCGTCGTCATAGAACTCGCGCTGCCCGGTGCAGGTCAGGCAGGCGTTGATGAACATGACAATGTCTTCGCGGGCCACAATTCGAGCCCGCTCGGCTCGACGATACACAACACAACTCTTTACAGGACAGCTGCCGCTCGGGGAGTGGCAGCATGATCAGCCAAGGCTACATCATAAGTAGATTTCGGAAATCACGCCGAAGTTCCACGAACGGCGGAGGGAACCCTTAACAGCCCGCATACGGATTGTAAAGTGCACCGCACAAAATCGGGCCGAAACCGCCGATTTCAGGCAAAATCCCGGCGAGAGCCATTGTTTCGACAAAACTATTCTGCGCAGCTGGGAATCCCCATGCCAGATGAACTCCATATCGCGACAAGCAATCGCAAAGCATTCTCAATTCCCAAATCCGCAATTTCCCGGGACAATCCGGCAGCCACCTGCACCGCTCTTCACCTTCCACACAGAACTTCGCTGTCGCCATTGAAAAGGGAAATGGGTTCTGACGCAGCTGCGCCAGGCGCGGCAACCAGTCATCTCTGGCGACATTCCACAACACAACAGTGCCGCAGCCAGTCGCTATCCGGCATCGACAACCAACGTAAGGGCCGTAAGACGTCCCGCCGCACGAAGAGTCGCGCTGTCCGCTCCTTCACTCTTCTCCGACGCCCCCGAAATGGGTCTCCGCCTCCAGGCGCAGCCGTTGCGGCGTGTCGCGATAACGCGGCGAGTAATGGAAGGTGGTGAGCCGCCTCACTCCCGCCGCCTTCGCAAGCGTGCCCGCCTGGGCTGCTGTGAGATGGCATCGCGCAGCGGCGATGTCGGCGTCATCGCCGGCGAAGCCGCCCTCAATGAACAGATGGTCCGCACCCTGGGCAAAGGCAACAATCGCATCGGCATTGGCGGGAGTGAAGGCAACGTCTGTGACATAGACGATCCGGATCCCGGGGGCGATCCGGAGTGCCTGTTCCTTCAGTACACCCAACGTCACGCTTCGTCCCGGAGCGACCATGATCCCGGTGTCATCAGAAGCTCCGCTGCGGACCGCGGTCTTGGCGTTTTTGAGCCAGATTCCTACGTCCAGATGCAGGGTTTCGAGCCCGCTCACCCAGATATTGACACGCAGTCTCTCCTGCAGCGCAAAGCCGAGGCACGGCGTGCCATGATCGAACACGCGAGCCTCAATCGACAGGTCGTCATCGGCGAAGACGACGCCCGGCGGCAGGTCTGTGACGCCAGCCGGACTCGCCCGAAACATCTCCCGGGCCCGAAACCGCGTCCATTCCGTCAGGCCGGCACCGTCATACTCCGCCGCCAGAATCTCGAAATCGGCCGAACCTGCGTCGAGCAGATTCCAGGTATAACCCGCGAGTTTGGCGGCGATGCCGTCAACGAGGCCGCGCGGTCCAACCACCCGCAACAGGCCGGGCAGATTGAGGCGCGCCCGCACCACCTGATCAAAGCCGAAGAAGTGATCCATATGTCGGTGCGACACGAAGATGTCGCTGATCCGGGACAGCTCACGCTGCGACAACGCGGCCAGATCGCCGGCATCAAACAGGATGGCACGGCGGCCGAACTGGAAATCGAGGAACAGGCCAGGATCCCCGAACGGCTCGTTGACGAGCCGGGGCTGCACAAGCTGGGTCACGATCTCCCCCGTGTCATCACCTGTCCTCACATAGTATCGCACTGAATTGAAGTTCGATGCCCGCAGCCGGCTTGACCCGCGACACGGTCCTGAAAGCTGCAGCAACGCGGACTGTGAAGTGAAAGGCGCAAATGCCCTGGTGGGCGTGCTCCGGATGCGAGGCTCGCGCCCCCTCCGCTTGCGCCCCCTGCCGGGCCCTGTATCACGGACATTCGCGAGCCGGCGCAACGCGCACACACACGTTTCCGTGATGCCCCGGAAAACAGAAACTACTTCGGCTTCACCGTCGGTGCGGGTGCCGGTGTTGGCTCGCCCTGGGTCACGAAACTGGTTGCCTCCAGCATCGCTGTGCCCAGGGGTGTGGGTCCTCTCATCCAGAACGGTGCCAGAATCCGCGTCCCCGCGATCGGCGCCAGGGCGATCTCGATACTGCGTTGAGCGGAAAGGTATTTGATCGTCGGCCGGTCCGGAATATAGCCCGCCACCGGCACAAAATAGACGCTGCATACCACCACCGGACCCCGATAGCCCTTCGCGGCCCTGACCTGTTCCATGCGTCTGAATTCGAACTTCAGATCAAAGCGCATCCGCCCATCGAACACCGCCGAAGTGGTGTGGCAGGCCTCCGGCGTCAACACATCCCCCGTGCCTGGAACGCGCACAGCAGCACCCGTCATCGGGTCGTGAACGTCATGACGATGGGCGTCGCTTAGCGGTGTCCGGTTCGGATCGGGTGACGGGGTCGGTGTAATGGTCACTTCCCTGACGTTGCCGTTCGTCAGTGCGATGTGCACTTCCTCGGTTTTCTTCGACGTGGTCAGGGAGGATCGGTAGTCAGAGCTCACCAGGGCACCGTTGACCACCCGCCCCTCGCTGGTGCCGGAGCCGGAGCCGTTGGTGAACAGCCTCAGCAGCTTCGCTGTGCCGCCATCCGCTTTCACCACGAACTGGTCGCCGTGGATCTCGACATGCAGATTGCCTTTGGCAACCGGAATCCCCACCAGGGTGACCGAATATTGCGCGTCAAGGCGCCCTTGAGCAGCGGCCGGCGCACTCCCCGCAAGGCCGAAGCCGAGGCTCAGGCCGCAACACGACAGCGACAGGAACAGCCGCGACAACGGTATCCGGAGCCGGGCCGGACCGGGAAACAGAGTGCGCACCAGAATCATTTCGATAAATTCCACCTTGATCGCTTTTTCCAGAGAGAGGGAGAAAGAAAATCGCAGGAGAGCATTCAATCGCCTCCCGTCTGCGCGCAGCCGCCGTCGCCCGATATATCAGGAAGGCAGCCTGAACCGGAGCCTGCTCGCGTGTTCAGGTCCGGTTCATCGCCGATCACTGTGGCAAAATTGCGATTTGAATAGCGTGAAGATCCCGGATCCCTGGAGCACGAGCGCGCTGTCCCGGTCACTGCACGCAAGCTGCGCCATTTCAGAGGACGTCTCTTTCTTCCACATGCGGATGTATAGCGACAGCGATTTGATGACTCAAATCCAGCGCAAGATCCCGCTGCGGCCCGCCGATGCACCGCGCCTGTTCCTGACCCCGGCGCCCGGCTTGGCTGCCTCCCCTGCGGCGAAAAGGCACCCATCCCCGCGCCCTGCCGGCCTTGCGCAGCCCTGCCACACACCCATCCGCCGCGCGGGAGGAACCTCGCCGGAGAGACCTGGTGGGGGAAAAAACTGCCCGCCCGACCGCCAATACTGCCACTGTCAACCCAGGCAGAGCACCAGCAGCTATCGCCGGGACGGTGGCTCCCGTTCCTGGAGCCCCGACACCCGCATCAAGGCCGGCCGATAGGGGGGATGGGGATCGTCCTCTTCGGGAATGCCGCAAAACCCGAATTCCTGCTGGATGCGCTGCATCTCCGCGGCGCGCTCATTCAGTCGTCGCGCATGTTCCTCCGAACGCGCCTTCCAGTAGTGGAAGGTTTCCGGCGACAGCGGCACAAAGGAGGTGCCGAAGGGTGTTGGATCCGGCACCACGGTTCGCCCCAGAAGGAGAAATTTTGCATTCCCCGAGACCACCAGCGTGGCGTAGGGGGGCAGGCCGGGCCGGGTCCCCTTGAGCGAGATCCCGCAGAGCGTACTGAACCAGGGCTCCTCGCGCCAGCGATCGGGAGCGGACGGCACCACATGAATATTGACTGCGCCCGCGCTGAAATGCACCACCAGCCCCGCCTTTACCGGAAACCAGTCCTCGTCAAAATGCCCCTGCCACCACGCGCAGGCAAACGACCGGCACATTTGCGGGCGCTGATCATAGATCACACAGCCCTTTCCCGGCTCCCAATGCCGGCACAACTGATGGATCGGCTTGTCGACCGCCGTCACCTCAAGAATGTCGCAGCACAGATTGCACGATCCACATTGCCGATCCGGCCGCGTCGAGGCCTGCCGTGGACGGAAACCCGCATTGTCGCGAATCAGCCATTTCTGCTTTTCCAGGCTGCGCAGGGCGCGCTCGACCTTCAGATGCGACAATGCGGTGGCCTCGACAACAGCGCGTATCGTTGTCGCCCCGCTCTCGACCGCGCGCGCTACGTTCCAAAGCTCCTGATCCATGTTCTTCGCCCGGCTGTTGTCGTGTTTTCGCACAGCTTTCGCCATCTGCCGCAGCGACAATCACCGTGAGAAGCGAAGGCGCGTCCCCTCTACGCCAAAAGGCATCCGAATTCCAGCGCCGGGGCTTGCCATCTTCCGCCATCTTTCGATCGTTGAACTTGCCCCATGGGATCTGTCAGGGCTGGACGGGTGCGGGTGCGGGGATGGAGGTCCCCCGTAGAACCCGCCGTGAGGCTGATGGCTCCTGCCGCTTGGTGCCGCTCCGGTAGAGGATCCGAATGCTTTTGTGGATTTGCCCCTTCGGGTTCCGGCTTCCGATCCCGCCATTTGCTCTCAACTCTGCATCTGCCCTCGTGCCGGAGCAGGGTGCCGTGAAGCCTGGCTCAATCGTCACCCTTTTCGCATCTTCGACCTCGTGGCACGCGCCTGCAGCCACAGACACACTCGTCGCGGAGGCGCTTCGGCGCCGACAACGCGAGGAGCCTGATGCAACGCCTTGCAGGAACTGCAGAACAGGTACCACCTGCTCAATTAACTGGGAACTGGAGAGTGCGCCCGCGGGCCTGGCAGCCGCATCTGGCCCATGAATAGGGGAGCCAGACAATGAACGACAGATGGAACGCTGGCGACGGATGTGCTCCGCTGCCCTCGGTCGCACGCAAGACCTCGAACGCCATGAGCGGGGAGTGCCGGTGATGACCGAGGTTGCGCCCACGCTTCCACTGCAATGCGGATCTTCTGCAGGCCGTATTCTTCAGGTATTGCGGCTTTCGCTGGCGGAACGCCCGGGCTTCACGCGCCCGGATCCCATTTGCGTGTCCGAAGGTGAAGTGATTGCAGCCGGTTTTGCGGGGCCACAAGGGGGACAGCTACAGGATCGCGCGGATCTTCGAAGGGGAAGCTCATCCCGATCGAGCAGAGAAAGTTCAAATCGGTGTGCTCAGGGGCCGGCTTACAAGGCCAAGGCCAGATTTCTTCGCGCCCATGAGCGAGGATGAGCTGGCTCTCTGGGAATGTGGCGCGTGACGCAGCTTCTGCTCGACACACATGCATGGAAGTAGTTTCTGACGGCCGTCCTGTGCAATTGGGACAGGCTGTTCCGTCCTCTATTCCTGGCGCGGGACCCTCGCGCACGCAAGACAGGCGGGACGGTCTTTTCCCTGTTGATGCCCAGCGGCTGCATCGCGAGAGCACAGATAGTCATAGCGAAACACCAGACCTGGCTTGGCATCAGGGATCCGGCTGGCCACTCGACTACCTCAGCAGTTCGTCAGGAGCTGCATGCTCCGGGTCCATCTCGGCGCGTTCCGCTGCTGCGACGATGAAATCAGGTGCATCAATCGTCCGGAAGCGGCACTGGGCGGCAGCCACCAGCCAGTCGTAGTGATCGACTGACAGCAAGACCAATTCCCGCCGTCCGTGCCGGGTGATCTCGATGGGTTCACGTCGCGCCTTGTTCCGGAACTCGCCAGACTGGCGCTGAAATTCGAGCGCAGTTGCCTGTAACAGGATTCAATCTCCCTCAACGTAATCCAGATTATGGGTATTATCCGCGGACTGCACATGGGAAATTTCGTTCGTCAGTGGGCATTCCCTCATCAGAATGGTTCTGAACCGATCAACCGCTTGGCGCCACAGAGCCATAGGGCGGTGGATCGCTATCGAGGGAACAGCATCCAGGTTTCCCGCAGATTCAGGCAAAAAGCGCGATAGCACCCAGGCTCTTCGTCCGTCGCCCGCGAAAATCACCTCGCTGGCGTGGCCGGAACCTTGAAGGCGCAGGATCGAGCCCTGAAAGCGGACGGGTGGAGCAAGCCAGTTCCATCCCCGCCGTTCCGCGCTCGTGACCCTGTCGAGAGGGCAAGCTGCGATACACATGGTTTCGGCCTGGAGCTCGGTAAACAAGCTGGTGTTTGGGCTCTGTGCCAACGGATGAGACGCAGGACGAGATCACGCCATTGCGCAAACTGCTCAATCTCCTCGACATCAAGGGGGCAATTGTCAGCGTTAACGCCATGGGGTGTCAAAAGAAGATCGTTGAGACCATCGTGGACTTCCTTGCCCAGACCGAACCCGGCCATCGCTCGGGCTTCTTCATCCAGGCCGACGGCCCCCGGGCAGCACTGTGGTACCGCAGGGCTGCCGAACAGGGCCATACCACAGCCGCCGCCTATCCCGCCAGGATGTATGAAAAGGGACAGCGATTCCAAATGGCCCTTCCATCGGCTCCTGATCCCCCAGTTGTGCGTTTTTTCAGGGAGGGCGGCCAGACGCGATGGTCGTCATCAAAGCCCACCAATCCGGGAAAACCGTATAGGTGGTAAGAATTCGGATCGCGTCGAAAAAGCGTTTTCTCTTCCCCGCCGCATTGCGGGCCTTGATCCAGAGGCTTTCG
>WQYW01000039.1 GCA_009781045.1 Alphaproteobacteria bacterium
TCGACCCCTGCGAGATTCGCACATCGCGGCTCAATCCCACACCCCACATGATCACTGTGTACGCTTCGTGAGGGGCGTCGCCGTCCACCACGCAACACTCGCTACTGGGCGGGCGCTACCCCCCTACCCAGGCCGGACTTGCACCGGCTGGAGCACGCCAGCTTTGCCTGGCGCACCGAAAATCATTTTTCTCGCAACGTCGCTTGGCCCGCGGCCCGCGACTCTTTCCGCCTGGCTCCATGACCCTTATAGATGACGCGCACAGCGTGACGAGGCACCCATGACCCCACCGACCCAATTGACCAGCGCCGATCCCGCCGACTGGCCTGTCGCGCCCGGCTGGGCTGCGCTCACCGCGGCTTTCTTCGCCAGCCCGAACGGTCTCAGCCTGCTCAATTTTCTGCGTCAGCGCCTTGCCGACGGTGCCACCATATTCCCGCCCCAGCCGCTGCGGGCGCTTGAACTGACCCCGCCGGAGAAGACACGCGTCGTCATCCTGGGTCAGGACCCCTATCACGGCCGCGGTCAGGCCGAGGGCCTGGCCTTCTCGGTCGCCCCCGGGGTGACGCTGCCGCCGTCGCTACGCAACATCTTCAAGGAACTGGAGCGCGACCTCGGCACCCCCCGCCCGGCCTTCCCCCATCCCGGTGGCAGCCTCGCCAGCTGGGCAAGGCAGGGCATCCTGCTTCTCAACACCTGCCTGACCGTGGAGGAAGGCAAACCCGCCAGCCACGCCAACAAAGGCTGGGAAGTCCTCACCGACGCCGTGATCCGCCATGTCGCGGCAGAGAGCGAGGCAAAAGTGTTCATGCTGTGGGGCGCCCACGCGCAGAGCAAGCGCCTCCTGATCGACGCCAGCCGCCACAAAGTCCTGGTCGCCAATCACCCCTCGCCGCTCTCGGCCGAGCGCCCGCCGCTGCCCTTTATCGGCTGCGGTCATTTCGGACAGGCGCGGGCGTGGAAAGAAGCCCGCGCCAAAGGTGGTGGAAAGGACGGCGGCATGTCGTGAATGGAAGCCTTCACGAAACCGCCTGAAACCGCCTGGAGCGTCGCTTGACTCGGGCTTTGCATTGGGCGCGGACGCCCCGCCCGCGACCAGGTTGCGAGCGCGCTCTTCACCACCAGCGATGCACCTGAAATCCGGATCCCATCACGCCCACACCAGGAACAGACCGACATCGCCCAGCATGCCATCGGGGAAATCGAGAATGCTGGCTGCGAGATGAAAGCCGCGCGGCTTGAGTTCCCGCTCCCAGCGCAAATACATCTCCGCCGCCTCTCCCCGCAGGCTCGCCGGCCAGTCCGCCTCGCTGACATTGATCGAGCGGCCGCCATCGCTGCACAATTCGCTGGGAAAACGCAGCAGCAGGAACTCCTTCTCACCGTTCTCGGCGGCCGCGCGGGCGTGCTGTATCAGACTTTCCCAGCGATCCGCGCTGACATGGTGCGAGACCAGTTCGGCGATCCGGGCCCGCCGCTGTTCCGACGCCGCCTGCTGTGCGAGTTCCCGTCCCTCGCTCTCATGGCGCTCGAAATTCGACACCAGTTTGCGGAACCCGACCGCATCGAAACCAACCTCCTCACTGACCGCACTGGCCGGCTCCGGCACCGGCGCTGCAGCCTCCGCAGCGGCCTCCTCGCTCACGCTGTCGTGGGAGATAAAGCCATGGTCGAGCGCGGAGAACACGCTCTCCAGAAATCCCTTCGGAGCAGCCGGCTCCCCGTCGGATGCCTGTTGCGCCACCACGCGCTGCAAATCCCCCGACGTGATGATGCCACATAACCGCTCCTCGCGCAGCACAGGCATGCATTTGAGATCATAGTTGCGCATCAGTTGCGCGACATCGGCAACCGTGCTGTCTTCTCCGACCGTGATCACCGGAGCCGTCATGACGTCCCGCACACTGCGCGAGGCCGCTTCGGCCACCACCCCCGGTTCCACCTGTCCGGCCATCAGTTCCAGCCACCAGGCCACGCGCTCATGACGTTTGGCGGAATCACGTGCCACCAGATCGCTGTCGCTGATCATTCCCACCAGCGATCCCCCCATGTCGACCACCGGCACCGCCCGGATCGCGTGTTTGAGCAGGATCGAGGCGACCTCCCGCACAGAGGCCTCCAGCGGCACCGATATGACCGGCGAACTCATCAGCTCGCGAGCTTTCATAAATGATTTCCCATAGTACCAGGGCCAAGACAATGCCCGGGGGATGTGACCCAATGTGATGTTACCAATGCGATCCTGCCAGGACGATAGCGCCACAAGCGAAGATGCCGGGGTGATGGGACCCGAGGCGATGTTACCCGGGACAATGTTACCAACGAGATATGGGCAGAAACGCCATATGATACCAGGGTGGATGATTTCCACCGGCGTCGCCGCCACGGAGCGAAACCCTGCGATAGCACGGCGCGGGTTCGGTACGCAGATGAAACTTTCGCCATCATTTGAGGCGACGACGCACAGGCTCTGTTCACCCGTCTTTAAGGCGCGGGGGTCCGCCGCCTGCACGAAAAGCCGTTTCACGGGCCGCGGCCCCCACAGCCGGGTCCGCCAAAGCCGCACCAGGCCGACGCTGTTTGACAGAACTTTGACAGACAATGACGCCGTTTTAATAAAAACAGCCGCTCAAGGATTTACGACAGGTCAGGATTTACGGGCATTGCCGCCTGTCGGCTCAGATAAACGATTCCTTTTCGTCATAAAAGCCCGATCCCCCGTCCGCGCGCGCTCATGGGAACGCGAGCCCTTAAAAGATTAAGGAGAAGCTCCGGCTGTTCCATCCGGTCAAAGAACCTGAGGATAAACAGCACCTTTCAGGCTGGGGCTTAAATCAAGCCGGCAGGCGCGTGCCGCGTCGCGGGCTGTTGCCGGCTGCTGTTTTTTGCCTGCTGCAAATTCCTTTTCTTCGCGACGCGGATTCCCTCCTGTTCCGACGGCACCGCCAATCTGCCCGCATGCTGCATGGCGGAGCTTGAAACACCGGCCCTGAAACACCGGCCTGCTGGCGTGACGAAAGCCGCGACAACAGACGCCGGCCAATCGCGCAACCGGCCTCCAGCTCTGGCCTCAGACATGGCCTCAGACATGGCCTCAGACATGGGGGAACCGGAGTGGCAACCGTCCCTGCGAAGCCTCTTCAAACCTCACGAGGAACCGCATCTGCAACGGCTTTTGCGCAGGCTCTGGCGCGATCCAGCTCTTCAGGGGGAACCACCCTCGCGCGACATCGCAAGGCACATGTCGCGCGAGGGTTGCCATTTTTGCGGAGAGCCTCCGGCCGGGAAGGCGACAGGGAGCTTCCGCACGCAGCTTTCTGCCGGCGTCAGCGGGTCACAGGCCTCCATGATCCTGCCAGAAGCCGAAGCGAAGCCGGATCCGCCTGTCGGCATCCATCCGGTGCGCCTGCACCGTATCAGGCAGCCGTGTGGTCGCGGTGTCCATTAGCCGGTGGGATCGCGATACTGCGATCCCACCCCGGCTGGTGGATGAGAGGCTGGCATCGGCAAAAGGCGTGCTGACTTATTCGGCCCGGATCCCGTCGATGACGTTGCCCGAGGCCGCCAGCGACCCAACCGCCGTTGTTGAAGGATCGGCAGATACATGCGGCGCCGGCAATATTCACTGGTCCCACCACGGGATGGAGAAAATGATGACGTGGTGGTGCGGGCAGATCGGGACGTCTCCAGCACAATGTCAGGATCGATTCCACAGATGGTCCTGCGCGTCGCTCCGACGATGGCATCGGCAGGCCAAGGGATCTCAGCGGTCGGCCTTTCGCCCAGGCCTGTGACCGATCCGTGCCTTCGCCGCAAGCCTCCTTCCAAGCCTCCTCCCTTGTCATTGTCGCAGCCCGTCCGCGGCCGTCCGGTTGGCAAAGCGGACCTCCCGAAGCTTGCGCGGAATGCCCCCGCCAGAGCCCCCTTCTGACATCCAAGCCTTTGATCCTGTTGAGAGTTCAAAGCATATCCAGCGGCATCCCATGGCCGGACGGCAAAACCGGCGAACGCCAACGGACGAGCCTGGAGGCCACATCTGGAAGGAACGGCATCTCACCGGCGACCCCGGCAGAAACTGCAGCAGAGCCGGGATCCGCGAATCGGCCGATGCAGCAACATGACCTGGCGCATAGGTCCATGACCGTGATGGCAACCTTGTGTCCGGATCGGGTGTTCTGTCTTTCCACCGGATTTTCTTGATTTTCACCGTGCTGTCGGCGAAAAATTCTCCTGCACCCGTCCTTGAGTGTCTTGTGTCGAGAGCCTCGATCGACCACATGCGGTCTGGAAAGCTGCAGTCAAATGCGGCTTTCCAGACCCATCCTGACCCTTGATCCCATCCCTTGCATCTGACGGAACCCGCCCCTCAAGCAATCCCTCCTTGAAGGAAAATGGCGAGTTCCGCGAAGATTGAAACACATATTGACATGCATCAAACGTCATTGCGTTGCGATAGGCAAAAACTGAGCGCTGATTCTCGTACCATGTCGCGACTCCGACCCGCCTCAAAGTTCCGCACCGAAGCCGAACATATTGATCCGTAACACTTAAATTGTGCCTCGGCTGCGACCGTCGCCTCGGTTGGAGAGCCTGTCTCGCCACCGGCCGAGCGTTTCAGACGGCCGGATGTCACGATTTCTGGTATCGTCGCCTGGTATTTCGTCGTGCCCGCCTTTCGCGGATCAACCGCAAGGCCGTACGACCAAGAAACCTTTTTGGGGACTCGCGCTCTTAAGGTGAGTGAGTGAAGGAGATGACATGAGCACCATCGGAACTGAACCACTCGCCCGTCAGGCTCTGGCTTTCGTTCTTGCCGGCGGACGAGGCAGCAGATTGCTGGAATTGACCGACCGCCGCGCCAAGCCCGCAGTCTATTTCGGCGGCAAGTCGCGAATCATCGATTTTGCCCTGTCGAACGCCGTGAATTCCGGCATCCGCCGCATCGCGGTCGCCACCCAGTACAAGGCCCACAGCCTGATCCGGCATCTGCAGATGGGCTGGAACTTCTTCCGTCCCGAACGCAACGAGAGCTTCGACATCCTGCCGGCCAGCCAGCGCATCTCCGAGACCGACTGGTATCTCGGCACAGCCGACGCTGTGTTCCAGAATCTCGACATTATCGAGGCCTACGGCGCCAAGTATATCGTGCTGCTGGCCGGTGATCACATCTACAAGATGGATTACGAACTGATGCTCAAGCAGCATGTCGAGCAGCACGCCGACGTCACCGTTGGCTGTCTCGAAATGCCGCGCGCGGAATCGAGCGGGTTCGGCATCATGCATATCGATGCCAACGGCATCATCCAGAGCTTCCTGGAAAAGCCGGCCAATCCGCCGCCGATGCCGGGCAAACCGGACAAGTCGCTCGCCAGCATGGGGATTTACGTCTTCGACGCCGACTTCCTGTTCGACGAACTGCGGCGTGACGCCAACGACCCCAATTCGAACCACGACTTCGGCCGCGACATCATCCCCTATATCGTCAAGAACGGCCGAGCGGTGGCCCATCAGTTCTCGGAGTCCTGTGTCCGCAGCGGCGACGACACCCGCGCCTACTGGCGCGATGTGGGCACCGTCGACGCCTACTGGGCGGCGAATATCGATCTCACCGACGTGGTTCCGGAACTCGACCTGTTCGACCGGCTTTGGCCGATCTGGACCTATGCGGAAATCACGCCACCGGCCAAATTCGTCCATGACGAGGACGGCCGCCGTGGCCAGGCGGTGAGTTCCCTGGTCTCGGGAGGATGCATCATTTCCGGTGCCTCGCTGCGCCATTCGCTGCTGTTCACCGGCGTGCGCATCAACTCCTATTCCAGCGTCGAAAACGCCGTGATCCTGCCCTATGTCAATGTCGGCAGGAACGCGCGCCTGAAAAACGTGGTGATCGACCGCGGCGTCGATATCCCCGAGGGGCTCGTAGTCGGGGAATATCCCGAACTCGACGCCAAGCGGTTCCGCACCACCGAGCAGGGCATCTGCCTGATCACCCAGGCGATGATCGACAGGCTCAATACCTGAAGGCACTTTTTTTAAAGAACATCCCGCTCGGGATGACCACTCTCAACCCGTGGACTGCTTGAGAAATCCGATCCACGGGTCGGGAAGAACCGGGGCCAGGGTCGCTCCTGACCGCGGGCTTTCCCCAGCAACGGCATGCGTCCACGGCCGCGTCTTTTTCCGGATATCGGCCACCGCAGGAATGACCTGATCGCAACCTATGGATCCTGATCCGATCTCACTTCACCAACATAGAAGGGCGCGTTTCCTCTCCGTCGAAAACGACGAAGTCCCCACGCGAAAAAAATAGATGACGCCCATCCGCTGCCTCGCCGTCACCTCAGAAATCTATCCCATCATCAAGACCGGAGGACTGGCCGACGTCGCCGGTGCCATGCCCATCGCGCTCAAGGCCCACGACGTGGATACCCGCAGCCTGGTGCCGGGCTATCCCGATGTCATCAAGACCCTGGCCTCGGCCAGCGTGGTCCTGCGCCTGCCGGATTTCTTCGGCGGATCGGTGCGCATCCTGGCCGGAACCTGCGGCGATCTCGAGGTGCTGGCCGTCGATGCACCCCATCTGTTCTACCGCCACGGCAATCCCTATACCGCCCCTGACGGCCGCGACTGGCCCGACAACGGCATGCGCTTCGCCGCCCTGTCCCTGATCGCGGCGCGCATTGGTCAGGGTGCGATTCCCTCCTTTGTGCCCGACATCATCCACGCCCATGACTGGCAGGCCGGCCTGACACCCGCCTATCTGCACTACACCAACCAGCCCCGGCCCGGCACCGTCCTGACCATCCACAACATGGCCTATCAGGGCCAGTTTGCCGCCGAGATGCTCAGCGCCTTCAACCTGCCGCCGGAATCCTTCTCCATCCACGGCGTGGAATATTACGGCGCCATCGGTTTCCTCAAGGCCGGGGTGCAATTCGCCGATCGCATCACCACGGTGTCATCGACCTATGCCAAAGAGATTCAGAGCGATGAAGGCGGCATGGGGCTTGCCGGATTGTTGCGCGAACGCTCCGGCGTCCTCAGCGGCATCATCAACGGCATCGACACCACAGTCTGGAGTCCGGAAACCGACCCCCATATCGCCTGCGGCTACAACGCCACCAACCTGACCTTCCGCACCGTGAACAAGCCGGCGCTGCAGCGCCGCTTCAATCTCGATCCCGACCCCGATGCCATGCTGCTCGGGGTCATCAGCCGGCTGTCGTGGCAGAAGGGACTCGATCTTCTGCTCGAGTGCATTCCCACCATTCTCGACCAGGGTATCCAGCTGGCGCTGCTCGGGACCGGCGACGCCAATCTTCAGGAGCGCTTTCTCGCCGCCGCCCACGCCCATCCCGGGCGGATTTCAGCAGTCATAGGCTATGACGAAGGCCTGGCCCATCTCATCCAGGCCGGTTCGGACGCGCTGGTGGTACCATCCCGTTTCGAACCCTGCGGCCTGACCCAGCTCTGCGCACTGCGATATGGCTCGATCCCGATTGTGGCGCGGGTCGGCGGCCTCGAAGACACGGTCGTTGACATCGATGACGCTGGGGATGACGAGGGCGTCGGCACCGGGGTCAAATTCGCGCCCGGCTTCTCCGACCATCTCGCCGCGGCGCTGCGCCGCACCAATCAGGCCTTCCAGGACAAGTCGCAGTGGCGCCGATTGCAGCTGAACGGCATGTCAACCAATGTGTCCTGGGATCGGCGTGCCGGGGAATATGCCGCGCTTTATCGCGACATCCTTGCCGCACGGCAGCAGTGACGCTGCCCTTGCGCCACCTCCCGCCCCGTCCCGGATCCCCTTGCGATCCAGGGCACGCGATCCATCGAAATTGGTTGCGATTGTCCCCGGATCGCAATTGTCCCAGGTTGCGATTGTCCCAGGTCGCGATCGTCCCGGGACACCCGCAAAGACCGGCGGGCTTCGGTTTCATCCCCGCCGCCTGATTTTCACCCGATTTCCGCCCCCGTTTCGTCGCCTGATCTTGCCCGCGCGGGCGCGCGATTTGCGCTCTGTGGTCGGATCGCGACCTCCCGGAAGAGCGCACTGCCGCCGCCGCTTAAGCCTTCGGCCTCAAGGCCTTGCGCCCATTTTCTGCTCCGCCGCCAGCGCCTTTCGGCGCCACCGGAGCAAGCGTTCACATATTCGCAGGTTCGCTATCGGCGTGTTGGCGACAAGACTGCAGGGCCTGTTCCCTCCTTCGCGCCCGACCCCGCCATAATACCACGAGCCGATCTGTTCGAACCTGCAGCCGAGGCCACACCTCTACAATCTGCCGCCCTGCGGTTCACTTGACCACGTCAAGCCGGACCGTGGTCACGCCCTTGTCGAGCATGCCGATGGCTTCCGCTGCCGACCAGGACAGATCGATCTCGCGGCCGGGAATGAACGGCCCGCGGTCATTGACCCGCACGGTTACCGAGCGACCGCTCGCCTCATCGGTGACTTTCAGCCTTGTGCCGAAGGGCAGGCTGCGATGCGCTGCCGTCAGTTCGGTGCCATCGAATTTTTCCCCGTTGGCGGTTTTTGTCCCTTCCCAGTAATAGCTGGCGAGCCCGCGTGCAGCCAATGTCGGCGCGCGCAAGGGCGCACGTGGCTGCGCCAGCCGGAGCGGCGCTCTGGCCACCCCTCGAGCCGCGAGCTGGCGGTGAGGCGGCCTCAGCGACACCGATTTTTGCGTGGCATCCGGTCCATGGGCGCAGGCCGCAAGCGATAACGCGGCAGCTGTCGACAACAGCACACGCGCGACCATCCGGCCCCTGGAATGCCCTGTTCCATTTTCAGGCGCCCCGCCGGGCTGCGGCGCCGTCCCGTTCCTGCTGACCTCCGACATGAGGAGCCCCTTCTGCTATGAGCCTTAAGTCCGGCTCCCGACCGCAGGCTGTTGCATCGCCCGCTTTTTGAAAAATTCCACGTGCATCAATGCCGCCCTCAACATCGCGAGACCTGTCGTCGCTCAGCCGGTTCAACCCACATCTGCAGGTCTGGGCGCAGGTCGGTTCGACGGAACCGAAAACCCTGGCGAAGTGGCGCAAAACGAAGACACCAGGCTTTGCGGTTTCCGCCTGTCGCCGCACGCCCTGCCAGTCACCTCGATCGCAAGCTGAGGCGAAGCCGAGGCGCAGGCAGTGCAGGAAACCAGGAACGACGGAACAGGGAGGAAACAAAGGCGGCAAACGCTCAAGCGGAACAACAATGACCGCGAAGCCGCTCTGACAGGTCAGTGACTGACGTTGATGAACTGACGTTGATGAACTGGAGTTGATGAACTGGAGTTGATGAACTGACTTATATTGATGACAACACGATGGCGAAACGCCAAAAAAGCGGCCAGCCTTTACGCGCCACTCCGCTCTTACAAAATGCGACACCGGGAAGGCAAGGGGCTCTGCCTTACTGATGCAGCCCACTAAAACCTTTACCCGGCGTGCCGTCCTGGGTTTTGACCGCTCAATGACAACTCGAACGAAGAAGCCACTTCACCGCGGTTCTTGCTGTGGAGGTAGTGTCATTGAACCTCCTCTTGTTCGTGAGAACGGCTGTATTGTCTCTCAGTCGGCAGGGAAAGTCAAGCCAAAGATATTTTTCTGCATCGTGTTGGGATCGACCGTTCCTGCTGCGGCGCTCCCGTCAGAAGCCGATCTCGCCAAAGGGAAACTCGTTGACACGAACATTGCGCTCGTCGTGATGGCGATGATGGCGGGAATGCTGCCGCGCCGCACTGCCCCGCACCGGGCCGGAAAAATAGGGGTTTTCCAGACAGGTTGCGGAAAGACCCGCCGCAGTCGCCGTGCATTGTTCAAATGACGTGTACGTGCAATCAATCCGGTCACCAACCAGGCCGCCATAGATGTGGATACAGACCGGGTACCCCGGAGTATAGGTCTGTGCCTGCACGGGAGTGGACAGACCGACCCCGGCAGGCACGAGCAGCGAGAGAATTAAAAAAAGCCGTCTGGGCACAAAAACCTCCTGTCACAAAACGTACCATGCTGCCACTCTAGAACAACCCCGGGACGGTTCAAGACTTCTTTGAACGCGCACGCCGGTTCTGCCTGGCACGCTTGCCGCCATCCTCGCCTTCCTGCTCCAGCGCCTTGCGCACATCCTCAAACTCCCGCCGCGCCCCCTTGTCAGCACGGGGGAAGCGCAGATCAAGCCGCTCCAGCGCGGTTACAATCGCCGAGCCGATCACCACCCGGGCAAACCATTTGTGATCCGCGGGAACGACCATCCATGGCGCATGCGGTGTCGCGGTATCGCGCACAATATCCTGATAGACGGCCTGATAGCGCGGCCACAGCGCCCGCTCCCGGATGTCATCCATTGAGAACTTCCACTGTTTGGCGGGTTCGTCGAGGCGTTTCAGCAGGCGCTGACGCTGCTCCTCCCAGGACAGATTGAGAAAGAACTTCAGAATCACCGTACCGTTGCGCGCCAGGTAGCGCTCCATGGCAGAGATGTCCTCGAAGCGCTCGCGCCAGATATGCCTGCTCACAAGCGCGTGCGGCAGCCTCTGTCTGGCGAGAATCCCAGGATGCACCCGCGCGACCAGGCATTCCTCATAATAGGAACGGTTGAAGATGCCGATGCGGCCACGCTGCGGCAGCGCGATCATGCAACGCCAGAGAAAGTCATGATTGAGTTCAAGCGTGGAGGGCTGCTTGAACGCGGCGACCTCGCAGCCTTGCGGATTGACCCCTTCGAAGATCGCCTTTATCGCGCCGTCCTTGCCGGAGGCGTCCATGCCCTGGAAAATCAGGAGCAGCGACCAGCGGTCCTGCGCATAAAGCTTCTCCTGGAAATCGGCCAGGCGCGTCCGGTTGGCCTGGATGATCGCACGCGCCGCTTCCTTGTCGAGCCCGCCTCTGGCGTCCGTCCGCTGATCGGCCAGACGGAACCGGGTGCTGCCGTCGAAGCAGAAGGGCGTGACAAAGCGGTCAAGTTCCCGGGCCAGTGTTCCAGGCGTGTTCATCTCAGGGTGCCTCCGTTGGGGACCAGACCTCTGCACCAGAATGGATCAAGCCGCCTTCGTCCGCAACGCATAAAGGGGAACCGGGGAGCTGCGAAAACCCGCGGACGGCGGGCCGAAAACCCCGGCCGAAGGCTTTTCCGGCAATCACAGTCTGGTGAAGTCTCCCCCCTGGCGCGCCTCGCGAAAACCGCCCTCCGACTGGCGTTTTCCCTTTTTCTGGCAGGCCCGACCCTTGGCCGAAGGGCAGAAATATCCATCCAGGCGCACATGGTCTTAATCGCATGGGCTCCAGGGAAAACTTGCAATGCCCCCCGGAGACAGGCCATAGTGAACCCAAGATTCTGTGGCCTCTGCGGCCATAGGGCATATTCGTTGTGCAGAACGCCCGTTTTTGAATCATTTCTGCTCGATTTCTGGCCAGTTGCGTGGTTTTTTGTCGACTTGTAGTACCTCAATTCGAGGTTTACAGCAGTCGGCGGCACGACATGGGAAATTTGGGATGGGCGGGATGTATCGTCTCTTTATGATTGTCTTGGCAGCAGCAGGCTTGGCTGGCTGTTCGTCGCTCGATTTTTTCAAGTCGTCGCCGCCCAATATCCAGCTTCAGCTTGATTCCAACCCGCCCGGCGCGGATGCGCGGACCTCGCTTGGCCCAAGCTGCAAGACCCCCTGTTCGGTGACTGTCGCCACCGGCGAGCCTTTCTCCGTCAGCTACACCATGGATAAATATCAGCCTGCCACCGTGCAGGTGAACGTGACCAAGAACGGCGGCGACCTGTTCACCTCGGCAACCGCAATCGCCGACCCGAACCCCGTCCGCGCCGACCTCCAGCCCATGACCCCGCCCAAGCCGGCCCGGCGGCCTCACGCCCGAGCCAAGGGCCCCAAAGCCGCCTCCGCGTTCCCCGATTCGGGGGCACCGAACGACTAGCCAGTGCTCCCCGGGCCCTGAACACGACAGACCGGCCATCCCGCTGTCCCCTGTCAAGGGAACCCGAATCCTGAAAAAAGTCCGGTGGCAGTAGAATGATGCGCTGCGGCCGGGCGATGTCGGTTCTCTGCAGGGACGGGAACGGTATTGGAGGGTGATTCGGGAGGCTTGATGCCCTCCCCGGCATACCTCACAAGTCCAGAGCCCGCTGTGAGTTGCGCCAGATCCGAAGCTGGAGCTTGCGTGTGTTCAGCGGCCCGGATCCTGACCAAAATCTCCAGAGGTTGTGCCGCGACCAGGCGTTCCGCTTGCCAGCCACCCTGTCCATGAACCCTGAACCGGGTTTCTGTGCCTTCGCTCTTTTCGCCGGACGGCACGCTCTTGCGCAGATTCAAAGGATTCAGCTTCCCGGTGGCCACCTGACCGGTGCATTGCAGATGTCAGATGGACGGCAGCGGAAAAAGGCCTGGCCTCTCAACCTCTCAACCATCCCCGCAGACAATGCCGCTGGCCCGCTGCCACAGGTCCGATTGCCGCCCCCGGTGAAGGGAGTTCCTGGCTCTTTTCGTCTGCTGTCTCGATTTCCCACATGGCTGCGCTGCCATCCGGTCGTCACTTTCGCGCGCCACCCGGATGTGGCAGAAGCCTTACGAGCCGGATCGCATCCGGCGCAAAACGCCGAATCGAACAGCTCTCGTGCACACACGACACCCGGGCGACCAATCCCTCCGCACACTCAAATCCGTTCGATGGCACGGCGGCATGCCACGCCGGACGGCACCTCACCGCCAGTTCCAGCCTCACCTTCTGCTTTCCCCGGGCGCTTCCCGGCCGCCCGGGCAGAGCGCGCTGATTCGCGCATCAAGGTGAGTCTTCACCGCCGGCCACTCCTGCGCGACGATGCTGAAGACCACGGTGTCGCGCAGCGCTCCGTTGGCCCCGATCTGATGGCTGCGCAGGATGCCGTCCTGTTTTGCGCCAAGACGTTCGATGGCACGGCGACTGTCATGATTGAAAAAATGGGTACGGAACTCAACCGCAATACAATCAAGCACCTCGAATGCATGACCCAGCAGCAGCCGCTTGCAGGCGCTGTTGAGGACGCTGCGCTGCGCACTCCGCGCCAGCCATGTCGATCCGATTTCCACCCGCCGGTTGACCTCGTCGATATTCATATAGCTGGTCATGCCGCGGATCCGCCCTTCGCCGTCCACCACCGTGAACGGCAGCATCATGCCCCGCTCCCGCAGACCGAGACGACGGGCTATTTCCTGCCCCATGGCACCCGGTTCCGGCACCGCGGTATACCAGAGCTGCCACAGCTCCCCATCCTTCACCGCCTCCACCAGATCATCGTGATGCCCCGGGCATAACGGCACCAGTTCGGCATGTGCTCCGCGCAGCGTCACGGTCTCAGGCCACAGATTCACGCCAACACCTCCGCACCGCAGCCGTCCATCTGAAGTCTCCTCCACCACAGTCCACAGTCTTCCAGCGAAACAGGACCGCCCGCCTGCGCGCGGCACCCCCGCATCGACCTTGCCCTTGCCTGAAGCTTTTCTCCGGCCGTCCCCCCTTCCCTCTCCGCGCCTCCCTTATCCCTCCCGCTACTTTTTGTCCTTCTCCGCCTTCTCGTCAGCCTTGTGCCCGGGATCTGCCGCTGCCTGCGCTTTTGCGGCCTGAAGTTCGGCGACGGTTTTCTGCAAGGCGATCACAGCCGCCTTCAGGCCCTCGATCTGGCGATTGGCGGCATCCTGCTTCTGCTGCTGGCTGGTTGTGAGTTTGGCAATCACGTTGTGAAGGAATTCAACGTTACTCTGCAGGCAACTGGTGCGCCGCTCCATGGTTTTCTCGACCGTGCAGATCTCGATTCCGGGAACATCCTGCGCAAAAGCCGGACCGGAGAGATTTTTCACCGGAATAATCGCAAGAAAAACTGCAATACCAACACTCCCGACACAACCACGCATGAAAACCTCTCCCTCATCGCTCCGGCCGATGCGGCACAAAGAGCGCAACACGATCTCAAGCGAACACCGATCCGAACCCTTCTCGTGTCAAAATGCGACATCTGTCGCGTCACATCTTAACTTCTGGAACGCGCCCCGAACGAATCATGCCCGAATCACTGATCCCGCCATGTCCACATCTGTTCACGACCAGATTTCGTTGACCGAAATCCCGGCCCTACCATATTGGCACCGGGCGCCAGCGAGCTGTCCTCGAAATCCACCCCGCCAGGTTAATTTTCCTCCACATCTTTCAGGGCCGCGCAGGCCCTGATCCCTGGGCCTCCCTGGGCCGCGCCCTCCCGGAGAGAACCCGACCTGGCGTGGTACGGATTCTTTTGTTTCCTTTCGCAGGAAGTATTGAATCGAAAATTTCGAAGACCGGGGCATCCTGTTCCATTTCTTTCAGGGAGGGTACTGGAACCGATCCGCAACGGTGGTTCATCTTTGCCCAGGACGCCGTCGGACCACACCAAATCAAGCTTATCTTTAAGAGTTCCGCTTTACCTGCGATCCTCGCAGGACGGCGGAACCGCCCGAAATGATCGTTGGCACATTCGCATCGGCAACGCTATTCTGCATCTTCCATCGCCACTGGGAACCTGACTGCGTGCAACGCAGCAAGTAGCCCGGGCATCCCATCTGCGCCAGCTATTTGCAGGAAATTCCATGTTCGAGGTCAGAATCCACGGGCGCGGCGGTCAAGGAGTGGTCACAGGTGCCGAGATGCTCTCTGTGGCAGCCTTCTTCGAAGGCCATCACGCCCAGGCCTTCCCCAGTTTCGGATCCGAGCGCACCGGCGCTCCCGTCATCGCCTTCTGCCGCATTGCCGACCACGAGATCCGCCTGCGCGAGCCGGTCCTCAACCCCAACTGCCTGATCGTGCAGGACCCGACCCTGTTCCGGGTGGTCGATGTGTTTGCCGGTCTCCAGCCTGACGGTTATCTGCTCATCAACAGCAACAAACGTCTGGCCGATCTTAACATCAGCGAGGGGGTCAACCGTCTGCCGCCGGGCCACACCGTGATCGTACCCGCGACCGAATTCGCCATGAAACATGTCGGTCGTCCGGTGCCCAACGCCGGGCTGCTGGGAGCCTTTGCCGCGCTGACCCGGTTCGTACAGTTCGACAGTGTGCAGCGCGCCATCGAGGAGGCGTTCCCGGGAAAGATCGGCGCAGCCAACATTGCGGCAGCGATGGAAGCCAACGCCTTCGTCCTGTCCCAACCCGCTGCAAGCTAAGTACCAGGAGAAAACCTGCCATGCTCAAGCAAATCGAGGGGTCACGGGCGATGGCCGAAGCGATCGCGCTGTGCCGCCCCGAAGTGATCTGCGCCTACCCGATCACGCCGCAGACCCATATCGTCGAAGGGCTCGGAGAACTGGTGAAACAGGGCTCGCTGGTCGACTGCGAATATATCAATGTCGAAAGCGAATTCGCCGCCCTTTCGGTCGCCATCGGTGCCTCCGCCGCCGGTGCCCGGGCCTATACCGCCACCGCCAGCCAGGGTCTGCTGTTCATGACCGAGGCGGTCTATAACGCCTCCGGCCTCGGCCTGCCGATTGTGATGACGCTGGGCAACCGTGCCATCGGCGCTCCCATCAACATCTGGAACGACCATTCCGACGCCATGTCGGTGCGCGATTCCGGCTGGTTGCAGCTCTTCGCCGAGACCAACCAGGAAGCTGTCGATCTCCACATCCAGGCCTTCAAGATCGCCGAGGAACTGTCGATGCCGGTCATGGTCTGCGTCGACGGATTCATCCTCACCCACGCCATGGAGCGCATCGACATCCCCGACCAGCAGACCGTCGACGCCTATCTGCCGCCCTATGACCCGGTCCAGGTGCTCGATCCCGCAGCACCGATGTCGATCGGCGCCATGGTTGGCCCCGACGCCTTCACCGAAGTGCGCTTCCTCGCCCATTACAAGCAGACCCAGGCGCTGCGCCTGCTGCCGGAATTCGCGCGGGAATTCGCCCGCCGCTTCGGCCGCGAGTCGGGGAACCTGCTGCGCAGCTACCGCACCGAGGACGCCGAACTGGTGGTGGTGGCGATGGGCTCGATCTGCGGCACCATCAAGGACACCATCGACGAGATGCGTGCCGACGGCATCCGCATCGGTCTCGTCACCCTCGTGTCCTTCCGTCCCTTCCCGGTCGCCGCGCTTCAGAACGCACTGGCCGGCGCCACCGACATCGTGGTGGTCGAGAAGAGCATTGCGGTGGGCATGGGCGGCCAGCTCGCCGACAATGTCGGTGCCGCCCTGCGCAACCTGCCCCGGGCACCCCGACTGCACTCTGCGGTGGCGGGCCTCGGCGGCCGGCCGGTGACCCGAGAATCCCTGCACCGCCTGTTCCGCCAGGCCACGGTCCAGCCCTGGGAAGGAACCCATTTTCTCGACCTCAACGAACGCGTGGTCGGTCGCGAGATCCATCGCAAGGGCAAGAAGCGCCGTTCCGGCCCGACCGCCGAAAACATCCTCCGTCAACTCGCCCTTGCGTCGGGTCTTCCCGCCGCCGAGTAGGATTTTTTCCGCAAGGAGCCCATTTTCATGACCGACGCGACATCCCCTGTGCCCGCCGACGAAGCGGTGCAGAAACTGAGATACTACCAGAAGGGTACCTTCACCGTGGGCAACCGCCTGGTGACCGAGGCGGAACGAGCGGTGCAGGCATCCACCGAGCGTTCCAATGCCCTGACCTGCGGCCACCGCGCCTGCCAGGGCTGCGGCGAGGCGCTGGGAGCCCGTTACGCGGTCGATGCCGCGATGCGGGCCACCAACAACAACCTGATCGCGGTCAACGCCACGGGCTGTCTTGAAGTCTTCACCACACCCTATCCCGAGACCTCCTGGCAGTTGCCCTGGCTGCATTCCCTGTTCGGCAATGCCGCCGCAGCCGCCACCGGAGTCGCTGCGGCGATGCGGGTCAAGAAGCGCAAAGAGGTGCGGGTGCTGGCCCAGGGCGGCGACGGCGGCACCACCGACATCGGCTTTCAGTGCCTGTCCGGCATGTTCGAACGCAACGATGACGTGCTCTATATCTGCTACGACAACGAAGGCTATATGAACACCGGCGTCCAGCGCTCCTCGGCAACTCCGCCGGCGGCGCGCACCGCAACCACCCCGGCGCTCGGCCCGGAGCCCGGCAATGTCTTCGGCACCGGCAAATGGCTGCCGCGAATCGCGGTGGCCCACAATATTCCCTATGTCGCCACCGCAACGGTCGCCGACCTTCACGACCTCGAGCACAAGGTGACCCGGGCGATGGCGCTGCACGGCGCGCGCTATATCCAGATCAACGTGCCCTGCCCGCTGGGCTGGGGCGCGCCCTCGCGCGACACCATCCGGCTGGCCCGGCTCGCCGTGGAAAGCGGCCTCTATCCGATCTTTGAAGCCGAGCATGGCCGCGTCACCACGGTCCGCAAAATCCGCAAGGCGGTTCCGGTGATCGACTATCTCAAGCCGCAGCGCCGCTTCGCCCATCTGTTCCGGGATGGCCATGAGGACGCCCGGGTGGCGCAGCTGCAGGCCATCTGCGACGCCAACATCGCCGAATACGGCCTCATCGACACCAGTGAGGATGCCTGAGAGGACACGGTCATGGATCACCCCTTCGCCATCACGCTCGACGTTGGTACTTCCCTCATCAACCACACCGGATCGTGGCGCACGCTGCGGCCGCAATATGTTCACCGCCTGCCGCCCTGCAACGACGCCTGTCCCGCAGGCGAGGATATCCAGGGCTGGCTGGCTTTTGCCGAAAGCGGCCACTACGAGGCCGCCTGGCGCAAGCTCACCGAAAACAATCCGCTGCCGGCGGTGATGGGGCGGGTCTGCTATCACCCCTGCGAGGGAGCCTGCAATCGCGCCAGCCTGGATGCCTCGGTCGGCATCAATTCGGTCGAGCGCTTTCTAGGCGATCTTGCCATCAAACACGGCTGGGCCTTCGAGGCCCCGGCGACCCGGTCCGGCAAGAAGGTGCTGGTGGTCGGTGCCGGGCCCTCCGGCCTGTCGGCGGCCTACCACCTGGCACGACTCGGCCACAATGTCACGATTCACGAAGCAGGCCCGCTGCCCGGCGGCATGATGCGCTTCGGCATTCCCAAATATCGCCTGCCGCGCGATATTCTCGATGCCGAAGTCAAGCGCATCACAGATCTCGGCGTCGCCATCGCCTATAACAGCAAGGTCACCAATATCGCCACCGCGATGAAGGAAGGCGGTTTCGACGCCGTGTTCCTTGCCGTCGGTGCCCATATCGCGCGGCGCACCGCGATTCCCGCCGCCGGAGCGGCGAAGATTCTCGACGCGGTGCAGGTGCTGCGGTCGATGGAGGGCGAGGAAAAGCCGCTCCTTGGCCGCCGTGTCATCGTCTACGGCGGCGGCAATACCGCCCTTGATGTCGCCCGCACCGCCAAGCGGCTCGGAGCCGAAGACGCCATCATCGTCTACCGCCGCACCCGGGAGAAAATGCCGGCGCATGATTTCGAACTCGAAGAGGCGCTCGAAGAAGGCGTGATGATGAAATGGCTGTCGACCATCAAGAATGTCGAGGGCGGCGAGATCACGGTCGAGAAAATGAAGCTCGATGACAAGGGGTTTCCGCAAGGCACAGGCGAATTCGAGACCCTGCAGGCCGACTCCATCGTGCTGGCGCTGGGCCAGGACGTCGATCTGTCGCTCCTGGAGGGCGTGCCCGGTCTTGAGGTCAGGGACGGCGTGGTCCAGGTCAGCCCCAATATGATGACCGGGGTTCCCGGGATCTTCGCTGGCGGCGACATGGTGCCCTCCGAACGCACGGTCACGATCGCGGTCGGCCACGGCAAACAGGCCGCCCGCCATATCGATGCCTGGCTCTCCGGCACCACCCACGAGCCCGGGCCCCGCCACGAACTCGCCAGCTTCGACAAGCTCAACAGCTGGTATTATGGCGAGGCCTCGAAGACGCTGCGGCCGATCCTGGATGCCGTACGCCGCACCTCAACCTTCGAGGAAGTGGTGAAGGGGCTCGACGAGAGCAACGCCCTGTTTGAGGCCCGTCGCTGCCTAAGTTGCGGCAACTGCTTCGAATGCGACAACTGCTACGGCATGTGCCCCGACAATGCGATCGTCAAGCTTGGCCCGGGCCTCGGCTTCCGGATCAATCTCGATTACTGCAAAGGTTGCGGCATCTGCGCTCAGGAATGTCCCTGCGGGGCCATCGCCATGATAGCTGAAGAAATCTGAGGCCATAAGGATTCTGAGCTGGAGGGCTTCTGAAAGCCTGAGGAAGTCCGAGAGTCTGACGAGTTGAAGGGAGCGCGCATTGCGCGCCCCCTTCACTTGGTCTTTCTCTCTTTGCCGATCTTCTCTTTGTGTTTCTACCCACGTTCCATTTCTGGAACGACTGCCCAGCCGCCTTTCATGATGGAAGTGATTCGTGGCCAATGGATGATCATCCCGGTTGGACGAAGACCGTTTTCCGCGGATTTCGAGCCAGCTGCAGGCGGCCTCTTGTCCGACCTGGGCAGTTACCTCTTTGCAATAGGCCAGGCTGGAAGCCTCTTGCATCCGCCGGTCACGCCATCACCAGGGCTGGCACCAGTTGTGCCAAAGGGGCCCCCCCGGGGTACGGCTCAAAAGCGGCAGTCGAGGGCGGTGCAATCTCTGGTCGCGAGAGCTCGGGCACCGGTTTTGACCTGCCTCTGGAGCGCCGGAAGAGGGCCACGGCTGCGATCCAGTGGCGACAGAACATGGTCCCACGCCAAGCGGTATCAGCGAGTTTCGGAAAGTGACCGTGGTTGCGCCGCCGCTTTCCCTGGATTCCTGGCTCGATATAGCGGTTTCCGGTGACATGCGACCGGGTCGGTCGACCCGGATCAAAGTTCCTGTTCGCGACCACGAGAAAATCGCAACGACAGGGTGCCGCGATTGCTTGCCCGGAAGGGAAATTTGATGCCGACCAGCACCGCCGCGTTAATGTGCGGACAGGATCCACATCGCCGTCACATTGAGAGGCAGCCATGAGCGAGTTTTCCCGCATTACCCAGGATCCGGCCGTTATGGGCGGCAAGCCCTATTCACGGCCAACGGGTCACAGTGCGCATGATCGTCAGCCAGATCGCTGCTGGCCAGAGCATCGAGGCGCTGCTTGGGGAATATCCCTATCTCGAGAGGGAGGACGTGATTGAGGCTTTGCGCTATGCAGCCTGGAGACGTGATGAGCGTGAGGTCGAACTTCACCGGGCGTCCTGATGCGGTTTTGGTCGACAGGAACCTGTCGCCAGGCTGGGTCCGTTTCCTTCAGGAGGAAGGACACGAGGCTGTGCACGGGTCAACCGTGGGCGCCGCCGACGCCCCTGACGCCACCCGGATGCGATTGTCGCAGTTGCACACGATCATGTTGTGTCGAACAACGATCTGGATTTCCCGAAGATCCTGGCGGCCACTGGCTGCCGCAAGCCGGGTGTCGTCCAGATTCGGGCCGATCTGTTGACTCCGACTGCGATTGGCAGTGTCGTAGTCTTGACGATCGCACAGATCGAGCGAGAGCTTATGGGAGGAGCACGGGTCTCGATCAGCTCAAAGCACCAGCGCATCCCTATTCTCCCGTTTCAATCCTGAGCAACCTGCACCACTCCGTGTTTTGATGCGGCAGTCGCTCGACACGAAGAAGAGTGAAACAGAAAGACTGCGGCCTGGGGCGCTGCACAGACATCAATCCGCTCTCCAAACCGAGCCCGTCTCCTCTCTGTGAAGACACGAAGGCCGTGCACCCGATCAATTCGGGTGCAGCGGACGCCTCTGACCTCTTATGGATGCGCGCGGTTCGAAATCGCTGTCATTTCCGCAAAAGAGCTGCTGGTGGGGAAAGTCCGTCAGCTGCTTCTCGAATTGCCGGCTCGGGTCGCCTGCGGAAGAACCGATCCTTCATCCTGGTGCCGCCATTTCTCGCACAACGCCACGGGAACAACAGCGAAGTAATACATGTCGCTGCCGTCCTGGAGACTGGAGATCAGGAATCGCAAGACCGCACTGACCGCACTCGGCAGCACGGCAGCGCACAGGCCATGGCCCCCCCATCATCATCTCGTCGGATCGGTTTCCTGACGCGCGAAACAGCCCCCTCGCGGATGTCCGGGTGGCGTCACGCAGCACGGATGGGTGTGGTCTGCGAAAAGCCCGGTCACCGGGGCATGCGCATTTTTCAGGGTTTCAGGAAGCGGTGTCCCGGCAACCCTGCCCGCCACCACCCGTGAGCGGGCACCCGGGCGCGGTGATCGACACCCGCCCAGCGGTCATTCCTGTGACTTTTCCGCAGAGAGCGCCCCGTTCTCACCCCCGGAAATAGGGCTCGACCGGGCCATGCACCTTGATGGTCAGGGGCTTGCCGTAGCGGTCTTTGGCATTGCCGGCGATCACCCGGACCCATCCTTCGCTGACGCAATATTCCTCGACATTGGTCTTTTCGACGCCCTTGAAGCGGACTCCGACATCGCGCGCCAGAATATCGGCATTGTAATAGGGACTTTCGGGATCGACCGACAGGCGGTCCGGCAGCACCTCGGTCCCGATGTCATCCTTGTTGATTTCGTCGTTCATGCTTCCAGCCATCCGTTGTTCAAGGGGGGCCCGGACGAGCGTACGGGAGCGCCGCAAGCCGCCCATGGGGAGCCGTTCTATCGCCCCCGACTGCCGGATGCCATTGAATTGGGGGGATTGAGGGGATTGGGGGGGGATTGGGGTCCGGACTTGCCGGGATCGGCAAGCATGAGGCGGTGATTGCCGTGATTTTCCAGCCATGAACCGGCCCCCACAAAACCAGACCTGACCGCATACGAGCTGACCGCGTCAGGCCAAAGCACGATCCGGCAGGACATCGTCTCCTGCCACAACCGGCACCGGCCTCCCGGGCACCTCACCCCGTACTTGTATGGTCTCCGGGCACCGTCTCCCGGAAAACCGCCTCCCGCGTACCATCTCACGGGAGGGTTTTTTGGGGGTCTTCTGGTGCGGAAAACAGCCGATTCGGTGTCTGTCGCGGCAGCTGCCCCCCCTGAGGCCGTCGTTGCCCCCGATTTCGCTCTTAAGCCTTTCCAGCACCAGCACTTGCCAAGCCGGGGCTGATTTTGTCATGGGTTGGCCGGTCCTGGTTGCCGGATCCTGAATTTCCAGATTCAATGTTTCTTAAAGATTCTGGCTTCAGGGCGCGGGTTGTCCCGGATCGGCCGGAAGGAGGCAGATCACGGTCCCGAAAACGGGCCCGGGCGTTTCAGCCTCCCAGCCTCGTTACAGGTCGCGATCAGGTGCAGAAAGATTCTTCTTGAACATTGTTCATTTCTGTGCCAATCCGGTCTCCGTTGTTTTGAGTAAATACGGATGCGTCATGTCTGTTGCCTTCCCTGACCCTGTTCACCCCCGACCGGCCGACATCGCCGGGAGGCAGGAAGATCCCCCTGCCAGCCGCTCCACTTCTGGCAGAAGCGCCTTTGGCCGAAGTCCCTTTGACCGCAGTCCCTTTGATCGAACTCCCTTCGACCGCAGCCCCTGGCGCGCCTCCCGCCGCCTGGTTCCTGGAACTCCGTCACGGGGCCGGTCATGATCCTGGATCTGTTGTCATCGCGGCGTTTCGCGCCGCAATTCTGGGCCCAGTTCTTTTCCGCCCTGAACGACAACGTGCTCAAAAACGCGCTGGTGATCATCCTGCTCTATGGCGGCATGGTCAGCGAGCGCGAAACCCTGGTGACGGTGGCCGGTGCCGTCTTCATCTTCCCCTATTTCATCCTTTCCGGCCTCGGCGGCGAGCTGGCCGACAAATACGTCAAGTCGGTGGTGGCCAGACGGCTCAAATTCGCCGAAATCTTCGCCGCCATCTTCGCTGCCATCGGTTTTCTCCTCCACCACCATCCGCTCTCGGTGCCCCTGCTGTTCACCGCCCTCGGCCTGTTCGGTGTCATCGCCGCACTGTTCGGCCCCGTGAAATACGCACTTTTGCCAGATCAGCTGGCGCTCGGGGAACTTGCCACCGGCAATGCCCTGGTCGAAGGCGCCACCTTCCTGGCCATCCTTCTCGGCACCATCGCCGGCGGCCAGTTCGTTGCCGGGTCCAACCACCCAGGCTGGGTGGCCTCCGCGATCGTCCTGTTTGCGCTCGCCTCCTGGGCTTTCGCCGCCCGCATCCCGGCGACCCCGGAATCGGCGCCCGAACTTGAAATCACCGTCAATCCCTGGACCTCCACCGTCCATCTGCTCAAAACGCTTTATGAAGACAAGGCGATCTTCGACGGCATGCTGATCGTGTCGTGGTTCTGGCTCGCCGGCGCGGTGGTGCTTTCACTTCTGCCAACCCTGATCCGGGACATCATCGGCGGCACCGAGGGCGTGACCACGCTGTGCATCGCCATCTTCGCCATCGGCATTGCCGCAGGCTCGCTTCTGGCCGCCCATCTCAGCCATGTTCGCCCCAATCTGACCCTGGTGCCGATCGGGGCCGCCATCATGGGCGTGGTCGGGCTTGATCTGGCTTGTCTGGTCGCCACCGCTGCCATCGGCCAGGACGTCACCCCAAAAGCCTTCCTGGCCTCGTTTTCCAGTCTGCGCCTGCTCGCCGACTTCACTCTGTTCGCCTTCGGTGGCGGCCTCCTCGTCGTCCCCTCCTTCGCCGCCGTCCAGGCCTGGTCGCCGCGGGAGCTCCGGGCCCGAATCATCGCCGCCGGCAACGCCCTGCAGGCCGCCCTGATCACCGCCGGCCTCCTCGTGGTTGCAGTTCTGCAACGGAGCGGGATTCATATCGGCTGGATATTCCTTGGCCTTGGTTTCGCAAGTTTCGCCGTCGTCTGGTTCGTTCTATTTAATTGGCGTCGGCGCCAAGACACGAGCCAAGACACGAGTGCCTGCCAGCCTCTCACGTGCTCACGCTCCTGACCGCCTGCGGACCTTTATGGACCATTGCCATGCACGATCTCACATCCTGCCAAGACGCCACGCAATTCGACACCAGCCAGATCGACGCCGTCCTGGCACAACCACAGGGTGTGACTGGCGGGGAAGACAAACGCGTCATGCGCCAGGCCGAGCGTGACCCGCCGGCAACGGACAGGCAGATCCGGGGAGCCAAAAAGCTCCTGGCTGCGGTGCTGCGTTCGATGGCGGGTTTTGCCTTCCGCACCCTGTTCCGCACCGAGATCCGGGGCCTGGAGAATCTGCCGCCCCCGGGCACCCCGACCCTGATCGCGCCCAACCACGTCAGCCTGCTCGACGGCCCGCTGCTCTATGCCACGCTGCCGATCGACGCCAGTTTCGCCATCGATACCGTGATTGCCCAGGCGTGGTGGGTCCGGCCCCTGATCAAACTGGTCCGCCATGTCACCATGGACCCGACCAAGCCGCTGGCGGCACGCCATCTGGTCAAACTTCTGTCCTCAGGCGAGCAGATCGTGATCTTCCCGGAAGGCCGGATCACGACGTCGGGCTCGCTGATGAAGGTCTATGACGGCACCGCGATGATCGCCGAGAAAAGCGACGCCGTCATCGTCCCGGTCCGTATCGACGGTGCCCAGCGTACCATCCTCAGCTACCTGCGCAACGGCGAACTCAAGCGCGCCTGGTTTCCCAAGATCACGATATCCATCCTGCCCCCGGTCCGGCTGTCGGTGGACAAAGCTCTGAAAGGCAAAGCGCGCCACAACGCCGCTGGCGCCATGCTGCAGGACATCATGGTCGACACGGTGGTCAGGACCACGATGCTCGACCAGACCCTGTTCCAGGGCCTGGTCCAGGCCTATCGCCATCACGGCACCGGCCGGCCGATTCTGGAGGATGCCCTCGGCACCAGGCTGACCTATCGCAAGCTGATTCTTGGTGCCCAGCTGCTCAGCCGCAAGCTGAGCGAAGACACCATGGTCGGCGAAAATGTCGGCGTTCTGCTGCCCAATTCCGCGGCTGTGATCGTCACCTTCATGGCGCTGCAGACCATCGGCCGCGTCCCGGCGATGCTCAATTTTGCCTCCGGCCCGCTCAATATCCAGGCCGCTGTGAAAGCCGCACAGATCACCACGGTGCTGACATCGCGCGACTTCATCGCCAAGGGCCGGCTTGAAAAGCTGATCACGGCAATCCGGGACCGCGTCCGCATCGTCTATCTCGAAGACGTGCGCAAGTCCCTCAGCCTGTTTGACAAGCTCGCCGCTGTGGCCGCGGGTACCACACCCCGTGTGGCCCGAGCCGCCGACGACCCCGCGGTGGTGCTGTTCACATCCGGCTCCGAGGGCCTGCCCAAGGGCGTGGTGCTGTCCCACCGCAACATCCTGATCAACGCCATCCAGGCGCTGGCCCGCTTCGACGCCAACGCCCTCGACAAGGTCTTCAACGTCCTTCCGGTGTTCCATTCCTTCGGTCTGACCGGTGGCGCCATGATGCCTCTGCTGGGTGGCCTGCCCGTCTTCATGTATCCCTCGCCTTTGCATTATCGCATCGTGCCGGAGCTGATCTACCAGACCGGGGCCACGGTCCTGTTCGGCACCGACACCTTCCTCGCCGGCTACGCCCGGGCCGCGCATCCTTACGATCTGCGCTCCCTGCGCCTGGTCGTCGCCGGTGCCGAGGCGGTGAAGGAGCGCACCCGTCAGATGTTCATGGACCGTTATGGCATCCGCATCCTTGAAGGCTATGGTGTCACCGAAACCGCACCGGTGCTGGCGATCAACACCCTGATGGCCAACCGCCCCGGCACGGTCGGACGGCTGTCGCCGCTGATGGAATACCGGCTGGATCCGGTCCCCGGCATCGACAATGGCGGCTGCCTCTGGGTGCGCGGCCCCAACGTCATGCTCGGCTATCTCCGCACCGAGGCACCCGGCGTGCTTGAGCCGCCCCCCGATGGCTGGCACGACACCGGCGATATCGTGTCGATCGACGCCGACGGCTTCATCACCATAAAGGGACGCGCCAAACGCTTCGCCAAGATCGGCGGCGAAATGGTTTCCCTCGCGGCCGTTGAAACCACAGCCAACACATTGTGGCCTCAGGCGATCTCGGCCGCAGTGTCGATCCCGGACCTGCGCAAGGGGGAGCGCATCATCCTGCTCACCACCGAGCGGGGAGCTGATCGCAGTGCCCTGCAGCGCCACGCCAAGGCCTCCGGCGCCTCTGAACTCGCGATTCCTTCCACGGTCCTCATCGTCGACCAGGTGCCGACCCTGGGCTCCGGCAAAACCGACTATGTCACCACCACAACCCTGGCCCGTGATCTGAGCATTGGCTCGCCCCGACCGGACGACGACGAGGACGATGACGACGAACACGACCCCTACCCCGGCGGAAAGGACAGGCTGACCTGGTGACAGACCACAGCGGAGCGTCACGCCGCCATGTGATCCTGCTCCACGGCATCGCCCGCAGTTCCCGCTCCATGGCAAACCTGGCCCGGGCGCTGCACGCTGCCGGTTTTGCCCCTGTCGCCATCGACTATCCAAGCCGCACACAGCCCATCGCTGCGCTCGCCGATCAGATTCATCCGGTCATCGCCCGGATTGCGCACGAAGCGGACGCCCCGCTCCATTTCGTCGGCCATTCGATGGGGGGCCTGGTGGCGCGGGCCTATATCGCCGCCCACCGCCCCGAACAGCTTGGCCGCCTGGTCACCATCGCCACACCCCATGGCGGCAGCGAGGTCGCCGATCTTCTCGAGCGCTGCCCGCTCTACCGCCGCTTCTACGGTCCGGCCGGTCTTGAACTGACCACCGCAAAGGCCCGTAACACCCTCCTGCCGCTTCCGGACTATGCCATCGGCAGCATCAGCGGCAGCCGCTTCCTTGATCCCATCGCCGGGCTCTTCATCGTGCCCCGGCCCAATGATGGCCGGGTGTCGCGACAAAGCGCCGCCTGCCAGGGCGGGTCCGACCACGTCACCGTGGCCGCGAGCCATTGCGGACTGCTCAATAACCGCGACGCCATTGCCCACACCATCTGTTTCCTCACCTCCGGTCGCTTCCAGCCGGTGCCACCTCCGTCGCAGAAGCTGCCCGGCCTGCCCCCGCCCCACCCCATCTGAGAACCAGGAACAGACCTCGACCCCAAGGCAAACGAGCGCAATCGACCGCAATCGACCCCTGTCGGGTTCACTGGCCCGGATTTCGGCGCAGACTGTGTCGCTCCTGTCCGTCACCGGCAGCAGTCCTCCCGGCAGCCAGAATTCGGTTTGGACAGAACAGCCCTCGCGCCCTCCCCGGTTCCGCCCCACCGCGAGCCCACAATCCTGCACAGCGGCGAAAGGGCCTCTCTATCCCGGGCTCCTGCCCGGTCCACCGACTGTCAAAGGGCCGTTTCGGGTCAAATTGCAGGGGCCTGCCCTCAACTCGCCACAGTTGAGGAACAAGAACCTCCTCAATCCTGACGTGCAAACGTCCACATGCCCGTCGGGGGCACCGGCATGCCCGCGATCCTGCCGTTCCCCCGTTCGCCACCGCTGCGGTTACACCATCACGTCGGCGACCACAGCCTCGACTACGGAGCGCGCATCCTCCGGAGCCAGCCTGACCACCAGGCCACGCTGGCCGCCGTTCACAAATACATACTCATACATCAGGAGGCTCTGCTCAATCACCGTCTTCCCTGTCCGGCGCTGGCCGAAAGGACTGATACCGCCGACCCTGAAACCGCTCAGGCGCTCCGCCTCGGCGGGTTTCATCATCTCTGCTGACCTCCCACCAAGGGCTGCGGCAAGCTTCTTCATCGACACTTCCCTGTCGGAGGGCGCCATCACACAGACCGGCCTGCCATCGACCAGGACCATCAGTGTCTTGACCACCCGTCCCGGCTCCTCGCCGAGTTCGCGCGCCGCATGGAGACCAATACTCTCCGCCGCCGCGTCATAGGCAAATTTCTGCACCGTGTAGGTGATGTGCGCTGCGGTCAGCACCCGGGTCGCGGCCGTTGCCTTCGACATCGCTCTAATCTCCCATCCCGGCAGAATCAGTCCAGAGCCCGCGACCGATCCCCACCCATGGTGCCATGCGGCCGCCCCCCCCACAACGCAACACGGCCATTACGTGACCGCACGACACCGACAGACCCGGGGACAGCCTGACGCGGACTGAATTTCGCCGATCTTCACAACCCTTAATGGTTGCCACTACAACCATCAGTAATCAATTGCGGTTACGCAGCCTGTCTTTTCGCCGATCCAAATCACCTGAGGCCATTGTCCGACAAGCAGAACCGTCCGCGTGCCGCCATGAACGGCCGATGAGCAGATTCGAACTCGCACCAAAATATTTCTGCCCCCGCCTCACATTGCCGTGATTTGAACTCAATCCTGTTCCACCACCGGGCAGTTTACACCAAGGAAACCGCAAGAAGGGGGAACAATCATGAACATGACAGAATTTATGTTGTATCTCTAACGCCTTGGGCGTCCGGGGCAGATCGGGTTGTGCAGTGCAATGGAGCCAGGGGCCAGGGTGGCAGGCAGCCGCCTGACGCCGCTGCCACGCTGTAAGTTGCACCATTGTCAATACTCAGCCCTCACAACGGTGGTATTATCGTAATGCCTGATGATTTTATCCGCTCTTGACGGAATCGTGTCCCGGCCCTTCAATGGAACCCCATCCCGAACAACGCGACCATCGGGTCACCTCTTTCAGTGACTCATAAATTTCTGGCCGCATCAAACTTCAACTCCACATCTGAAAACGCTGGAACCGGCCATGACCAAGCGGAGACACCAATACCTATGACCTCTTCCATGCCTGTCCCCCCCTTGATCAAAGTCGTCGCCTTTCTCGCCGCCATGCTCCCCACCGCGAGCTGGGCTGGGACTGCCGACGACATCAACGCCCTGACCAATGTCGCCTCGCGCGTGGCACCGATCATCGGGGCGGCTTCGAGCTGCCAGAGCATCGACCAGTCCCGGGTCCAGAACATGGTGGCGCAATTCCGCGCCATGCTGAAATCCGTGTCTCCGAGCGACGCCGACCGCCAGACCGTGGCGCAGATGTTCGACCGCTATGTGCTTGATGGACGCAGTGCCGTCGCCGCCGGACAGATCACCTGCAAGACCACCGAACGTCAGCTTGCCGATCTTGAGCAGAGCGTCTTTGCCCCCGACAGCCCCACTCCGAGCACCGGGGCGCCAGGCGCGCCCGCCGCACCCAGCGCCGCCGCGACCCCGGCTCCCGCCGACACCCAGCCGTCGGCAACGCGCGGCATCACCGACCGCGAAATCCGTTTCGGCATCGTCGCCCCCTTCTCCGGTGTGTCGCGCGACCTCGGCCGCCAGATGGAGATCGGCATCACCACCGCGTTCAACAAGGTCAATGACGCCGGCGGTGTCGAGGGCCGGCAACTGCATCTGATCCATGCCGACGACGGCTACGAGCCCACGCGAACGCTGGCCGCGATGCGCCAGCTCTATGAAAAGGATCGGGTGTTCGCCAATATCGGCAATGTCGGCACCCCCACCACCGCGGTGGCCCTGCCCTACGCCATCGAAAACCGCGCCATCCTGTTCGGTGCCTTCACCGGGGCGCCGCTCCTGCGCAACCGCCCCCCCGACCGTTACGTCTTCAACTATCGGGCCTCCTATGAGGAGGAAACAGGGGCCGTGGTGCGCTATCTGCTCAAGGTGCGCCGCCTGCAACCCTCTCAGATCGCGGTCTTTGCCCAGCAGGACGCCTATGGCGACGCCGGATTTGCCGGGGTCCAGAAAGCCTACCGTCAGCTGGGCTTGAACGACAGCGCCATCCTGCGCGTCAATTACAAGCGCAACACCATCGACGTCGACGACGCCATCAAGACGCTCCGGGGCCAGAAGCACAACATCGGAGCCGTTGTCATGGTGGCAACCTACCGGGCCGCGGCCAAATTCATCGAGAAAACCCGCGACCTGATGCCCAACCTGGTCTACACCAACGTCTCCTTCGTCGGCTCCAGCGAGCTGGCGTCGGAACTCAAGCTGCTCGGACCGCGCTACACGCAAGGGGTCATCGTCACCCAGGTGGTGCCCGCGGTCGGCGGCTATTCGAGCATCGTCCTCGAATTCAAGAATGCGCTCAACAAATATTTCCAGGGCGAACCGCCCACCTATGTCTCCCTGGAAGGCTACATCGCCGCCAATATCCTGATCGAAGGACTGAAACGGGCCGGCCCGCAACCCGACACCGAGAAGCTGGTGGATGCCCTTGACAGTATGCGCGATCTCGATCTCGGCCTCGGTGCCCCGCTCGGCTTCAGCCGTTCGGAGCACCAGGCTTCCCATCGGGTATGGGCCACCATGCTCGACGCCAACGGCAATTTCCTGCCGCTGGATCTCGAATAGATCACGAGTCCTTCGTGATCCGTACTGCGCCATGTCGGGGCAGAGCTTCGTTATTCATTGACCTCACGCGCTCATCCCCGATGACCGCGTGAGGGCCGTGGATTCGTTGCCCCGGGCCCAGGTCTGTCGCGACCACCCCAGATCGCGCCGACCATGCCCCGACCGAACTAGCCATATGAATCGTCAAACCGTTGTTCAAGGAGAGTTAATATGACGATTACAACTGCCGGCACCTTAACGGATACAGGTGCTGGTATACTGGACCGTTCGCGCACGATCGCCAAGCCCGGCTTCAACCGCTGGCTGGTGCCGCCTGCAGCGCTCTGCATCCACCTCTGCATCGGCATGGCCTACGGATTCTCGGTGTTCTGGATTCCGCTGTCGCACGCCATCGGCATTACCGAGAACAAGGCCTGTTCCAAGGAAATGCCGCTGCTGGCCGAACTGTTCACAACCACCTGTGACTGGCGCGGCACCTCGCTGGTTCTCATGTACACACTTTTTTTCGTACTCCTTGGTTCCTCCGCCGCGATCTGGGGCGGCTGGGTGGAGCGCTCCGGCCCTCGTAAAACCGGCGTTGTCGCCGCTTTCTGCTGGGGCGGCGGCCTTGTCATTGCAGCTCTCGGCGTCTACCTGCACCAGCTCTGGCTGATGTGGCTGGGCGGCGGTGTCATCGGCGGCATCGGCCTCGGTCTCGGCTATATCTCTCCAGTCTCCACCTTGGTGCGCTGGTTCCCGGACCGCCGCGGCATGGCCACCGGCATGGCCATTATGGGCTTCGGCGGCGGTGCCATGATCGGCATGCCGCTCGCCAACATCCTCATGAATTACTTCAAGACCCCGACTTCCGTCGGCGTGTGGGAAACCCTCATCACCCTCGGCGTGATCTATTTCATCTTTATGATGATCGGTGCCTTTGCCTATCGCGTCAGCCCTGCGGGCTGGCAGCCGGACGACTGGGTTCCGCCCCCGAGCACTCTCAAAATGAAGATCTCGGCCCATCACGTCCATCTCAAGGACGCCCACAAGACCCCGCAGTTCTGGCTGATCTGGCTCGTCCTGTGCCTCAACGTCACCGCCGGCATCGGCGTGCTCGGCATGGCCTCGCCGCTCCTCCAGGAAATCTTCGCCGGTGACCTGATCGGCCTTCCGGGCGTCAAATTCGCCGCACTGACCGCCGGTCAGAAAACGGAAATCGCAACCATCGCTGCCGGTTTCGGTGCCCTGCTGTCGCTGTTCAACATCGTCGGCCGCTTCTTCTGGGCCTCGCTGTCGGACCATATCGGCCGCAAACCCACCTACTACATCTTCTTTATCCTCGGCATCGCTCTCTACGCGCTGGCTCCGACTTTCGCCTCGACCTTCCAGTCGAAGATCCTCTTTGTGCTCGGGTTCGGTGTCATCCTGTCGATGTATGGCGGCGGTTTCGCCACCATTCCGGCCTATCTCGCCGACATGTTCGGAACCCTCTTCGTCGGTGCCATCCACGGCCGTCTGCTCACCGCATGGTCGGTTGCCGGCATCTTCGGTCCTATGGTCGTGAGTGCGATCCGTGACTTCCCGGCTCTGGTGGACTCGGTCCGTGCTCTCCAGGCCACGGTCGGGCTGCCTACGGATTCTTCTTACTATTCCACGATGTATATTCTCTGCCTGATGCTGGTTGCAGGCCTGATCTGCAACGCCTTCATCCGGCCGGTCGCTCATTCGCGGAATATGAGTCCGGAAGATGTGGCGGCAATCCAGGCCGAGCGTGCCTCAAGCGAGGCTGCAATCAAGCACGGCTCGTTCGGCATCGGCAAGGGCGGCCTGGATCTCCCGGCCTTCCTGTTCTGGGCCTTTGTCGGTATTCCGCTGGCCTGGTCTGTGTATATGACCGGCCTGTCGGCGATGAAACTGTTCTGGCACTGACACCCGAGAAAATTGCAAAATGGAAAGAAGGGGGCGCGAATTTCGCGCCCCCTTCTTCTTTTTGTCCGGGTCTTTCTCCGAACATTTTTTCGCGCAATCGGGGTGGCCCGCACCACCATCGCCTCAGCCGAAAACGGTGGGGCGTGGCGAGAGCACTGCCCATCCTCCCCGAACTGCGGGCCGCGGCATGCAGAGCGGCGATGCCACGATCGCCAACGATTTTTCAAATAAACGCCCGAGGCCGGAGGCTCTTGTCGCCACGCACAGAGACACATGACCGCGCCAAGCTGATCTCAACCATCACACGAACGGACGGGCAAGTGCAAACGCCATCGCGCAAGCTGCCGTGCCGACACCAACCGCAGGCAGGGCGGAGTTCGGGATGAGATGAATTTCCCCAAATTCTCAGCAATCAACGGGTGAGTTCGTTCGCAACTAAGTTATCAGATACGGGACTGCAGCACCTTAAGCTCAAGTTTTCGTGAAAAGCGCCGATAACCTGCTGTAATTATTACTATCTTTGTAGTTCCGTCTTTCATGTTGCAGGACATAGTCCGTAGTCGTTATCTCCATAGGTTACGAAACACAACGATCGAGGCTAGGGAGCGCCTCCCTGCCTCGCCACATACTTAGATTAAGTCGCCATGTTACTATGGTAGTTAGGATGAATATGATGGCAAAGCTTCCTATGGAGCCGAGCGACTGTGCCGACGATCCATCATCGACGTAGGAAAAGATACACAGGATGGTCGTCTGAATTGCCGCGAGCATGATGAATCCGACAACAAGCCAGCCATAGGTGATCGTCGATAGATTTTGGACCCCCCAATTGAGCAGCACAACTGCAGTCCCACCCAAACCAGCGAGGCTGTAACTGAACCAAATCGGAATTCCAAGCCGGGGTGAAAATTGATTGGCGAAAGCCGCAAAAATTAGAATTCCGACGAGTCCAAAAATGCTCATTGCGGTTGCCCAGCGCCCCGCCCGTCTGGCGCTATCGTCATATTTAATTTCGTCGCTCATGATTGTCTTGTCCTTTCCATCGCGGGATACGATATACGACCTTCACCACGTTCGATGAGTCCGCGCAATAGCTCAAGGAATACGTGCGGATTCAGGACGCCGCCCATGTCGATTTCTGTAGTTTTCTGATTCGAACCGATGCGCAGCGTGCAGTAATCTGCACCCATGTTGGTGCCGGAGAGACTGTCCACAAAGACGATGTTACAAATCGGTATGGATCGACCCTTGGCCGTCACCGTACATTGACTCAGGCGAAGTTCCTTACCGAAGATCAGGTCTTCACCCTGCTTGAGCCTATGCGATGCATCAGCCTGTAAGCGGCTAAGTGTCTGGTCTGATAGTGCCGCAATCCAGCTCTCGTGCGCCGCCCAAATTGACCAGCGCAGCCGGATGCGTCCACCATCGTCCAACCCGACGTCAGTGAAATGTTTGCCATAGTCATGCCGAAGATAGGCGATAATCTGATAGCTGATATCGCGCGCACCAAGCCGGAAACCCATCGGTGAAAGCATAAAAATGCGAGCCCCGACTAGCCAAGCCCAAACCGTTGCGACATTGATAATAATGTATAAAACATACAACAATGAAGGAAGAACCAAAATCTGAACGAGAGTCAGAAGGCTGATGGCATGGAACCGAATCAACCCGTAAATGCCGAACGGCACCAACATCCCAGCTGCGATCCATGTTAGCGGAGCCCAAGGCACGCAACGTGGCACGCGCGCACCATCGATCAAGGGGTTTTCAACCTCGTGTTCGACGCCAAGAGTCTGATTCGCGAACATGATCTCGTCAGGCTTAGCCTTGCCGGCTGGCAGCCTCATAGAGGTTGCAGTAATGCAAATACTCTTCGCCGTCGCACTTGAAGAACAGCGCTTGGATCTTGCGCTTGGGGCGTCCTGCTCGAAGGAGAATATTTGCGGCCGAAGTCACGCCCATTATACCCTGCGAATGCCAATCATTCTCCTCAATGGAAGACCAGGGGATGACAGTCTCACCGCGAAAACGCAGCCCCTCTATGGAGATTGTGACGGCTGGCTCACCAAGGCCACGCCAAGACGGTAGCGTTCTGACGATCATCATCACCAAAAGGACCACTCCAAGGCCCATGAACATCACCGCAGAACCGCCTCCCCCTTTCTTGAGGGAAGTCATCAATCCCCCAAGCAAAAAGATGGCGGCAAACACCCCAATAAGTGCCGTGAAGAAGATGAGCTTCAGTTTGGAATAGTAAATATGATGAGGCTTGTTGAGCTGCTCAAGAGCGGATTGTGAAAGCAGGGCCATTTGTACTTTTCTCGCAATCTCTCAAAAAGGAGTAATCGACACAGGAATGGAGCTTCGAATCAAGAACCACGTAAAAAGTCTTATATTCTATGGAAACCGCTGGATCAAGATGGGAGTGCTGGATGACATGCTGTTTCGACCTTTAGCGTTCATGCTCGCTGTCTCGCCAGCGAAAACGTTTTACCCGCCTGAACTGATGAAGCCAGACCAGGGTCGTCCCCTCAAGGCCGAGCCCTTCGGGTGTCGCTTCGCTCCAGCGTTGACCGGCCGACCCCGGCCCGGCAAGTGGCTTTCCAAGCAGGCAAAGGACGCTTGGGGGCGCGTGTGCGCTCCCAATTCGAAGCGGAAAGGAGGAAAGCGCGCGATGACGGAAAAGACGGCAAACCATGCAAGCCGCAGGATCGTGTGCACAGGCCCCTTCCCGGCCCCTGGATGTCGAATGAACGGCGATCCACCAGCATGAAGACCTGCTTAAAGCTCGGGATCTCGTTCTACCATTATCTCGGTGACCGCCTCAGGGTTCCATGTGCCCCCGATGTTCTCCACCTGGCCGGACCTTTTACTCACCGATGCCAGTCCGGCTGACTTGCCATCCGCTGGTGCCTGCGGAGAATAGCGCCCTTTCCGTCCGACACTCACCCCCCAACACCCGAAAGGCCCCCAAGGCTTTGTCCGGTTGGTCTCACTGGCGGTCACACAGCCGCTGTCTGAAGGAGAAGGGTGCAGGATGCATGACGTGCCGAACAAGATCGAACCCCTGAGATCCTGGCGGTTGTCGACACAGGTTCCCCACCCCACCCAGGGCGGGCCCTTGGGGTAGGGTGCTGGTGCAACAGGGTGCGAGTCATTTTGCCCCAATTACGAAATTCCCTGCACACACATCCGCTGCCGACGCCGCATGCCGGTCGCCGCGCACCACCGGGTGCGATTAAAAGCGTGGGGGACCTCAGGCGGCCATTTTCGTCTCCCAGTACCTTGACCAGTCGCCATTGACCCGGCAGATCCTCAATGCAGCCATGAGTTCTGCATTCCTGACCAGCCA
>WQYW01000040.1 GCA_009781045.1 Alphaproteobacteria bacterium
CGGTTAGGCGTGGATTGCGTAAGCTACAAATGAGGCCAGATTCCGTCCGCGCATTTTTCAGGCATAAGGATTGTAAGTACGCCGCAGCTTAAGGTCATCAATATTATGCACGGATTAGTATATTCCTGCGTGACCGCCCCTGACTGTATCGCCTCCGGTGTAAGCACTCCTCTTGGATTATAGGACATTTCAACGATCGCTATCGGCAGACCGATCAACACCCCAATGGCAAAGAAAAGCGCAAAGTTTGCCGACATGACCTCCCAGGCGCGCGTAAGAACATTGCTGACGCGGAACTGGTTTCCAGTCCCGAACTCTGTTGCGACTCTCATCCGTCTTTCCTCGGCTGACCCGCAAGCCGGGTCAGGTTGCAGTGAACGCCAGCGAGTCCGGCGTTTGGCACCACTCATCTTCGGACTGGCGCGAAATTGTGGCGCGACCGGAGTGGGGAAGTGAGGCACGGCGAGCAGCCCGCCCGAGGCCCTATCCGAATGCGCCGCTGCTGGTGCCCGCAGGGCCGTGACTCCTCAGCCGTCACGGCCCTGGCCTGGACTGGCATATGCCTGGCGCTGTCGCGCAACGCCAGCTCCCTGACGGTCAAAATCCGACCGCGTGTGCGAAACGGCAAGACCTGACGTGCGAGGCGCGTTTACTGAGCTGCAACCTCCGCTATGGCGTTCAACAGATGCCGCCCCGCGGCCTCCTCCCGCTTGAGGATCTCCTTCCATTTCGACGCCAGCGCCGGATCAGGGACATCGACCGACATACCCAGCGGCGAAATCTTCACCGCGCCGCGGTTCTCACTGAGAAACTGACCCTTTTCCTCCGTCACCTGGAAGGTTTCCTGCAAAGAGGGCATCACGGTCCGGATGGCTTTGGCCGGAGTCGTCACCAGTTTCGCGAAGAGCTTGTCGTAGACGCTCTTGACATCGTCGGGCTGTTTCAGCCCCGCACGCAGATCCTCCGCCTTCCGCAGATCGCCGGCCAGACTGTCCGCAACCCTGGTCATTTGCGACCGCAGGGGGGCAATCTGCTGCCAGTTGTCCTGCAACTGTTTCAGGTTGGTGAGCTTCTGCTGCACCTTATTGGGCTCACTGAGCGCCTTGTTGCCCTCACTCATGGCCGCGTTGAAGTCGACGATGATCTGATAATGGTCGGCATAAGGTCCGAATTTTTCCTTCTGCTGATGGTCCAACGTCTGCATCGAATCCGTCGTCCAGTGGGCAACAGCGTATTCCATGAATGCAATGAACGCCTTGCGCTGCTCCGGCTCCTTGCTCCCACAGCCCGCGAGAAAAAGCATGGCACACACAGCGCCCAGGACAGCAAGATGTCTGCTTGGGATCGAAAACATGGATAGGCCTCACATTCACACTCTGTCCGGCCTGCGGTTGAGCAGGTCATCCCTGTCGTCACACAGCCACGATCCCTCACCGCCCGATCAGGAACGTGGTACTTTCAAGGATTTTTGTGGCGCCAGTCGAAGATCACAGAGATGCGTCATGGACAAGACCATCGCATCGTAACATCTTCGTGAACGGTATCCGCCAACGGCGCGACCGCCCCGGCTTGACGCTTTGTGATCGCCCAGGCCCTCGCATCCGCACACCAACGCGGGCTGCGCCCCGGGCATCCCTGTCCTTAAAAGAAACTGGCGCCAAATCCGGGTATGGCGGCGCCCTGGGGATCGGGTTTCATTCAAGGGGGGCGGCGGCACGCCGGTGTGGAACTCACATCTGGTCCACGACCGAGATCAGGAGTGACGAAATCGGGGTCAGAGCCTTGAGACCGGAACATGCAAACCGCGGCTCGAAGCGTGAGCCGCGGCCTGTTAGTTAAGCGATTTTCTCGTTTAAAATCAACTAGCTGTACGGGTTAAAAGGGAATCTGATCATCCATATCATCGCGTACAGGCGGACTCGCCGGGCGCGCAGCACCGGCCGATGGAGGCGCTCCGTAATCGCCACGGTCGTCCCCATAGCCACCACCTGACGGCGGCGCGCTGCCGCCCCCTCCCCCACCACGGGTATCCAGCATGGTCAGCGCACCGCTGAAGTTCTGCAGCACCACCTCGGTGGTGTATTTCTCGGCCCCGCTCTGGTCGGTCCATTTGCGGGTCTGCAGCTGACCCTCGACATAGACCTTGGAGCCCTTCTTCAGATACTGCTCGGCGACCCTGGCAATCGACTCATTGAACACCACGACACGATGCCACTCGGTGCGCTCCTTGCGCTCATTGGTCGCCTTGTCCTTCCAGCTCTCCGTGGTCGCAAGGCTGAAATTCACGATCGGCCGCCCGTCCTGGGTACGACGGACCTCGGGGTCCTTGCCGAGATTTCCAATCAGAATCACCTTGTTGACGCTACCCGCCATCATCACTCTCCAAATCGCCAGTTCGTTTGCAACAAACCGGAGGCATCCGCCTCCGGCCAGACTTCAAGGGACGTCTCCCAGGACAGCGGAACTTATACGCCGCCCGAAAGAGTCAAACCCGCCGGGGCGGCGGGTTATCCCCATTCAACGCTCCAGAGGCGTTCTGGTTCCAGATTCGTTCCAGAAAAACCGGAAATTTTTCGCGCGTCTGCCCAAAGTTCCCCCGGGCGCCGCCCCCCGCAAAGCCCTTGCCAGAGCAAAAGACCTTAAATTCCATTAACTTAGCTGTTTAACTTGGCGACCGACTGTTGCATTTGAGCGACGGACTCAAAGGCCCGAAAGCGCTATCATTGGGAACCATCGATCATGGTGCCAAGGCCCCAGGACACATGGTCTGAACTGGCAGATTCTTCCGCTCTTGAATTCTCGGTCCTTCGAGCTGCTCAAGAAGCCGAAAAGCGGAGAGATGAGATGAGATTTTGTTGGCTGATTGCAGCAAGCGCAATCGTGTTGGGCCTGTCGGCTCCAGCCCGTTCTGCTGACCTTACCGCACGCCCCTATGTGAAGGCGCCCGCGCCGATGGCCTCCACCATCTACGATTGGAGCGGCCTCTATCTCGGCATCAATGCCGGTGGCGGCTCGGCCAGGGAATGCTGGAATCTGGTGACCGACCAGGACGGTGCAGCTGTCAATGCGCCCAACCACCAGGGCTGTCATGATGCCACCGGTGCCACCGTCGGCGGCCAGCTCGGCTATCGCTGGCAGGCTTCCAGCTGGGTGTTTGGCGTTGAGGGACAGGGCAACTGGGCGGACTTTTCCGGCAGCAACCGCAGTGCAAACGTTGTCGCACCGTTCAATACCGATACCAACCGCTCCCGCATTGATTCCTTCGGGCTCATCACCGGCCATGTCGGCTATGCCTGGAGCAACGTCCTGACCTATGTCAAGGGCGGTGCTGCGGTGGTCGGCAGCAACTTCGATCGTCTGGCTCCGAACGGCGCTGTGAATGCCTCCGCCTCAGAGACCCGCTGGGGCGGTACGGTCGGTGCCGGGCTTGAGATCGGCTTTGCACCAAACTGGTCGGTCGGCGTCGAATACAACCACGTCTTTCTGTCGGACAGGAACTCGTCCTTCACCACTCCGGCCGGCAACTTCGACGGGACCGACCGTGTGCACCAGAATGTCGATATGGGCATGGTGCGCGTCAATTATCGCTGGGGCGGTCCGGCGGTGGCGAAATACTGATCCTGGGGGGGCTTTCGGATCTCTCCGGAAGCGCGGCTTAAAGGGCGCCGGCGGGACTCTTCGCCCCCGCTTGAGATATGCCCGCCGCCTGCCGCCAAATGCTGCCGGACGCGGTTTTTGGGTTTTCAGGCCTTTGGCGCAGAGCTTCCCGCACGCCCCCAACACTTCCAAGCCTTTGAAAATGCGGATATTTCTCAAGAGACCGAGGACCGGATTGCGCTTTTGCGCACCCGGGGGGCAAGCTGCTGTCGGACAATAAATCGTTGACGATTTTGAGGTTGCGCTGGAAATCCACAGCTGTTGTTCCTAGGCTTCCGCCGCGATCTGGCCCCCGCCCGTTGACGCGGCAGACATGCAAGGCCACGCAATCGGGATCACGCCATGGACGACGTCAGCAAGGCAAGACACCGCACGCCCGGCGCGCCTTCGGGCCTGCGCGCCATCTCGATCCGTGGTGCCCGCGAGCACAATCTCAAGAATATCGACGTCGAGGTTCCCCGCGACCGCCTCGTGGTCTTCACCGGCCTCTCCGGCTCCGGCAAGTCTTCCCTTGCCTTCGACACCATCTATGCGGAAGGCCAGCGCCGCTACGTCGAGTCGCTGTCGGCCTACGCCCGCCAGTTCCTGGAGATGATGCAGAAGCCCGACGTCGACCAGATCGATGGCCTGTCACCGGCGATTTCGATTGAGCAGAAGACCACCTCCAAGAACCCGCGTTCCACCGTCGGCACCGTCACCGAGATCTACGACTATATGCGCCTGTTATGGGCCCGGGTCGGGGTGCCCTATTCCCCGGCCACCGGCCTGCCGATCGAAAGCCAGACCGTGTCGCAGATGGTCGACCGTGTGCTGGCTATGAGCGAGGGCACCCGCCTCTATCTGCTGGCCCCGGTGGTGCGTGGACGCAAAGGGGAATACCGCAAGGAACTCGCAGACTTCCTCAAGAAAGGCTTTCAGCGGGTCAAAATCGACGGCACCTTCCACGAACTGGCCCAGGCTCCTGCCCTCGACAAGAAGTTCCCCCACGATATCGACCTCGTCGTCGACCGCATCGTGGTCCGAGCCAATACCGGTCAGAGGCTCGCCGAAAGTTTCGAAACCGCACTCAAGATCGCCGACGGCCTCGCCGTGATCGAATTTGCCGACGCACCGCCTGCCGAGGGCAGCGGGGCTGCGAAAACCACCGGCACCAGGGGCGCGGCCCGCAGCACCGCAAAGATCCACGACAAAAGCGGCCCCGAGCGTATCCTGTTTTCCGAAAAATTCGCCTGCCCGGTCTCCGGCTTCACCATCCCGGAAATCGAGCCAAGGCTGTTCTCCTTCAACAACCCCACCGGCGCCTGCCCCAGTTGCGGCGGGCTCGGCGTCGAAGCCCATGTCACCGAAGACCTCGTCGTTCCCGACAAGGAACTGACGCTGCGCAAGGGCGCCATCGCGCCCTGGGCCAAATCGACCTCGCCTTATTACCTCCAGACCCTCACCGCGCTCTGCCGCCACTACAAGTTCACGCTCGATACCCGATGGAAGGATCTGCCGAAGAAAACCCGCGACGCCATCCTCTACGGTTCGGGCGAGGATGAGATCCGCTTCTCCTATGAGGACGGCGTGCGCTCCTACGACACCAAAAAGCCGTTCGAGGGCGTCATCACCAATATCAGCCGCCGCTATCGCGAGACCGAGAGCGAATGGGCGCGCGAGGAACTGGGAAAATATTTCTCCGACGTGCCCTGCCCGGCCTGCCAGGGCTATCGCCTCAAGCCCGAGACGCTGTGCGTCAAAATCGGCGGCAGACATATCGGCGAGATTTCCCAGCTGTCGGTCAGGGCCGCCGGCGACTGGTTTGAAACCGTGCCGGCGAGCCTCAACGCCCAGCAGAAAGAGATCGCCTCGCGCATCCTCAAGGAGATCCGCGAGCGGCTCAGCTTCCTGCTGGATGTCGGCCTCAACTATCTCACGCTGGCCCGCGCCTCCGGCACGCTGTCGGGCGGCGAGAGCCAGCGCATCCGCCTTGCCTCCCAGATCGGTTCCGGCCTCACCGGCGTGCTTTACGTGCTCGACGAGCCCTCGATCGGCCTGCACCAGCGCGACAACGCCCGCCTGCTCGATACCTTGAAGCGCCTGCGCGACCTCGGCAACACCGTCATCGTCGTCGAGCATGACGAGGACGCCATCCGCCTCGCCGACCACGTCCTCGATATCGGCCCCGGGGCCGGCATGCATGGCGGCCATATCGTCGCCCAAGGCACGCCCGCCGACATCATGGCCGATCCCAAATCCCTCACCGGCAAATATCTCACCGGCGAGTTGGAGGTCGCGATTCCGCAACGGCGGCCGCCGAACCATCGTCGCACCCTCAAGGTGATCAATGCCCGCGGCAACAATCTCAAAAACGTCACCGCCGAGATCCCGCTCGGCCTCTTCACCTGCATCACCGGGGTCTCCGGAGGCGGCAAATCCACGCTGCTGATCGATACGCTCTATCGCGCCATCGCCCGCAAGCTCAACGGCGCCAGCGATCCGGCCGCCCCCCATGACCGCATCGAGGGGCTGGAACATATCGACAAGATCATCGACATCAATCAGTCGCCGATCGGCCGCACCCCTCGTTCCAACCCCGCAACCTATACCGGGGCCTTCACCCCGATCCGCGAATGGTTCGCCGGACTGCCCGAGGCCAAGGCCCGCGGCTACGAACCCGGCCGCTTCTCCTTCAATGTCAAGGGTGGCCGCTGCGAAGCCTGCGAAGGCGACGGCGTGATCAAGATCGAGATGCACTTCCTGCCCGATGTCTACGTCACCTGCGACGCCTGCAAGGGCAAGCGCTATAATCGCGAGACGCTGGAGGTACTGTTCAAGGGCAGATCGATCGCGGATGTGCTCGACATGACGGTCGAGGAAGCCGTCGATTTCTTCAAGGCGGTGCCGCGTGTGCGCGAAACCTTCGGCACGCTGCACCGTGTCGGTCTCGACTATATTCATGTCGGCCAGCAGGCCACCACGCTCTCGGGGGGCGAGGCCCAGCGCGTCAAGCTGGCCAAGGAATTGTCGCGGCGCGCCACCGGCCGCACGCTTTATATTCTCGATGAGCCGACCACAGGCCTGCATTTCCACGACGTGAAGAAGCTCCTCGAGGTGCTCCACGAACTGGTTGCGCAGGGCAACACCGTGGTGGTCATCGAGCACAATCTCGAAGTGGTCAAAACCGCCGACTGGGTCATCGACTTAGGCCCGGAGGGCGGCGATGGCGGCGGCGAAATCGTTGCCTGGGGCCCGCCCGAAGACATCGTCAAGGAGCCACGGAGCTATACCGGCCGCTATCTCGGTCCTGTGCTGGCAAAGCGCGCCAAACGCAAGCGCGCGAAGAAGTCAGAGGCAGCAGAGTAAGCCAGCTCCCCGATCCCGGTACTTCTCACGGTTACGGCATGGCGTTTTCCCCTGCTGGGGTCTCGCTCGATCCGCATCAATGGTGCAGGTTCGATTGCCCCGACTTGGGCTGCGACAGCGACCACGGAAAAGTCCAGACCGAACCTGAAATCGAAATCGATTCCCCTGCCCCTTCCATGGGCGCAAGGCTCCGAGTCATCGCCCGCGCACGCGGCAACGACAACGCGGCATCCGGCGTCCAAATCGACGACCCGGCCGCTTCTCAGGGGTGTATCTGACCCGGTCGGGCCGTCCGGAGGCTGGCACCTGCCCCTGTGACTTCGACATCCATCTGCCAGAGCTACAGCCTGGCCTGCTCGCGCCCCGCCATGGCCAGAACCGCACGAACCTGAGACAGGTCCCTGACCAAGCGCGAAAGCCATTTCGAGCCTCGTGCGGCTGCATCAGCCCATGGAATTGAGAAACTCCGGCGGCACGGCGTCGGTCAGCCACACGCCGTTATCGGCCTGGAAGAATTGCAGTCCCCTGGCGTACATCGCCGCACTGTCGACCCGGAAAATATGCGGCTTGCCATGACGCTGACCGACCCGCACGGCTGTCGCCTCATCCGCCGACAGATGCACCTGTTGCCGCCCCTGCGGCTTCAAGCCCTCTTCCAGGATCGCGGCCACAAAGCGTGTCGCCGTGCCATGAAAAAGCACCAGAGGCGGCTCCCTGGCGGCCAGCCCCAGTTCCACCCGCACCGAATGGCCCTGCGCCGCCCGGATCCGGCAGCCGTCGTCCGACAGCGTGAAACGCTTCTTTTCGCTGGTGGCCACCACCTCCAGCAACTGGTCGCGGTCAAATCTCTTTCCCGCCGCGCCGGCCTTCGCAATCAGCTCCTCAACCCCGACCCAGCCTGCCGGATCGAGCGTGAGCCCGATTGTCTCCGGCTGGTGGCGCAGCACCAGACTCAGGAACTTGCTCAGTCTGACCTGGTCCATCTCCTTAAGTCCTCGCCGCCTCTCCCGCAACTCAGCCGCAGGCACCAGGCCAGCAGGACGTGCCGCCGGGCCGTCTCTGTCCCGCCTGTGGCCTGCCACAAAACGCTGCCCCGCCGGAAACGTCAAGGCCCGCGCTGACGGCGGGCCTTGACGCACAGTCCTGCACGAGACTTCGCCAGCGACTGCTGACGATCAGGCCTCAGCGCTTGATCTCGGGCGGCAGCTTGCCACCATTGGCCGCAAGCTTGGTCATGACCTGCTTGTGCAGCCAGATATTCATGGTCGCGGAGTCACTGGTGTCGCCGGTATAGCCAAGTTCCTTGGCGAGTTCCTTGCGCGCCGAAAGGCTTGAGTCGATATCGAGCGCCTTCATCAGATCGACGATCGACGTCCGCCACTCCAGCTTCTCCTTCTTCGCAGCAACCGCCTTGTCAACGATCTCCGCGACATCGACGCTGTCCGCAGGCGCCACCGGCGTATCACCGGGCTTGGCACCGGCGGTAGCGGGAGCGGCGGCGGCCTTCGAGCCGAAGATTCCGCCCAGGATTTTTCCAAAAATGCTCATCTTTACTCCTCAAAAAAGACCCGGAGCGGGTCTCCGCAGGCCTTCTATAGTACAATTCATCACTGTCGCGAAGCCGGGCGAGCGGGCTTTTCTACGATGAAATTTCAAAGACCGGGGGTTGAAAGAGCCTCACTTTTCACAGCAGAACGTGCAATTGACCTCGTGCGACCGCCATTCCTGAACAACACATGAATGAGCGCCACAGCACGCCCCCCTCACCAGCGCGATTATCCATAGGAAGCCGGAAGTCGTGCGACGCGTGCCATTTCGCAGCAGGCCGCCCCGTCTGCACCCGCCCCGAAAGCCAGCGCCCCGGTGCACCTTGAGCCCGCCGCAGCCCGGCACAGCGCAAGCTGGAGGGGACTCTGTGCAAGGCATCGGATGAAGGCATCGGATGGGGCATTTCCCGGGAAACTGCAACTTGCAAATTTTCCCGGGTCCTTCGCCCCGAACTGGGCCATAAGCCTTTCTGCAGCCTGAATCCCTGAGTTGGAGACCACGTATCGTCTTAGGTCGCTGTTCGAACTCAGACCATCAATGTCTGCGCACGTGTCGAACAGCAGTTCTGTCCCCGGCCCAACAGGACTCCCGACAAAGGGGAGTTTGCCTGATCGGAACGCCTCTTCAACCGCGCTGCTGGATCAAAGCGTGCCCACCGAAGAGTGGTCGCAAAGCAAAAGTGCACCACTTGATGTGCCGTGCTGGATGCAAACCGGCAACTCCGGCGTCACCTGATGCAACGCCGGAGCTGGTAGGAGAAGGATCACGTCAACTCGCGGACAACCCGTCGGTGAATTGGAATCCAGGCTTCAGATCCGGATCGACCGAACCCAGCGTTCTTCGGAAAGTCGCGGCAAAATTGTCAACAAGGGCGATATTGGCGAGCGCAAATTCGATCCGTATCTTTCGTAATCCCCGTCTGCTCCTTTGCCTGCTGGATAAGCGTAGCTCTGGTGCGCCCTGTGATGCGAGCGCTCCTTTCTCCCAGCAGTCCAGAACGTTCCGCCGCCTCCATCACCGCTCTCACGCGCGGACTTGCTGCACCCGCCAATTCGCCGGCCTTGTCACGCGTTATCGCGCGCAGTTTCACCTGGGAGCCGCCCCCCTTGTCTGCTGCTTCGCCATCTTGTGCTCATGGATGACAAATCGCGATATTGTCCAACATACAGACGTGAGCTGGCTCTATTCAGGCTGCGCGGACCGGATCCTGCATGCCCTGGCAAGCCGAGCCCTGTCTGTTTTGGAGAAACATGGATGCTTTTGTGAACCGACCCGCCACAGCGCTCTGGTGGACGACGTGAGAAGCCGGGGAACGGAATGCGCCGTGCCACAGGAGCGGACCACACAGCAAAGGGTGAATCGCGCCGGCCCCCCACGCGATCACGGTCTCACCGCAGGCCGCATGCGAGGACGCGGCAATCTGAAACCGATCGGACAGAACATGTTTCGTAACCTCACAGCCCCCGAGGCCGGCCATGCCCAGTGTGACCTCGGCAAAGGCAGGGTTTTGAACAGATTTTCGCCTTGTCTTGGCCTTGTCTTGGCCACGGTTGATGCCACAATGGCTTGAGCCCTGCCACATTACCCTCGATAGAATTGCCTTGTCCGATGAATCATCCGATCCTGGCTGCCCTTTTCCTGACCCTGACCACACTCGCCGCCGCCATCACGCCCGCACCCGCCGCCCCTGCCTGCGGCTCCGGCGATTTTGATGGCTGGCTTGCCGCTTTCAAGACTGATGCCGCCGCTGCCGGGATCTCGTCGCAGGCGATCAACGCCGGCCTCGCCGGCGTCACCCTGGACCAGACCGTGCTGACCCGGGATCGCTCGCAGCAGGTTTTCACTCAGACCTTCGAGCAGTTCTCCGGCCGCATGGTGCCGCCGCGCCTGACCCGCGGATCCAACATGATGAAGCGCCATGGCTCGCTCCTGTCGCGGATTGAAGAGAAGTATGGCGTTCCGGGCGAGGTCCTGGTGGCGATCTGGGGGCTGGAGACCGATTTCGGCACCAATAACGGCAAGTTCGCCACCCTCCGGGCGCTGGCGACGCTGGCTTACGACTGCCGCCGGTCCGAGCTGTTCCGGGCCGAACTGATGGATGCCCTGCGCATCGTCCAGCGCGGCGACCTGGCACCCGGCGACATGCGCGGCGCCTGGGCCGGCGAACTCGGCCAAACCCAGTTCATGCCCTCGTCCTGGATGAAATATGCCGTCGATTTCGAAGGTGGCGGCCATCCCGACCTGCTGCATCGGGTCTCCGACGTCCTGGCCTCGACCGCCAATTTTCTCCGCACCCAGGGCTGGCAGCGCGGCAAGGGGTGGGAATTCGGCAACCCAAATTTCGCCGTGCTGCAGCAGTGGAACAAGAGCGAGGTCTACAGCCGCACCGTCGCCGCTTTCGCCACCCAGCTCGCCCGCAACCCATGAACAGGACGCCGCACGCGACCCGAGCGCCAGAGGCGAAACTTCTTCCCCGGCGGGGAATGGCAGGCCTTTACCTGTTGTCGCCGCTCGGGCCGCTTCGCCTGTTTTTCAGCGCGGAAATGCGGCCTCCCGCGAGATCGGAAGACGGGTCGAGCCCGACGATTTTCCGCACCCTGGCGACTGGCGGCCATAGGGCCTCCGAGAGCCGCGGCCTCGCGGTCGCGGAACCTGTTGTCCTCCGGCAAGCCCTGGCATCGCCACCCGCTGCGCAACCCGTCCGGGCGTGATCCTCAAATTACCGCGCTCAGACTATGTCTGACCGGGACGCCCAGCGCCGCCCGGAGCCCGTGCCACCCAAGATGGTGCTGCCACAATCCACACGGCTCCCTTGTGCCGCGCGTACATCACCACCAATCGATAACGCCCCCCCCGCCTTGGCAGCCTGCATCTGCCGGGCCCGGAAGGGTCCGGTTTGCACCAGGAAGGTCGGGGCCCAACCCGGCCTGGCCGCTCCAGCTCCTGTCCCTGCCTTGCGAGTTCCGCCTCAAAAATGACCCTCGCCGATGCACACTTCCCCTCTGCGGCGCCCCTCAGCAACTCCCACGCTCACTTCAGAAGCCCTGTGGGGCAAGCTGTGAGACATTGTTCAGGCGGACATCAACCACCTTCCTGATATGCGCTCGCGACGGCCTTTTTGAAGAAGGATTCAGCAGACGCCCTGGTGTTTGGTGAATCCGATTGTGAAACGTTTCACCTGCGTCCTACCCATTTTTGTTCGATAGGTGCTCAATAAGGGCGGCGCCAGATTTATCCCGGTACGCGATTTCCGCCTCCCCGTCGCTCATACGCCTCACGCTCGACCACTGCATCAGACCGGAACATGTCGCTCCCCGGAATCCGCATCATCGCCACCAACCGCTGGATCGCCTGGGCGTGGTCCTCCGTAGTGCCATCGGCCAGGATATGCCTTACCGGCACGCCGCCCTCGAACAATGACCGCGATACAAGGATGGTGCGATGGCAATCCAACGGTTCCTTCTCGGCGCACATCAACGCCACCCGGTAGCGTCTCGCGCCAGTCAACACTCTTTCAATACCACGCAAGAAGAGTTCTGTTCGCGCGAGAAGATCAAACTGGACCTGACCTCCGCGGCAGCGGCTCTTGTCCTCGCTGCGCGCCCCAGGTTCGGCGCCCAGGAAAACATAACCGATGCCAGCACCGCTCAATGCCCCCTTGAGAGACTCGCGATTAAATTGCGGATTCATTCGACTATACGGCGTCGAACGCACATCACAGAGTGCGGTCACGCCCTGTTCGTTGAGTAAAGCGATCAGCTTTTCGACCCTATGCGTTGAGTGACCGATTGTATATACCGCGTCAGCCATGTCTCAGCCTATATCCGGGAAAGCCTGATAATCGCTGCGATCCGCTTCACCGCAGAAGCGTGAAGGATGTCCGCCGGGCTGACGCACAGCTGCGCCCCTTTTCGCAGTTTGGCCTTACCCAACCAACCACCCACCCATCCGGCCGTCATCGCCTCTTTTCCCGGCGACACAGGTGCCACCTGGTCTGCGCGAATCAGCATGGAAAAGAATGGTCTCCGGACAATTGACAATTCAAAGGCCCTTCCCAACCCTGAGGACAATGACACAGTTAAGCCACAATCACACCTCTCGCCACCAATGGACCACCTCCGCGCCTTCCGGGTGTGCAAACTTCCGGCGGGATTGCCGGAGATCAATATCTCAGATCGGTCCCTCCCTGTTCCCCATGTCCTGGCGGGAGATTCGATGTCAACGGGAGTTATTCTGTAACCCACCGGTGCGCGAGGAACCCTGCAACCATACCATGGGCAACGCCCGACTCCCGGACTGCTCCGGCACGCTCGCTGACGGAACGCGCAGTCTTTGCCGGATTGGCCCCTGATCGTCCCCTCTCGGGTATCTCGTGCCGCCATCCCGCCGCTGGCAGCACGGCTTCAGGACCTGGCGCGCATCGGCCGACGAAAACGAGGGCTCATCTCTATCGCAACCGCTTTCGACCGCCGCGCGCGGCTCTGGGCTGCTCACTGCCGACGATTGGCGCCCGCCGGCCATGGGAGGCGTTGAGCAGATCCCGGATCAGGCCTGCTGCAACCGGGCGGCTGAACAGGTAGCCCTGCCCTTCGGTCACCGTGCTGCCCGAGGTGATCAGCTTGAGCTGCTCGTTGGTCTCGATGCCCTCGACGACCACGGTCATGCCGAGGTCGGTGATCAGCTGCGCCACGCCGCGCAGCAGGGTGCGCGACCGTGTGGTGTCGATGCTGTCGAGGAAGGAGCGATCGATCTTGACCTTCTGCAGCGGGAAATTATGCAGATAACTGAGGCTGGAGTAACCGGTGCCGAAGTCATCGAGCGAAATGCGCACCCCGAGCGCGCGCAGCTGGCGCAGCACCTCATGGATCTCACGCGTATTGTAGAGCAGCGAGTCCTCGGTGATTTCAGTCTCCAGCCGCGCGGCTTCCAGATTGGAAAGCTTAAGCGCCCGGCGAACCTGGCCAAGAATATCCTCCTGCTCAAGCTGCCGCGCCGAAATATTGACCGCGACACTGACGGCATCCGGCCAGCGAGCGCACTCCATGCACGCCTCGCCCAGGATCCAGTCGCCAAGCTCGGTCATGATCCCCATGTCCTCAGCGGTCGAGACGATATCGGCAGGCGAAACAATGCCGTGCACCGGATGGTTCCAGCGCAGAAGCGCCTCACAGGCCGTGATTCTGCCGTTTTGAAGGTTGATCAGGGGCTGGTAGAAAAGTTCGAGTTCCTTGTTCTCGAGGGCACGGCGCAGATCCAGTTCGAGGGTGCGGCGGGCCTCGACCCTGGCGGCCATATCCTGGTGGAAAAAGCGGTAAATCGCCCTTGTGTCGGTCTTGGCACTGTAGAGCGCCAAATCGGCGTTCTTGAGCAGCGTGTCATAGGTCGTGCCATCGGTTACGGTCATCGCGATGCCGACGCTGGCGGAAATTTCAATCGGGTTGTTGTTGATATGGTAGCGCTCGCTCAGGCGGCCGACGATGCGTTTCGCCATCTCGGCGGCTTCCTCGGGCGAATTCACGTTGCGCTGGAACACCATGAATTCATCCCCGCCGAAGCGCGCCACCAGATCGTCGGGACCCAGGCTGTCGCGCAGGCGATTGGCAACCTTGAACAGGAGCTGGTCGCCACAGGCGTGTCCCAACGTATCGTTGACCTGTTTGAAATGATCGAGGTCGATGAAGTAGAGCGCCGAGGGCGGCGGCACGGCGGAGCCGGCCAGCAGTTTCTTGATCTCCTGTCGGAAGCGGACGCGATTGGGCAACTGGGTCAGTTCATCGTAACTTGCCAGGTGTTCGACCTTGAGCTCGGCGTTGCGGCGCTCGGTCACGTCCTCAAGCACCAGCACCGTGCCCCCTTCCACCATGCGCTGCATCGACCACGCCAGCGACTGGCTTTTGCCGTTGTGGCTGTAGGTGGTGACAAAGTTCACCGACTCGGACGCCAGGATCCGCTCCAGCAGAACCTCGCCCTTGGCCGGCGACAGCGAGTGCCCGGCTCGTACACATTCAGCGACGATGTTCTCCGCGGTCGGATCGTTACGAAGAATGCCTTCCGGCAGAACCAGGATATCCTTGAAACGCCTGTTCATCACTGCCAGCTGGCCGGAAGGACGGAACATGCACAGGCCATGGGGCATGTTGTTGAGTGCGGTATCGAACTGGTCGGCCAGCGCCGTGGCATATTCCGTTGATGTCAGCGAGGAGATGAAGATGCGGTTCAGGTTGGCCGAAATACGCACCACCGTGAGCAGGAAGGCAAGCGTCAGGAGGGCCAGAAACAGATAATAGGGACTGCCTTTCAACGCCATTGCCAGCGTCAGCGGCCCGTAGGCTATGGCAACCTGTTGATGGAAGATCGACTGCTGTCCATAGGCCCGCCCGGCGCTGGCCGAAATCACACCGGTGGTGACCGCCAGCACGACCATGTGAACCATCATGTCGTCGGTGATCGTGATCGCCGCAAACGACCACATGCCGATGCAGCCCATATGGGCAACCGCCCCGACATGATGGAGGGTTCTCCAGCGCCGGCACTTAACCGCGGTGAGACTGTGGCGGCATGCCTGATATTTTCTCGCCACCGCCAGCCGCATGATGGAAGCCAGCAACAGGGCGGCGGTGCACAGCCAGATCAGAACGGAGCCGGTCTTCAGGGCGGTTGCCACCGAGGCGATCAGCACAAAGATCGAACCCGTGGCCAATGACTGTGGGGTGTTGTAGAGCGAATCGACCAGCGCAAGCGCGATCCGCGGCGACATCTCCTGTTCAATCAGCTTCCGGTTCAGATTCGAGATCTTCGTCATCGGCATGTTCGTAAACCACGGAGCGTACGCGGGACTGTTGCCGGCATCGCGGGGGCGCCACCCTCTGGAAATTCCCAAAATATCCGCAATCCGTTGACCGAAGATGTGCGCGCATGATGAGTTTGTGCAGTGTGGCTTGCGTCAAATTTGCCGCCGGACATTCAGAGCCGCTTAAGCGGATGTGCAGGGGCGAGGTGGGGGCAGAACGCAAAGAGCGCCCGGCCCGGAGTGACGGGACCTGCGGCGAGGCCAAAGTCCGGAAAAATGCCGCGGCGCCAACCGCGCCCAGCCCGCCTGGATCTTCCCTCTTCCTGCACCTTCTTCGGCCCTCTGGCGCGCCGCGCGGACCTCCGCAGCGCCACCGCGTCCTTTGAGGGCTGCCTGACGAAAACCAGGCCCAGCTGGCGCTTTGCGGACCTTAATCAACCTCCCGGACCTTCCAGAGCCTGGCCGTGGTCTACCAGGGCGGCCCCTCCGGCCGCCCGGGACGCGCAGCACCATTGGCGCAGATCTGCACTATGAGACAGGTCAAAACTGAGCTATCATGCTTCCGGAGAAGGCACGGTTTTACCGATTGCGTGACGAAAATGCCTCACCCCTCCCTTGCGCCCGGAAGGGCCAAGGAAGGGCCTGCCTTGGTCCGGGCAGGTGACGTCCTCGCAAGGGCGCGCGAATGTTTTCGAAAGCGCTAAGGTCTGGAATCGTGGATGGCGGCTGACGCCCCGGCTTTCAGAGCGTTGGCGCAATTTCAGTGGTTGGGAACAGTAGGATGCGTATTGCAACAGGATTGATGGCGGCCGGCGTACTCTCGCTCACCTTGGGAACCCCGTGTTTTGCTCAGGGTTCCGACAGTAAATCCGGTGGTGCCAAAGCTGCCTCTCCCCAGGTGCTGGCCGAAGTCGTCAATCCCCCGACGCCGGACCAGCCGCCACAGCCGGCTCGTGCCGCCTGCACCAATCCCGACGCTCTGGGCGTCGCGCGCACCGTCGAGATCGATACCACTGGCGGTCCGGGCTTCGGTTTCCAGCATTTCAAGGAACTCGATTTCCTGCGCGATCATGAGGTGGTGCTGACCTTTGACGATGGCCCGTGGCCGCGCAACACCCCGGCCGTGCTCAAGGCACTGGCCGATCAGTGCACCACCGGCATCTTCTTCGCGATCGGCAAGCATGCCAGCTGGGAACCCGAGATCCTCAAGCAGGTCTATGCCGCCGGCCATACCGTGGGCACCCACACCTGGTCGCATGCCACGCTCAGCAACAAGAAACTGAGCGAACAGCAGCGCCGGGAGGAGATCGAAAAAGGCATCAGCGCGGTGAAATGGGCGCTTGGCGGCATCTCACCGGCCCCCTTCTTCCGCTTCCCGTCCCTGCAGCATCCGCCCGAAATGGTGACCTATCTCGGCCAGCGCAATATCGCTATTTTTTCCTGCGATCTCGACTCGCGCGACTTCAAGGCCGGCAAGCCTGAGACCATCATCGATAATGTGATGAAGAGTCTGGTCCGCAACGGCAACAAGGGCATCATCCTGATGCATGACTTCCAGAAGCACACTGCCGAGGCACTGCCCGAGCTGTTGCGCCGCCTCAAGGCCGATGGCTACAAGGTGGTGGCGATGCGGGCAAAAACGCCGGTGGGCACCTATCCCGAGTATGACCAGGAAATGGTCAAGAGCGTCAAACTGCCGACGGTCAGCCAGCGCCCGGTCTCCAGCGTCGTGACCACGGTACCCGAATAAGGTCTGAGGACCCCCGGGTTTCCACCTCCATGGGATGGGATCGGCGTGTCGAGGGCCAGGATCTGCGTGTCGAGGGCTATGTCATCGTCTCCGCCGAGGGCATGCTGGCCGATGCCAATCGGGCGATGCCCGACGCACTGCGCATTGACGGCGACCAGAGATTTTTCCGGGCCGCCCTCAACCGCTGCGATCTGGTGGTGCACGGGCGCCATTCCCATGAAGAACACGTCACTTCACCGCCACGGCGGCGCATCATCGTGACCCGGAGGACCGCAGTCCTCGCAGCGCATCCGCAGGAGACCGATGCCACCTTGTGGAATCCGGCTGCCTGCTCGTTTGAACAAGCCTGCAGCTTCGCCGGCATCCACACCGGCACGGTCGCCATCATTGGCGGGCCGGAGGTCTTCGCGGCCTTCCTGGATCGCTACGACGTGTTCTGGCTGTCGCAGGCAGAACATGTCCACCTGGCGGGCGGCACGGGGTGTTTTCCCGATGTACCGCTGCGAACCCCGCAACAGATACTGGCGGCGCATGGGATGAGACCGCATGCGCCGCAACGTCTGGAGCAGGATGTGACCGTCACGCCATGGCGGCGCTCGAAGGTTCAGTAGCCGCTATAGGCCTTGTCTCCGGGACGGACCCCGCGGCCATAACCGATGATCATGCACAGCGCGCCGATCAGCGACACATTCTTCATCGCATCCAGCAGCATCCTGCCCTTTTCAGGCGCGGCCTGGTTCCAGAAGTCGGCGAAGAAATAGGTGTTCACCGCCAGATAGGCGATCAGCACGAAGGCAAAAAAGCGCACCCCGAAATTGAGCATGATCATGACGCCGGCAATCACCTCCAGCGCTCCACTGGCGATCGCCAGCAGCGTTGGTGTTGTCATCCCCGTCATCTGCTCCAGCTGGGTCGCATAGGGGGCCACCGCTTCCGGCACCGCGACATGGGCAGCGATCACGGCTGCGGTCTCAGACACCGAGAGCAGCTGGGTCGCACCCACATAAATAAAGAAGACGGCAAAGAGAAATCGTCCAAAGATCACAAACGCTGGCATAACCGCACCCTGCCCTTCACCGACGCAACGCCTTGGCGTGACGCACAGTCCATGAAAACCGTTATCCGGATTAAACCGGTGACGGGAATATTATGGAGATTTCCCGCTCCGTTATCAAACCCGGCGCTCTCTGTTTGCGCGACAAGGCCCCCTTTGCCAAGCCCCCCGTGCCGGGGGTTCTTCTCCCGGCGCGACGCAGATCTCGGCTCCTTCGCGAAAAAAAACCGGCCCCCCTTATTGGGCGAATAATTCCGGTTTCTGGCACGCGGCGCGCTCCTGCGCCTCGACCACAGCCACAGCTGTCATATTGAGAACGCCGCGCGCTGTCACCCCTGGCGTGAGAATATGGGCCGGGCGCGCCGCCCCGATCAGGATCGGCCCCACCGGAAGGGCATCCGCCAGCATTTTGATGGTCTGATAGGCAATATTCGCCGCATCCAGATTGGGCATGATCAGGATATTGGCCACGCCCTCGAGCGCCGACTGCGGCAGCACCAGCCTGCGCATGGCGCCCTCCAGCGCCGTATCCGCCTGCATCTCGCCATCGGCCTCAAGTTCCGGATGGCGCTCCTTCAGGATTTCCGTTGCCCGCCGCATTTTGCGCGAGGAATCAGAATCATAGCTGCCGAAGTCGGAATGCGAGATGAAGGCGATTTTCGGCGTTATGTTGAAACGCTGGACATGGACCGCCGACAGGGCGGCGATATCGGCGAGTTCCTCCGCGGATGGATTGGGCCGCACCTGGGTATCGGCGAGGAAAAAAGCCCCCTTGCTGCTGATCATCAGCGCCAGAGCGGCATATTCACTTACCCCGGGCTGGAAGCCGATGATCTCGTTGATATAGCGCACCTGGCTCATATAGCGGCCCTGAACCCCGCACAGCATGGCGTCGGCCTCATCGCGCACCACAGCAAGGGCGGCAATCACGGTATTATTGGTCCGCACCAGGGTGCGCGCCGCCGCCGGCGTGATGCCGCGCCGCCCTGCGACCTCGACATAGGTCTGGACATAGGAGCGGTAGCGTGGATCCTCCTCCGGATTGACGAGATCGAAATCCCTGCCCGGCTGGATCGAAAGACCGAGACGCTTGATCCGCGCCCCGACCACCGCCGGCCGGCCGACCAGAATCGGGTGGGCCAGCTTTTCCTCCAGCACCACCTGGGTCGCCCGCAGCACCCGCTCGTCCTCGCCCTCGGCATAGATCACCCTTGCCGGCTGCGCCCTGGCCTTGGCGAACATCGGCTTCATGACCAGGCCGGAGCGGAAAGCGAAGCGCTCAAGCAGTGCCCGATATTCGCCGAAATTCTCGATCGGGCGCGTTGCCACGCCGGAATCCATCGCCGCTTTGGCCACCGCCGGCGCGATGCGCAAAATGAGCCGGGGATCAAACGGGCTCGGAATCAGCGACCCCGGCCCGAAGCCATGGGCCTGTTTGCTGTCGAAGCCGCGCGACACCACCTCGGTCGGAGCCTCCCGCGCCAGGCAGGCGATGGCATCCACGGCGGCGCGCTTCATCTCCTCATTGATGGCGGTGGCGCCGACGTCGAGGGCACCGCGGAAGATGAAGGGAAAGCACAGGACGTTATTGACCTGATTGGGATAATCCGAGCGTCCGGTGCAGATCATGGCATCAGGGCGGGCCTTGCGCGCCTCCTCGGGCATGATTTCCGGAACCGGATTGGCGAGCGCCATGATCAGCGGTCGCTCGGCCATCTCCATGGCCATTTCAGGGGTCAGCACATTGGGTGCCGACAGGCCGATAAAGATGTCGGCACCGCCGATCACATCGGCGAGGCTGCGCTTGTCGGTGTTCTGGGCATAGACCGCCCGCCAGCGGTCCATCGAGGTGTTGCGTCCCTCATAGACCAGGCCGGTGGTGTCGCAGACCCAGATGTTTTCGCGCCGCGCTCCCATCGAAACCAGAAGGTTGAGGGTCGCCAGAGCCGCAGCGCCCGCTCCCGAGGTCACGATCTTGACCTCGGACAGTTTCTTGCCGTTCAGGAGCAGCGCGTTGGTGATGGCCGCAGCGGCGATGATGGCGGTACCATGCTGGTCATCATGGAACACCGGGATCTTCATCCGTTCCTTGAGCTGGGCCTCGATCTCGAAACATTCGGGCCCACGGATATCCTCCAGATTGATGCCGCCAAGGTCGGCTCAAGCGCGGCCACGGTCTCGACCACCCGCTCAATCGTGTCCGCGGCGATTTCGATATCGAAAACATCGATTCCGGCGAATTTCTTGAACAGGACCGCCTTGCCTTCCATGACCGGCTTGGCCGCCAACGGACCGATATTGCCGAGTCCAAGTACCGCTGTACCGTTGCTGACCACGGCGACCAGATTGGCGCGGGTGGTGAGAGAGGCGGCCTCGGCCGGATCCCGGGCGATCTCAAGACAGGCCGCAGCCACGCCCGGCGAATAGGCCAATGCCAGATCCCGCTGGTTGGCAAGTGGCTTGCTTGCCTGTATCTCCAGTTTGCCAGGCTGCGGGGAGCGATGATAAGCCAGCGCTGCGGATTGAATATCTTCAGAAGAAGAGGATGACATAGGTGACCTTTCCGGCCCAAGAACCTTTGTTATATCTGCTCACCCGCAAGTGTGGTGTCGAAGGCCGATGTCAAGCACAACGGCCCGCGCCATGGCAAGATCCGATCGCGCGTCCGCAACAGCGGGTTGCTCTCAAACATTTGAGAATCAAGGCCTTCCTTGTGACTGGCTGACGCCGGGCGACTGTGGGATGATCCTTTGCTGCATTGCAGCGTCGCGGTTTGCGAATAGGTAACCGGAGATTGAATATATGAAACGGGTTTTGATCGGCATCGCCATCCTGGTCGGTGTCGGCACGGGAATAATCGGCGTCAGATCCTATGCGCAGCTTGCCGCGACCGCCGAGGTGGACGCGCTGTTCGAGCGCATCCGGGCCACCGGGGCCAAGGCCAGCCATGGCGCGGTGGCCTTTGATGCGGCAAGCCGCAGTCTGACCATTGAGGACATCGCCATCGAGCCTCCCGCTCAGGCCGACCGCCCCATCCAGGCCAGCCTGCACATTGCCCGAATCAGGGCGGCCGGCGTCAGCACCTTCACGCAGGACAATATCGCCGCCGACTCGATCGATGCCAGCGGCGTCGATGTCGCCGTTGATGCCGCCCAGGAATCGTTCACCATCAAGGGCAGTTACAAGGTCCCGCAAATCACGCTGCAGAATTATTCCAGCGCGCTGCGCTTCCCGGACTTTCCGGCCGGAAAATCCCCGCTCGCGGTCTACCGCTACGCCATCGAGCAGTTCACGACCGTCACCGCCTCCTCGGTCAGCGTGCCGGACATCTCCTTCTCTTTCAGCATGCGCACCACCGCCCCGGCCAAAGCCTCCGCTGCCGGGCCCTCCACTGTCAGCATGTCTGGATCCGGCTCAGCTTCCGGCGTGGTCTATCAGAATATCAGCAAGGGCAGGATTGCGCAGCTCAAAGGCGGTCGCGCCAGCGGCGCCATCGAGATGGAGGACTCAACGACCGGCAAGCCCATCAAAGAGTCTGTCGAGATGGCGAATATGGAAGCCAACGACATTGATCTCACCGCCGGACTCGCCCTCCTTGATCCCAAAGCTGCCAGCGATGACAGCTTCCATCAGATCTATGGTCATACGACCGCAGGGCCTTATTCCGTCACCCTGACCGCTGACGAGGTCGGCTTCCCGATACGGGCGGCCGTCAGCAGGATCACGATTGACGGTGTTGCGCTGCAGCCATCCAGTGCCCGCCACATCCTGGCATTATTGACCCTTGATCCAAATGCCCCACCCTCGCCCGAGCAGGCCAGGGAAGTGCTGGCCAGGATGGCCGACGCCTATCAGGGCTTCCGCGTTGGCAGGATCGAATTGACCGGCATGTCGATGGACACCACGGTGGGCGGCGGCAAGCTCAATGCCATCCGCTACGATGAGAACGAACTCGCCATCGAAGGCCTTGATGTGCCGTCTCCCGACGGACCGGGCCGGATCGCAATGGAACGTTTTGCCATCAAGGCCTTCCGTCCCGGCAAGATGATGCAGGTGGTGTCCGAGCTTGCCAAATCCGGCAAGCCCTCCGCCGATCAGATGCTGGGCTTCCTGCAGGGCCTTACCGGCTTCGAATTCAGGGGCATCACCATGCCCTACAAGAAAACCGGCAAAATCGTCACTCTTGGTGCCTTCGGCGCCAACTGGGGGCAGTATGTCGGCACCATTCCGACCCGGCTCGACCTCACCATCAAGGGCAATGTTCCGGCCGACCCCTCCGACCCGATGCAGGTGCCCTTTATCGCCGCCGGCGTCAGTCAGATCAGTTTCGACAGCACGCTCAATATGGCCTGGAACGAGAACACGAAGAGCTTCAACGTCACACTCGACAACCTGACCGACAGGATTTCTGCAACCAAGGCCCATGTCACCCTCGGCAATGTATCCCGCGCCGTGTTTTCGACCGACATCGAGCAGGCCATGACCGAGGCCCGCCAGATTGAGACCGGCACAATCGAATTCGATCTCAGGGACACCGGCCTCATCGACCTCATCGCCGCCATGCTCCAGCAGAACGGCGGCGATGTCAGCAAAGAAGACGCGCGCCAGCAGGTGGTCGAAGCCGTCAAGACGATCGGCGCCACCGCCACCACACCGGACGCCGCAGCCGTCACCGACGCGCTGGTGCACATGGTGCAGACCCCCGGACAGACCTTCGCTCTCAAGCTGACGCCGCGGGGCAAGGTCCCGGCACTCGGCCTGGTCGATCTGGTGAAGACCGACCCGGTCTCCGCGCTCAATATGTTCCAGGTCGAGGCATCGACCAGAAAGTAAGCCCTTGAGGGGCGCGGCCCCCCGCGCCCCTCCTCTCCTGCACTGAAAAAACGTCGCCCGCACCGCGTGGCACCTTCCCAAAGCCCCCCTTCACACCAACCAGAACCAGGCCCCTCCACGGCGCTTCGCGGGGGAGGAGGCATCGACTCGGAAATAGGTCGCAAGCCGCACGTGCCATATGGGAGACATCGATCCGCATGCCCTTGGAGAGCTGCGGATCGGAGAAACCGCAGCAAGCGAGGTTGAGGTCATCCGCAGGCTCGGGACGCACCCCCCCGCATGTTCCAGGCCAGAGGAGCCCGTCAGGGATGAGCCGCTTGCCTGGGCCAGATGGCTTCAAAACGTCGTAACTGCCCAGGTCGGACATGGGGCAGTTCGCACTCGGCGAAAAATTGCGCCTCTGTCAACTCGCATTGTCATCCATTTCCCACGAATCACCCCGAATCACCTCCATCATGAGAGGCGGCGGGTCTCGACAACGTCAAAAGGGACTCAGTCAGTCTCCAGAGATGGAACGTGAGTGGAACCAACGCAAAATGTGCACTGGCCAGGGCAGATGCGCAAAACGCCGGGATGCCATCGTCCAACTGCTCCAGACATCGGAAACACCGGGCAGCAACCGTCTTCGATGGCCCCTGTGAGCGAAAACCTCCTGGCTGCGATCCTGAGATCTTCGATCCTGGACCGAGAAACCGCCAAAGTGCCACGGTCGGCAGGCACCCGCCCCCTCTCACGACGCCATCGCTCACACCCCTGATGTGGCGCGAGCACGCAATCCGCGACGCGCCCTGCGTCATCAAATTCCCCAAAAAACGATTCTGCGCCTTCTCGACACAGCGGAGTCGTTCCATCAGACTCTTTCACCGCTGCACATATGCGGGGGCCTTGAAGAGCGAAATAAGGAGATCGCTGCCGCATTTGAGGTCTGCACACCAATCGATAAATCTGTGAACCATCTCTTTGCCGGCAAAAAGCGCGCCATGTTGCGGAGCAATGATTTCGATATCGAGAGAGCGCACCATGGCGGCCCATGCCTTCATGACGCGGTTTGAGACCATGTAACGCGTGTGGAAATTCACCATGTGGGGAAGGTGCGCATCGAAATCCTCCACCAGTCGGTATTCAGCACCAATCGAGGTGCCGAGATCGCCCGTGTAGAGGATTTTGGATATTGGATCGTAGAGGTGGAAGTTCCCTACGCTGTGCATAAAATGCGCCGGCACAGCCATAAGGTTGGTGCCGCCCATCTCGAAGATCATGCCTTCGTCCGGAATCGGTATCAGCCTGTCCTCAACGAAATGGTTCATTCCGAAATGCGAGACGAAGCGCGTCCAGACCTCCGAGATATAGGCCGTGGCCTCGGTCGCCATCAGCCAGCCGTTCATCGCCGCCACAATATCCGGATCCTGATGGGACAGAAAAATGTAGCGCAGGAATCCGCCATCGAGGGCGTCGTGGGTTTGCGCCAGCACCCTGCGATAGATCTGATGGCCGCCGGGATCGAGCACCATTCCCTCGCCGGCATCGATAATGAGATGCTGATTGGACTGAACGGCGATCCCACCGGCATCAAAGTCCGGCAGCAGAACGTTTCTATGGACCCCATCGTCGTAAAGGATGATGTTCGTCATGGAAAATGGCTCCAGTGTATTCGAGCGAGCAGGGCACCCTGGCTCAGAAAATGGAAAATGGCTCCACCCTGTGAAATATGAATGAACAGAACTCCGACGCAGCGGCAAGGAGCTTCATTTAGGCATCTGGATGGGAGGTCACAAGGCAGGCGCGCGATGTCTGAAATCGGCCGCAGGTCCTCCTTGAAGACGCCGCAGGAATGTTCGGCGCAGTCTTCTGCAAATGCGGCAGGTAAGCATCAAACGAAGCCATGGCATGCGTCACACGTCGCCGCGAACGGATCTCCACCGCGGTCGACAGGCATGATCCGGAAAAGTCGACGCCGAACGCGGAGGCTTTTTGTCGCTCCTCCGCCGGCCCGGCGACGGCTCTCCCGGCATTTCCTGACCGCGACGGCAACCGTGTCGCCGCAGCAATTGCGGACCTGAATCCGGATATCATGGTCGATGCCGCAGGTCCTTTCCAGGCCTATGGCGGCGTCCCCTATCGAATTGTGGAGGCCTCTCCCGCTCTCGGTGTGGATTAGATGGATCTCGCCGACGCCACCGACTTCGTCTGTGGAATTGGTGCTTTCGACAGCGCAGCACGTGCGTGCGACCGCTTCGTCATATCCGGTGCCTCCACCTTCGCGGCGCTGACAGGAGCCGTCGTTCGACATCTGGCCACGGACCTGGCGCGCGTTGTCGCGATCGGGGCCGCCATCGCACCCTCGCCTCTCGCCCGTGTCGGGCTCAGCGTCATTTCCACGCTCATGAGCTATGCCAGCCAGCCTCTGCATATTGCGGGCTCTTTCCGGATTCCAGTCGGTAACCAGGTTTTAGGGTGCCGCCCCCGTGGGTCAACAGCAACTCCCCGCGCGCGCCGCTCCGCCTGCTATGTTGGGCCACTTCGCGGCGGGCGCGGGGCCCCTCCATTGACTGCGGGGATGGCCTTTCCGCACGCCTGGCCCTTCGGTGTGTTCGGCCACCAAGCTTCCGCCTGGCACAATCTGAGGTGGCTTTGGCCCGCCAGGAGTCAACTTTGGCGGGAGTTCCCTGCCCACAGCCCACAGAAATCCGAGAAGAGGCGCAAAAGATTTCCGGCAGGCTTGCGATCCGAGGGTGGGGCGGACGATTTTTGCCTTCATCCAGTCCACACCGCCCTCTCGAGCCGCGCGAAAGCCCGGCTGGGACATTCTGAGAGACGCCTGCCTTTTCGGATCCGTCTCCCTCATCCCGGCGGTCCACGAGGCGCTGGCGCCCCGGAACGGCCTGACGGTCTGGTGGCCCAAACGGCCTGACCCTCAATTTTCCCGGTTTCGAACCCGGGCAGTTACCCAAAAAGCTATTTCCCCGGCGGGTTGAGCTTGATGTGAAGCTCCCGGAGCTGCCTGGGGGTGGCCTCCGAGGGTGCCGCCATCAACAGATCCATGGCCTGCTGGTTCATCGGGAAAAGCGAGATTTCGCGCAGGTTGGTGGTGCCGCAGAGCAGCATGACGATGCGGTCGACGCCGGCCGCCATGCCGCCGTGAGGCGGCGCTCCGTACTGGAAGGCCCGATACATGCCGCCGAAACGCTCGACCACATCCTGCTCGCCATAGCCGGCAACCTCGAAGGCCTTGACCATGGCTTCCGGCTTGTGGTTGCGGATGCCGCCCGAAGCGATCTCATAGCCGTTGCAGGTGATGTCATACTGGAACGCCTTGATGGTCAGCGGCGGCTCGTTCAAAAGCGCCTCCAGCCCGCCTTGCGGCATTGAGAAGGGGTTGTGCGAGAAGTCGACCTTCTTCTCCTCCTCGTTATACTCATACATCGGGAAGTCGACGATCCAGGCGAGTTCAAAGCGCTCTTTGTCGACCAGATTCAGTTCCTCGCCGACGCGGGTGCGGGCCAGCCCGGCGAATTTCCAGAAACGCTCGGGGTCTCCGGCGACAAAGAAGGCGGCATCGCCCTCCTTGAGCCCAAGCTGTTCGCGGATCGCAGAGGTGCGCTCGGCACCGATATTGTTGGCGATGGGGCCTGCGCCCTCGCCGCCCTCACGCCACAGGATATAGCCGAGACCGGGCTGGCCCTCGCCCTGGGCCCAGGAGTTCATGCGGTCGCAGAAGGCGCGCGAACCGCCGCCCGGAGCCGGGATCGCCCACACCGCATTCTTTGCTTCGGAGAGCATCCGCGCGAACACCTTGAAGCCGGAATCGCGGAAATGTCCCGACACGTCCTGCATCTCAAGCGGGTTGCGCAGGTCGGGCTTGTCGGTGCCGTATTTGCGCAAGCTTTCGGCAAAGCCGATCCGCCGCCAGCCTTTGGTCACCGGCCGGCCGCCGGCGAATTCCTCGAACACCCCTGTGATTACCGGCTCCATGGCCGCGAACACGTCCTCCTGGGTGACGAAGCTCATCTCGATGTCGAGTTGATAGAACTCGCCGGGCAGACGATCGGCACGCGGGTCTTCGTCGCGGAAACAGGGCGCGATCTGGAAATAGCGGTCGAAGCCGCTCATCATCAGGAGCTGCTTGTATTGCTGCGGCGCCTGCGGCAGCGCGTAGAACCTGCCGGGATGGATGCGCGAAGGCACCAGGAAGTCGCGCGCCCCTTCCGGCGACGACGCCGTCAGGATCGGGGTCTGGAATTCGAAGAACCCCTGCTCCTTCATGCGCCGCCGCATGGAATCGATAATGGCGCCGCGGGTCATGATATTCTGGTGCAGCTTTTCGCGACGCAGGTCGAGGAAGCGATATTTCAGGCGGATGTCCTCGGGATAGTCCTGTTCGCCGAACACCGGCAGCGGCAGTTCGGCCGCCGCACCCAGGACCTCGATCTCACTGACATAGACCTCGATCCTGCCGGTCGGCAGATCGGGATTGTCGGTCGATTTGCCGTCGCTGCCCGGCGGGCGGCGGCGGACCTTGCCGTCCATGCGCACCACCCATTCCGAGCGCAGCTTCTCGGCAAAAGCGAAGGCGGGCGAGTCGGGATCGACCACGCATTGGGTCAGGCCATAATGGTCGCGCAGGTCGATGAACAGCACCCCGCCGTGGTCGCGCACGCGATGGACCCAGCCCGAAAGGCGGATGGTGTCGCCGATATGGCTTTCGCGGAGCGCGCCGCATGTATGTGACCGGTAGCGATGCATGGCAGCCCTGACAATGTGGGAAAAAAACAGTGGATCGGATCGGGGGCCCGGATCGAAAGCCCCCGTGAAGGCGTGAGACGAGGGTTTAGCCGAGGCCGCCATATGCAGCAACCGGCAAGCGAAGCCCGGCAATGTCCTGACCGTCCCGCTTGATGAACGTCCCTTGATGAACGTCCCCTTTGGCAACTGCGGCTTTCCGGCAATCCCCGCACACTGGCGCCGGACAGTCCCGAAAGCCCCATCCGGAGGTCATCCGCTTGCCTGAGGCGGGCGCGGTCACGAGTTCCAGGGATGGAACCAGAGCGATGGCGTTAACCCTGAATGGCGGAGCGGCCGTGGCTCAAATCTGAGGCACCGCGGCACCACGATGCGGACCAAAGCGGAGCAGAAGCGTGAATCCCCTTGACATATCGGGGCTTTCCGCCGTTTCAATCCGACTTCCGTTTTCGGAAACGACTGACAGCAGCGCCGCATTAACCTCGCGGCGCGCATTGTGGACGAAAGAGCTGATTCGTGACGAAAGTCAGTCGCACCCGCTTTCGTCTGGAAAGATCATCCTTCGCAATTCCGCGTCCCTCGCGAAGGAAGCCAACCCGGGCAGCTGCTGAATGATGAACCTGATCACCTCCACTGCCCAGCTCGCCGCCGCCTGCACCCAACTGGCCGCCCACCCCGCCATCACCGTCGACACCGAGTTCCTGCGCGAAACCACCTATTACCCACGTCTCTGCCTGATCCAGATGGCCTGCAGGCAAGACGCCTACGTCATCGACGCCCTGGCTCAAGGCATTGATCTAAAGCCATTTTTTGACCTGATGAAGAATCCTGACGTGATCAAGGTGTTCCACGCCGCGCGTCAGGACATCGAGATCGTGTGGCATCTCGCCGGCCTCATCCCGCATCCGGTCTTCGACACCCAGATCGCCGCCATGGTGCTGGGCTATGGCGACGCCATCGCCTACGACCATCTGGTCGAGAAAGTCACCGGACACCGGCTCGACAAGAGCCACCGTTTCACCGACTGGTCGCGCCGCCCGCTTACCGAAGAGCAGCTGCGCTATGCGATCTCCGATGTCACCCATCTGCGCGACGTCTTCACGGCGCTTGACGCCCAGATGCAGAAGCTCGGCCGCTGCGACTGGGTCAAGAGCGAGATGGACATCCTGACCTCGCCGCGCACCTACGATACCACTCCCGACCGCGCCTGGGAGCGGCTCAAGACCCGGATCCGCAAACCACGGGAACTTGCGGTTCTGATCGAGGTGGCGAGCTGGCGCGAGCAGGAAGCCCAGAGCCGCGATATCCCGCGCGGACGGGTATTGCGCGACGACGCCATCAGCGACATCGCCACCCACGCCCCGACTTCGGTGGAGAAACTGGGCCATCTGCGGTCGGTGCCCAAAGGCTTCGAGAAATCCCGATCGGCCGCCGACCTCCTCATCGCCGTCGAGCGCGGTCTGACGCGCGAATTGTCCACCCTGCCGCGAGTGGAAAAGCCGCGCAGCAATTTCGGCACCACCGCGGCCACGGTTGAACTCATGAAAGTTCTGCTGCGCATGACGGCCGAGCACAACGCGGTCGCCAGCAAGGTCATTGCCACCGTCGACGACCTCGAGCAGATCGCTGCCGACGACAATGCCGATGTGCCGGCCCTCCAGGGCTGGCGCCTCGAATTATTCGGCCAGGCGGCGCTGCGGCTCAAACACGGCCAGATCGCGCTGGCGATCGACAACGGCCGGGTCATCGCCATCCCCCGGCCCTGACGGGGGACCCGAAACCGTCCCTCGCGAGCCCCATGTGGGCAGTGATCGGGGCAGGAAGGCGTGATTTGAACCCGCGGGCGGGCAAAGAGCGTCCAAAGGCCTGACCGGCACAGCGCACGCAGTTTTTCAGCTCCGTGCCAGCTCAGCCGGGGCCAGCCCCACCACTGCCGCCGGCAGCGCCTCGAGCATGGATTTGAAGCCGTCGACCAGCTCATCGATCTGGGCCTGATCGACGATCAGCGCCGGACAGATCGCCACCGCGTCCGCCATGTTGCGGGTGAGAATGCCCCTTTCAACCAGCAGACGGTTGGCGATGGTACCGATGGCACCCGGCGTCGCTGCGGCACGTCTGGTCTTTTTGTCGAGCACCAGTTCGAGAGCCGCGATCAGGCCGACGCCTCGCACCTCCCCCACCAGCGGATGGTCGGCAAAGGCCGCAAGCCGGCTCTGCATATAGGCCCCCATCCGCGCCGCATGGGCGACCAGATCGCGCTCTTCAATGATTTTGATGGTTTCCAGCGCCACTGCGGTACCGACCGGATGGCCGCCGGCGGTGAAACCATGTCCGAGCACGCCGATCCGGCTCGTTTCGTCCGCAATCGGCTCGAACATGCGCGCGTTCATCAGGATCGCCGACAGCGGGAAATAGCCCGAGGTGATCTGTTTCGACACCACCATGACGTCGGGGGTGATGGCATAGGTTTCGCAGCCGAACATCCGCCCGGTGCGGCCGAAACCGCAGATCACTTCATCGGCAACCAGCAGGATGTCGTATTTGCGCAGGACCTCCTGGATCCTGTCCCAATAGGTCACCGGCGGCACCACCACTCCGCCGGCACCCATCACCGGTTCGCCGAAAAAGGCCGCAATGGTCTCCGGGCCCTCGCGCAGGATCAGGGCCTCCAGTTCCTCTGCACGCCGGCTGGCAAACTCCTCCTCGCTCTCGCCCAACTCCCCCTCGCGGTAAAAATGCGGCGCGCCGGTATGGAAGTGGTTCGGCAAAGGAAGATCGAAAGAGCCGTGGTTGGCCGGCAGGCCGGTCAGGCTGGCGCTGGCAAGCGTCACGCCATGATAGGCGCGCATCCGGCTGATCACCTTCTTGCGTCGGGGCTCACCGAGCGCGTTGGAACGATAGGCGATCAGCTTGAGGATGGTGTCATTGGCTTCCGAGCCGGAATTGGTGAAGAACACCTTGCTCATCGGTGACGGCGCCAGCGACACCAGTTTCTCGGCGAGATCAATGGAGGGCAGATGCGCCCGCGAGGTGAAGCTGTGTCCGAAGGGCAGTGTCTGCATCTGCCGGCAGGCCGCATCCATCAGCCGCTTTTCACTGAAGCCCAGCGCCACACACCACAGGCCGGAAAGCGCCTCGAAATAACGCCGCCCCGCGGCATCATAGACATAGGGGCCCTCGCCGCGGACAATTACCAGCGGCCCGTTCTCCTGATGGGCCCGGGCATTGGTATAAGGATGGAGCTGGTAGGCGACATCGCGCCCTTCGGGCGAATTCGGCAGCATCATGTCCGGTTCCTTGACCTGTGAAGCGATGGAGCGTGAATCGATGGACCCTGGCGCCAGCGCGCCCCTGGTCCAGACCAGGCATCAGCCGCGGCCGGCAAGCCGCCCCTCGGCAAGAAGGCGCAACGCCTGCGGGTAGATCCGATGTTCGGCCTCAAGAATCCGTGCCGACAGGGTCTCGGTGGTATCGTCGTCCTTCACCACCACCGCCTCCTGCATCACGATCGGACCGGCATCGGTCTCGGCAGTGACGAAATGGACCGTGGCCCCCGACAATTTGACGCCGGCACGCAGGGCCTGGCCGTGGGGGTCGAGTCCGGGAAAAGAGGGCAGCAGCGAAGGATGGACGTTGAGCATGCGCCCCTGCCAGGTTTGCGTGAATTGCGCAGTGAACAGGCGCATGAAGCCAGCAAGACAGATCAGCTCAATGCCATGGGCCTCAAGCCGCGCACTCAGCGCCGCCTCGAAGCCGGCACGGTCCGCTCCAAAGGGCCTGCTTTCAATCACCTCTGTGGCCACCCCATGGGCCCGGGCCTTTTCAAGCCCGCTGGCATCAGCGCGATTGGCGACCACCACAGCGATCTCGGCAGGAAAATCCGGCGTCGCGGCGGCCTCGATCAGCGCCACCATATTGGAGCCGCGCCCGGAGATCAGGACGGCGACACGGCGTTTCATGTTTCACCTCAGTGGATTTTAAGAAAAACCCCGAAATCCGCTGCCTGCAGCAAAGGCGAAATGCGGATCCGTCGCAAGCCTCAGCCTTGTGCGAATCGTCCATGATAGACCACGCGCCGCCCCTCCGGCGCCTCCATCACCTGCCCAAGCGCGGTGACCCTCTCGCCGCAGGCGGCAAGTGCGGCGCTGACCGCATCAACACTTTCAGGGGCAACGATCAGCACCATGCCGATACCGCAGTTGAAGGTCCGCAACATTTCTTCATCCGCGATCCGGCCCTCGGCGGCAAGCCACCGGAACACCGGCAGGAGCGGCACCTGGCCCAGATCAATCGTGACACCGAGACCGGCGGGCAGGACCCGGGGAAGGTTATCCGTGAAGCCGCCGCCGGTGATATGGGCGAGGCCCTTGACCCCCGCTCCTCTCCGGATCGCCTGGAGGCAGGACCGAACATAGATCCGTGTCGGCTCCAGCAGGGCGGTACCAAGGCTCAACGAGGGCGCGAAGGGCGCAGGTGCCGACCACGACAGCCCGCTTCGCTCCACAATCCGGCGCACCAGCGAGAAGCCGTTGGCGTGGACGCCTGAGGACGACAGCCCGATCACATGGTCACCTGTGGCGATGTCGGGGCGCGGCAGGAGTTCCCCGCGCTCCACCGCGCCGACGGCAAAGCCGGCAAGATCGTAATCGCCGGCCTGGTACAGACCCGGCATCTCGGCGGTCTCGCCGCCGATCAGAGCACAACCGGCCTCGCGGCAACCGGAAGCGATGCCCGCCACAAGGGCCGCCGCAGATTCCGGCTCGAGCCTGCCGGTTGCGAAACAATCCAGGAAAAACAACGGCTCGGCGCCCTGCACGACGAGATCGTTAACCGACATGGCGACCAGGTCGATGCCGATGCCGTCATGATTCTTGCTTTCGATGGCAATTTTGAGCTTGGTGCCAACGCCGTCGGTGGCGGCAACCAGAAGCGGGTCCTTGAAACCCGTGGCTTTGAGATCGAAAACCCCGCCGAAACCGCCGATTTCGGCGTCGGCACCCTTGCGGGCGGTGGCCCGCACCAGGGGCTTGAGAAGGTCGATAAGACGGTTGCCAGCGTCGATATCGACGCCCGAGTCGGCGTAAGTGAGGCCGTTGTCGCGGTTGGTCATGCCCGATTTCCACTGGTTTTGGGCGCCCTGTACGGTGATTCAGCGCCCCGCGCAATGGCTCGCAAGCAGGAGCACCATGTACTATGTGTAGACAACCAGTTCACCCCCTGGAGGCCGGGAACCGCGCCCTGTGAGTATTCCGAATATTATCACCCTGGGCCGCATCCTGCTGGTTCCGGTCATCGTCTGGGCCATCGTCTCAAGCCAGCGCGAGGTGGCGTTTGCCCTGTTCCTGATCGCGGGCCTCAGCGACGCTGTCGATGGCTTCCTCGCCAAGCGTTTCAATATGGCCAGCAAGCTCGGCACCCTGCTCGACCCGCTGGCCGACAAGGCCCTTCTGGTCTCGATTTATATGGCGCTCGGCATCGGCGGGGAAATCCCGCGCTGGATCGTGATCCTGGTGGTATCGCGCGACATCATGATCGTCGCCGCTGTGATCGTGTCCTGGCTGTTCGACCGCCCGGTGGCCATGAGACCCTCGATGGTGTCAAAACTGAACACAGTGGCGCAGGTCACCTTCGCCGCTCTGGTGCTGGCGGCCCTTGCCTTCCATTTCCAGCTTGCGCCCTATGATGTGATCCTGATGGCGCTGGTCACCGTCTTTACGCTTTCCTCCATGCTGTTCTATCTCATCGAATGGGTGCGCCACATGAGCACGATTGAGGCACGATGACCCCACGCTTTTTTTGCCGTCCGCAACCCCGTTGAGAGCGGCTTCTGGCAGGCGATCGGGCACCGCCGCCTGATAATAATCCGGTATGGAGCAACCCTTAAGGTGGCAAGCCACGTGCATCCCCGACAACTGGCCTTCGCCCTGCCCCACGCCGAGAGCCTGGGCCGGGACGATTTTCTCGAAGGCCCCGCCAATGCGGCCGGCCTCGCTCTGATCGACAGCTGGCCGGAATGGCCCCACCGCGTCATGTGGCTGGCCGGACCTGAGGGCTCCGGCAAGAGCCATCTCTGCGCCATCTGGGCCGAGCAGGCGGGCGCCCGCTCGACCAGCGCCAGTGCCCTCACCACCACCGAGGTCCCCGCGGCGCTGGCCACCGGCACGCTGGCGGTCCAGGATCTCAAGGCCGGCGATTTCGACGAACGGGCGCTGTTTCATCTCATGAACCTCGCCCGGGAAGAAAACGCTTATCTGCTCTTCACCAGCCGCCATGCCCCGGTGTCGCTTGAGATCGAATTGCGCGATTTGCGCTCGCGCCTGCGCTCGGTGCCCATGGTCAGCCTGCAGCCTCCGGACGAGCAGCTGCTGCGGGCGCTGATCGTCAAATTCTGCGCCGACCGTCAGATGAATATCGACGAAAGCGTGGTCAACTACCTCGCCACCCGCGTCGAGCGTTCACCTGCAGCCGCCCTCGAGGCGGTCAAGCTCCTCGACAGCGAGGCCTTGAGACTCGGGCGCCCCGCCACAAGGGCGCTCGCCGCCGAACTCCTGCGCCAGCCCATTTCCGACTGATCGGCCCGCCGACCCCGCCCTCGCCAAGCCGGCACACGGCGCGAGGTTACCGCATCTGTTTTTTCCGAAAGCGCATCCATGAACCACCGCAACCGCGCATGGGTTTTTCCTGACCAGGACCGGCAAGCTGGAGCAACCCGGCTGTCGCCACGTGCAAACCCGCAGGCATTCAGAAACGATTTCGCTGTCGCAAAAATCCCGCAGCTGTGAAGATCAACAGACCAGCGTAAACCTGAAAGTCGTCCGCCTCGTCCAGCCTCCACAATTTCCCATACAGCCCTTTCGCATGCCCGGTTGGAGGAGGAGAGGCTTTCCTCCCATTATCCCCCACATCAAGGGACGACCGTTTCACAACCCGCGCGGGTGTGCGTGAGCACACCCGGTCGACCCAACCAGGTCAACCGACAGGAAAATACGGGATCGATACTCCGGACAAACTCCCACGCTTAAACGGGCTCCAGCCCCAGGCTTTTGGCTCTGAGCTGAACCGCCTGAACACTGACAGCAAATACGACAGCAGCACCTCTGGCGCTCCGCCTATTAAACGTACTCGTAAAGATCTCGCGAGGCATCAGGAATGCCGCCGCAAACCAGTTCACCTCCCACTCGGCCCGCTGCTGGTCGACGTCGTCTTCATCAACCCACCTTCTTGCAACCATTCTGGCGTTGGGGGTCTGCCTCTTCACCGCTGGGTAGTGCAGAAAGAGATGGCCA
>WQYW01000041.1 GCA_009781045.1 Alphaproteobacteria bacterium
ACTTTTTCCTGACTTTTTCATCTCTGGCACACCTCGTGTGGTTTCGATTGAGTGGCCACAGAATCGCACGGGTCATTCTACCGCGCTATGGGGGGCGGACCCTGTACCGGTTTGACGCTTACGCAGGAGATGTTGCGTTCATGCGGGTGTTGAGTATCCTGGTTGATTCGATTGTGTGCAGCGACACAAAAATTGATGCAAAAAGGGCCTCCTGCTCTTTATCGTCCGCGTGGTTGCATTCATCAAAGAGCCGGAAACCGTTTTCAGGCTGTATGTGCTGGGTGGTTTTCCCGGCTCGGGTGTTGTCCTGCTGTCCGCTGCTCTTGCGTCGCCCCGCTTCCGTAGCCGGATGCGGGACCCTGGTGTCGTATTCACCAGCGTAACAGCGAACATGCTGTTCGTCGTCATTTCGTTTGTACGCGCATTCATGAGCGGGGAATTTCAGGCAAGGACGGCGACCCGGATGGCAGGCTGGGGGGGCGGAGTGCTGGGTCCGGCATTTCTCTGGGCCCGCTGGCATCGTGCACGGCCCGATGAATGACGCACGGCCCGGATGGGTTCGGGTGTTGTCGCGATCGGTGCGAGGCGGGTTGCGTGATGAGCCGGTCGCATTTCTGCAAAGCCGGAAGATGACCGTGGAAACCCGGGCATTTGGCGCGCAGTAAGCGATTGAACAGCATTTTGCTGGCCGCGCTGCGGTCAGTACAGAGATAGTGGTATCCCCGGGAGCCGTTGCGCAATAGTCGCTTCGAATTGCTCCTGGAGGGCTGTGGAAAATGGCGCAGATCGGCTCCGGGAGCGGTTCACATATTTTCCCGGCTTCCTTGAGGCCGCGCCCGACCCCTTAAACGGGGTCGCAACAGCCGGAAATTCGTCACCATGCGAGTTGCGGGTTTGAGGTTGAGCCGGGTCCTTCGACGTCGATCGAAAGGATGGCCACGGGAAGAAACGGCCGGATGGCGAAACGTGAGGGGCGCAGCAGTCGTGTGCGGGCCTCACCTGGCTTGACGCCTGACGGGGTGACTGGCCGGCCTTTGACACAGGCGCTGTTTCCTGTATTGCTCAGAAAGGTCCTGGTGATGGTGTGAGAGCTGCGTTTCTCTCGGATCGGATCCCTTGCCCTGACGCCTTTTGCCGGGAGTCGTGAGCCGCCATGCAGCCATTGAACGATGTTTTTGCAACCCTTCCGGTCACCATTTTCGAGGTTATGTCGCAGCTGGCGCGCGACCATGACGCCATCAATCTCGGTCAGGGTTTTCCCGATGACCCGGGCCCGGAGGATATAAGGCACCGCGCCGCCGACGCCGTGCTCAATGGCTACAACCAGTATCCCTCGATGATGGGACTGGCGGAACTGCGCCTGGCCGTTGCCACCCATTATCGCCACTGGCATGGCCTTGATCTCGATCCCTCTGCCGAGGTCATGGTCACCTCGGGGGGCACCGAGGCGCTGACCGCGGCGATTCTCTCGGTGGTGCGTCCGGGCGATGAGGTGGTGTGTTTCCAGCCGGTCTATGATTCCTACCTCCCCATCATCCGCCAGGCCGGCGGTATCCCGCGTCTGGCGCGGCTGGAGCCGCCACACTGGCGCATCACCGAAGACATGCTGAGAAGCGTTTTCACACCAGACACAAAGGCGGTGCTGTTCAACAATCCGCTCAACCCCTCCGCGGTGGTCTATCCGCGCGAGGATCTGGAGCTGCTGGCGCGTTTCTGCCAGGAATTCGATACGATTGCGATCTGCGACGAGGTGTGGGAGCACGTCATCTTCGATGGCGGCTCGCATATCCCGCTGATCACCATCCCAGGCATGCGCGAGCGTACGATCAAGATCGGTTCGGCCGGCAAGATCTTTTCGCTCACCGGCTGGAAGATCGGCTTTGTCTGCGCCGCTCCGGAACTGTTGCGGGTGGTGGCCAAGGTGCACCAGTTTCTCACCTTCACCACGCCCCCCAATCTGCAGGTGGCGGTGGCCTATGGTCTGGCAAAGCCCGACATCTGGTTCCATGACATGCGGGATCGCCTTTCGCGCGGTCGCGACCGTCTGACCGCCGGGCTGGAGCGAATCGGCTTTCCCGTTCTCAAATCGCAGGGCACCTATTTCCTGACCGTCGATCTGGCGCCGCTTGGACGCAACGAGAGCGATGAGGCCTTCTGCCGGCGCATCGTCACCGGGCACAAGGTTGCGGCGATCCCGGTGTCGGCCTTTTATGAAACCGATCCGGTCACTTCCGTGGTACGGTTCTGTTTCGCCAAGCGGGATGAGACCATCGATCTGGCGCTGGAACGGCTTTCGGATGCGATGCGGCAAGGGTAAAGCGTGAGACAACGGAAAGGCACATGATGGTGGGTGTCGGCGATTTCGGGCTGCGTCTCGCTGCAGCGGTAGTGACGGCTGCGATGCTGCTGTGTGCTCCGGCTTTGGCCGCGGACCGGGTGGTCAATTTCTACAACTGGTCGAACTACGTGGCGCCGGGGGTGCTTGACGATTTCACCCGGGAGACCGGGATCCGGGTGGTTTACGACACGTTTGATGCCAACGAGACCCTGGAGACCCGCCTGCTCGCCGGCAAATCGGGCTATGATGTGGTGGTGCCGACCGCCTATTTCCTGCAGCGCCAGATCCGTGCCGGCATCTTCCAGGAACTCGACAAATCGCGCCTGCCGAACCTCGCCAATGCCTCCGCCGTGGTGCTGCGCCATCTGGCGGCCTACGATCCGGGAAACCGCTTTGCCGCCAACTATATGTGGGGCACCACCGGGATCGGCTATAACGTGAGGAAGATCTCGGCGATCCTGGGGGCGGGGGAGCACATCGACAGCTGGGACATGATCTTCAGGCCTGAGAATCTGGCGAGGTTCAGGGACTGCGGCGTGCATATGCTCGATTCCGCCGACGACATCCTGCCGGCGGCGCTGCATTATCTCGGGCTTGATCCGAATTCGACCAAAGCGGCCGATCTCGAACAGGCAACCGAACTGTTGCTCAAGATCCGGCCCTTCGTGCGCAAGTTCCACTCCTCGGAATATCTCAACGCGCTGGCAAGCGGCGAAATCTGTCTTGCCGTGGGCTGGTCGGGCGATATCATGCAGGCGCGCAACCGCACCATCGAGGCCGGAAACGGCGTTGAAATCGGCTACGCCATCCCGCGCGAAGGGGCGCAGATGTTCTTCGACAATCTGGCGATTCCGGCCGATGCCAGGAATGTCAGCGAGGCCCACGAACTCATCAACTATCTCTACCGTCCGGAAGTGGCGGCGCGGAATTCGAATTTTCTGTCCTATGCATCGGGCAACCGTGCCAGCTTCAAACTGCTTGAGCCGAAAATCGCGGGCGACAGAAGCATCTATCCCGATGACGCGACGATGGCGAAACTCTTCATCATCACCGCGCGCGACGCGCCGACCCAGCGCATGATCAACCGGCTGTGGACGAAGGTGAAGACGGGACGGTGAGTGGATGCGGGCTTTGGCGAAAAAGGAAGGCACAAATCCTTCGCCCGAGGGCGGATCTTCGATCTTTGGGGGGCCGTTGGCGCGGGCGGCGTTTGCGAAACGCGAGGCGCCGGGTGAGGGCGGCTCTTAGCGCCAGCGCCGGTGCAGCCACAGCCACTGTTCGGGATATTCGCGGATCCAGCCCTCGATGATCGAGGTGATGCGCTGGGTGGTGCCCTGGATGTCGACGGCACCATTGGCATCGCGCACCGGCATGATTTCATCGGTGATTTCGGCGCGGAAGCGGTGGCCGGGCAGGCGGATGACACGGGCACCGTGGATCGGACAATCGACCAGCCGCAACAGCCGTGCCAGCATCGGATTGGCGCGGGTCTTGCGGCCGAAGAAGGTGACCTCCACACCTGCGGAGAGATACTGGTCCACCAACATGGCGACGTGGAGGCCGGCCTTGAGGGCGTCGGCAAGCCGCGGCGGGGCGTCGCGGCCGGCAGCGATCAGCCGGCCCATCTTGACCTGGCGGATCTCCTGGATGATGCGGTCGGCCGAGGCAATATTGGGCCGGCGATAGAGCACCGCGGTGTCGAGGTCATTGGCCGCTGCGGCCAGCGCCGGCAGTTCCCAGTTGGCGAGATGGGCAGCAAAGATCAGTGCCGGCTTGCCGTCGAGACGCATCTTGTCGAAGTTTTCGAGCGTGCTGGTGGAGATCTCGATACGGCTGCCCTCGGGATGGGCGCGTTCATAATCCCACACCCGGTCCATCTGGGCGAACTCGGCACCGACGCGGCCGAGATTGTCCCATACGCCCATGAGGATTTTCTCGATTTCCTCAGGCGATTTTTCAGGAAACGCGGCTGTCAGATTGTTGCGGCCGATCTGGTGTTCGCGCAGATGCGGGCCGATCCGGCGCACCACGCGGGAAAAGAAGTCACTGGTTTTATGGCAGTCGAAATAGCGCGCGGTGCGCAACAGGCCGACCGTGGTGGCACCGATCGCGGAGGAGCCCAGCGATCGGAGAATTTCGCGTGGCTGGTAATGGGCCGGGAGCGCCATATCTCAATCAAGCCATATCTCAGAAAGCCATCTTAAGGGATCAATCGGGTCCGGTTGCGGATCGGACGCGATCACAGTGGTTCGCGCGTCAGGATCAGCGAGGCATTCTGCCCGCCGAAGCCGAAGGAGTTCGACATCACGGCTCTGACCGGTGCATCCATCGCCGTGTTGGCGACCACATTGAACAGGATGGTGGGGTCTGGGATGTCATAATTGATGGTCGGCGGAATGCGCTGATGTTCCAGGGTGAGCAGCGAGAAAATCGCCTCCACCGCGCCTGCGGCCGAGATGGTGTGACCGACCATCGACTTGTTGGAGGTGACCGGCACCTTTCTGGCATAGTCGCCGAACACCGCCGAGGCGGTCTGGAACTCCATCTTGTCGTTTTCCGGCGTCGATGTGCCGTGGGCGTTGATGTGGTCGACCTGTTCGGGCTCCATGCCGGCATCGGCGAGGGTCTTGTTCATGCAGCCGATGATCGGTTTGCCGTCCGGCGAGGAACGGGTGCGGTGGAAGGAGTCGGTGACCTCGCCGCAGCCGGCGATGATCCCGAGGATCGCTGCGCCGCGGCTCACAGCGGCTTCATAGCTTTCCAGCACCAGGGCACCGGCACCCTCGGCCATAACAAAGCCGTCACGGTTTTTGGAGAACGGCTTGGAGGCGCCCTGCGGCGGATCGTTCTGGGTCGACAGCGCCGACAACAGGGAGAAACGAACCACGGTTTCGGGATTGACGGTACCGTCGGTGGCCACGCACAGCGCCGCATTGGTCTCACCGCGCCGGATCGCCTCGACGCCGAGCTGAATCGAGGTCGCTCCCGAGGCACAGGCGGTCGACAGCGAGATCGGAGAGCCCTTGGTGCCGAAGGTCTCGGCCAGGTGTGCCGCCACCGAACCGAACATGAAGCGGTCATAATTGGCGGCATAGGCACCGCCGCCGGCGATGTTGAGGAGATCATCATAGGTGACGTCAGGCTTGCCCACGTTGCGGCTCAACAACAGCCGCTGTGGCCATTCGATCTCAACCGGGGCTACGGCCAGAAACAGGGGACCCGGGAAATCGCCCCGGGTGCCGATCGCGGACTGCGCCAGCGCTTCCTCGGTCGCCATCCTGGCCATCGCTTCGGAAAGCCCGGGTGAGGAAAAGGGCTCAACCGGCACGAAATCGACCGTGCCCGCCATCGTGGTCTTGAGACCATTGATCGGGAAGCGGGTGATGGTGCGGATGCCGGATTGCCCAGCGACGAGACGGGCCCAGTTGTCGCTCTTGCCGGCACCGAGCGAGGTCACCATGCCCATGCCAGTGACAACGACGACTGGCCGTCCAAACTTGTCGCGTGATGCCGTCATTTTTCTTCCGCTCGTCTGAATCCAGGCGCCTTCAGCTTTGAGAAAGGCAACCCCGGCATGCGACACGGGGATCGCAAAAGCGCGAGGTGCCAGCCATCGAATTGAAGGCGATGACATTCGTGTCCCCGGGGACACGTGTGCCCGGAGGGAGCAGCTGTGCCCCTGGGAACACTAGCTGATCGCTTCCACCAGTGCCATGCCCTCGCTGCGCCAGTGCCCGGCCCCGACCACTACGATCTGGGTGGGGGAATGTGACATTTCGGTTTCAAAGCCGGTGGGATCATTGGGCGGAAACAGGGCTCCACGCGAGATCGACAGCGCCGCCAGCGCAATCCCGAGCGGGAACTGCGCCTCAATGGTGTGGCCGAAACTGGTTCCGGTCGCCCGTATTGGGAAATCGGGGTGGCGGGCAAGAAATTCGCGCTCCTCGGCGGTCGCGGGCTCCGCACCGGTGGCGCCGGTGATGATGGCACCCTTGCCCCCGCTCAGGGGCAGCCGGGACCACAACTGGTCGAGCGTCGCCGTCAGTGCGCCGGGCTGGCTGCGCCGCCGGGCCAGATCGGCCACCACAGTGGATAGCCTGGCAAAGGGCCTGGCTCCCCGAGCTTCGGCATGGCTTCGGGATTCCAGCACCAGAAACACCCCGGCGGAGGCCAGCGCGAAACCGGGATGGTCGGCCCGGGCCCAGACCGGGGCGAAATGATGCTTGAGATTGAAGTCGCCGAACTCGTACTGGACCAGGAGATCCTTGCGCCCGCCGTTATGCGAGCCGCCGACCAGCGCAATGTCGCTTTCACCGGAGGCAATGCGGGCCAGCGCAATACGGGCGGCGTCGGCACCAGAGGCCTCTTCGCCCATGAAGGTGCGCGAGGTGCCGCACAGACCGTAGACGATGGCGATGTTGCCAGCCAGAAGATTGGACAGCTGGGCCAGGAACAGCGTGGGGCGCAGCCCGCTCATCAGCCTGTCGTTGAGGAAGCCGGGCGGATTATTGCCGCTGGCCTCGGCGCTGAGCACCTCCGAATCGACCTGGAGATCGCGCTCCCCGCCGCCGGCGGCGACCACCATGTCGATGCGGGAGAGAATATCCCTGTTGCCCTTGATCCCGGCGGAGTCGAGGGCGAGGCCGGCAGCATAGGTGCCGATGCGCTGCCAGGCTTCCATCTGGCGCTGGTCACCCTTTTTCGGGATCTGGCTGTCCAGACTGATCGGCTTCAAGGGGTGAACGATGTAGGGCGCGAAGCTGGTCTCATCGACATTGATCTGGCGCTGCTCAAGAGCGTTCCAGTTTGCCTCCAGCCCTTCGCCAAGGGAGGTGGCAAGTCCGATACCAGTGATCCAGACCTCGGTCTGGCCAGACTTCGCAAGGGGGGGCTTGCTCATGACGCGTCAACCTGTTGCGGAAAGCCGATTCGTGCGGCCATCGCATCCATATGCGCACGCAAATCCGGGTTGGGGAAGCGGATCAGTGTCAGGGTCAGCGCGGCATTGGCACGCAGCTTGCCACCGACAGTGATTTTCGCCTCGGTCATCGCATAGCCCGAGCCCTCATGGGCGAGACCGGCTTCGATCGTCATCCGGTCGCCGGGGAAAACCGAGCCGCGAAACTTGGCTTCCCGGACCGCGGCCAGAATCGGCATGCGCTCGAACCGCCACGCCCCCAGCAGAAGCCAGCCGGAGGCCTGCGCCATCGACTCGATCAGGAGCACGCCCGGCATCAGGGGATGGCCGGGAAAATGCCCCTCAAAGATGGTGCTGTGCTGTGGGATCTCAGCCTCGACCACGATCTTTTTCGCGTCCAGGTCAATGTCCACGATGCGGTCGATGAGGTGGAAATATTCGAGCTGCATGACAACCGATCAGGCTTCCGCACTGGTTCCAGTGCTGGCTTCCGGATTCTTTGCGGCAACCAGTTCGTCGATACGGGTGCACAGGTTTTTCAGGACAAAATACTGCTCGGTGGTGGCCTGGCCGTCATTGACCTCCTGGGTCCACTTTTCCAGCGGCAGCTTGATGCCAAACTGCTTGTCGATGGCAAATGCGATGTCCAGGAAATCGAGACTGTCGATGCCCAGATCGTCGGTTGCATGGCTATCCGGTGTGATCGTGTCGCGCGGGATGTCGCAGGTCTCAGCGATGATCGTGGCGACTTGATCGAATGTGGAAGACATCACTTAAGCCTTTGATTTATTGAGGATAATTATTCGGAAGCCGCAGCGGTGGTGGGGTACACACGCCGCTTCTGGAGCGTCCGGCGCGGTGTGCACGCGCGCCCCTGAGACTCCCTCTGAGCAGATCGGCTGTTCCTATATCGAAGCAGGCGCCTCAGTTCAATGGAGCCATTGTCGGGGTGGTCAGCCCCGAGCGGGCCCGATGAGCGGTGAAAATGCCGCTTCAGGCGGGTGCGGGAGACGTCCTTTGCGGCCTCCGTCACGGTTGGAAAAATCGCGGAAAATCATGACATTATGGCGGATAGTCGAAATTCTGTGCAGGGCTGTCGCAGCGGCCTTGGGCCGCAGCCCGATGGGCCGGATGACCGGCTTTAAGGATGTTGGGAGAGGGATGGTGCAATTTGCCGTCCCTGTGGAGCTGTTGCTCCAAAGTCAGCTGAGATGGGCGATCCTGGCGACGAGCCAGATGCCGAGCGCGGTGAGTGCCATGGTTAATGCCAGCGCCGCCATATTGCCGAGGATGCGATGGCGGAAATCGTCGCCGGGCCGGGGTGGGGTGGCCGGGCGTGGCGCCAGGCGCCGGATGGGGATCCGGTGGTTCGGTGCCGGTGCAATGGAGAGGCGGGGGCGGATCAGTTGCGTCGCGCGTGGCCGGAACGGGAGCACCTGGTGCTCGTCATCGGAAATGATCGGCCGCTGGCTTTTCATGGCAGGATCTGGTCCGGGACACGTGCCCCATCTGCTAGCACAGCGGGCGGGACGTTCGAGAAGAAAATCTTCGCCCCCGGCCTGCTGCGCTGTGCAGGAATCTGGACAAGTTGTACGGCAGCGGGCCCGTTCGGGCTGCGCTGAAGGGCGCGCGCCAGGGATGCACGTCAAGGATGCACGTCAAGGCTGCACGTCAAGGCTGCGCAGCGTGGGATGGTCCTGGAGGTCCCCGGGGCTGTATCCCCGGGGTCCTGTCCCGGGGTTGTATTCGCGGGGCGCATGATGGCGGGTACTTGCCTCAGGGGCAGGTTTCGAGTTCAAAGATCCGGCGACAGAGGTGAGAGGAGACAATGACCAGTTCACGCGAGCCCAAAGTCCATCCGGTGCCGATTCTCTCGTTGCGGCCGACCCAGCTCACGGTCGGCATGAGGGAGGTCAAGGAGAAGCGCAGGCGCTGGCGCAGGCACGACGGCAGGAAGCAGAGCGATCTGCTCGGCAGTCACATGATCCCGGTGGTGCATGGCCCGGATCGCCAGTATTACGTCATCGACCATCACCATCTGGCGCGGGCGCTGCTTGATGAAGGCGTTGAGGATGTCCTGATCACAGTGCACGGCGATCTCACCATGGTGGAGCGCGAGGCCTTCTGGAACGTGATGGATCACAAGCGCTGGGTCTATCCCTTTGACGCCAAAGGCGTGCGGCGCCCGTTTGAGGAATTGCCGGAATCGGTTGCCGGGCTCAAGGACGATCCCTTTCGCAGCCTCGCCGGTGAATTGCGCCGCAAGGGGGGCTTTGCCAAGGATACCACGCCTTTCAGCGAGTTTCTGTGGGCCGACTTTCTGCGCCGCAGATTGTCGCGCAAAAAGGTCGATGCCGATTTCGACAAGGCGCTGGAACAGGGCATGACCGCGGTCCGGAGCAGGGAGGCCATCTATCTGCCGGGCTGGTGCGGTCCGGTCGAGGACTGATCACGTTCCCTCAACTGGCGGCTCCGGGCCTTGCCAGCAGCCGCTTCACCACGGCCTGACTTGTCATCGGCGCGGACTGCGCCTAATCGGGGTCTCCTGTTTCGCGTCAGGCAAGGCCGTGTGCGCCCATGTATCTGTCCGTTTCCACCACGCTCGAACCCGCGACCGATCTCGGCTTTCTCCTGATGAAGCATCCCGATCGTGTCCATGAAGTCGATCTGCCCTTCGGGCGTGCCACTGTGTTCTTTCCGCAAGCCACGGCTCTGTGCTGTGAGGCCACCCTTGTGCTTGATATCGATCCCGTCGGTCTGGTGCGCGGCAAAGGCTCAGGCGACGGTGTGGTCGATCAATATGTCAACGACCGTCCCTATGCGGCCTCGTCCTTTCTCTCGGTGGCGCTCAATCGGGTTTACCGCTCCGCCATGAGCGGAAATTCGCGGGAACGGCCGCAGCTTGCGGCAACCGCGATCCCGCTGCAGCTCGAGGTCATGCCGCTGCGCGGCTCCGAAGAGCTGATATCGCGTCTGTTCAAACCCTTAGGCTGGGTAGTGGATATGATGCCGCTGTCGGAAAGCGGGGCATCGCGCTATGCCCGCCTCCGGCTCACTGGCGTGATGCGGCTGGCCGATGCCTTGAGCCATCTCTATGTTTTGCTTCCGGTACTCGATCGTGACAAGCATTACTGGGTCGGCGAGGATGAGGTCGAGAAGCTGCTGTGGCGCGGCGGCGACTGGCTGCCGCATCATCCGGAGCGGGAACTGATCGCCGCTCGCTATCTCAAGAACCGCCGCAGCCTGCTGCGGGATGCCTTGCAGCGCCTGGCGCCGGACCAGGACAGCGTTGAGCAGACAGCTGCCGCGGCGGAGGTCGAGGACCGGCTTGAGCGCCCGCTCAACCTCCATGACGAAAGGCTGGAGGCGGTCACCGCAGTGCTTGTGGCAAGGGGGGCCCGCAGCGTCGCCGATCTCGGCTGTGGCGAAGGCCGCCTGCTGGCGCGCCTGCTGCGCGGCCGTCATTTCAGCCGCATCATCGGACTTGACGCCTCGCATCAGGCCATCGAGCGCGCCGCCCGCCGCCTCAGGCTGGGCAGACCCGAGGATCCCACGGCGGGGCGGGTCACGCTTCTCCATGGTGCCTTGACCTATCGTGACCAGCGCTGGCACGGAGTCGATGCCGCCGCCCTTGTCGAGGTCATTGAGCATCTCGATCCCGACCGCCTGGCGGCGCTGTGCGATGTCGTTTTCGGAACGGCACGACCGAAAACGGTTGTGATCACCACCCCGAATGCCGACTACAATGTGCTTTTGCCCAACCTTGCCCCCGGAGCGTTGCGCCACCCCGACCACCGCTTCGAATGGAGTCGCGCCGAATTCCGCAACTTTGTCGATGGTCTTGAGGAGAAATATGGCTATCAGGCCACCCTGTCCGGGATCGGCGCGGAGCATCCGCAATTCGGTGCGGTATCGCAAATGGCGGTGATGACGCAATGAGTGAGACAGGAGCGGGCGTGATCGCAATTCCGGATTTTTCGCTTGTTGTGCTGATCGGGGCGACAGGAGCCGGCAAGTCGAGCTTTGCCGCGCGCTGGTTCAAGGCATGCGAAATCGTGTCCTCCGATCTGTGCCGGGCGATGATCACGGATGACGCCAACGACCAGTCGGTGTCCGCGGATGCCTTCGAGCTGGTCGGGGCCATCGCCGGGAAACGTCTCAAACACCGCAGACTGGCGGTGATCGATGCGACCAATGTGCGCGCCGCAGACCGGCGGCAGTGGATCGAACTGGCGCGGTGCTGGCATGCGCTGCCGGTCGCCATCGTGCTTGATCCCGGTCTCGATGTCTGTATCGCACGCAACCGGATGCGTCCGGATCGGGATTTTTCCCCCTCCGTGCCGCGGCGTATGGTCGAGGAAATCCGCAGAGGCTCAGGGAAGCTGCATCTGGAGGGCTTCCGCCAGGTCTGGAAGCTTTCCTCTGAGGATTCGATCGCTGCCGCTGCGCTTGAGCGTCGGCCGCTATGGACCGACCTGCGCGGGGAACACGGCCCCTTCGACATCATCGGCGATGTCCATGGCTGTGCCGACGAATTGCAGGAACTGCTGGGCGCTCTCGGTTATGAGCTGAGCTGGAACGGGCGCGAGGTGGCCATCACCGCGCCCGCCACGCGCAAGCTGGTCTTCGCCGGCGATCTCTGTGATCGCGGGCCCAAATCGCCCGAGGTGCTGCGCATCGCCATGGCAGCGGTTGCCAGTGGCTGCGGTTACGTGGTGCAGGGCAATCACGACCGCAAACTCAGCCGCTGGATGAACGGCCGCAAGGTGCAGATCAGCCATGGATTCCAGGACACGATCGACCATCTGGCGTCCGAGCCGGAAGAGTTTCGGCGCAGCGTCAGGGCCTTTGTCGACGGTCTGCACAGTCACTACTGGTTCGATGAGGGCCGGCTTGCGGTTGCCCATGCCGGCCTCAGGGAGGAGATGATCGGGCGCGGTTCTCCCGCCGTGCGCGCTTTCGCGCTGTTTGGCGACACCAGCGGCGAAAGCGATGAGTTCGGTCTGCCGCTGCGCCATGACTGGGCCCGCGACTATCGCGGCAAAACCACTGTGATCTACGGCCATACCCCGGTTCCGGAAGCAGAATGGGTCAATAATACGATGTGCATCGACACCGGCTGTGTCTTTGGCGGAAAGCTCACGGCCCTGCGCTGGCCGGAGCGCGAAACCGTCCAGGTGGCGGCGCGGCAGGTCTATTGCACTCCGGCTCGTCCGCTGATGGCGCCTTCGACCGAGCGTTCCCTCCAGGCCGAGGCCGACAACCTGCTTGACCACGCCGATGTGTCGGGGCGGCGCTTCATCGACACAAGCATGATGGGCCGGATTCTGGTCGCCGAAGAAAATGCCACCGCCGCCCTTGAGGTCATGAGCCGCTTTGCCATGGCCCCGCAATGGCTGATCTATCTGCCGCCGACCATGTCGCCGGTGGAGACCAGCGCGCAGGCGGGCTGGCTGGAACGCCCCGAGGAGGCCTTCCTCTATTATCGCTCCCGCAATCAGAAGCAGCTGGTGCTGGAGGAAAAGCATATGGGCTCGCGCGCAGTGGTCGTGCTGTGCCGCGATCAGGCCAGCGCCCAGGCGCGCCTGGGCACGGTCAGCCAGGATGCGGGAGCGATTTTCACCCGGACCGGACGCGCCTTTTTTGGCGATCGCGAGTTGAGCGCTGCGGTGCTGGCGCGGCTCGCTCGCGCGGCCGACAAGGCCGGGCTGTGGGAGCAGCTTGCGAGCGACTGGCTGGTGCTCGACTGCGAAATCATGCCGTGGTTGGCCAAGGCTTCGGCGCTGATCGCCGAGCAGTACCAGCCGGTTGCGATCTCAGCGCAGGCCGGGCTGGCGGCGGCGCTGCAGGCGATGGAAGGCGCGCTCGGCCGCGGTGTCGATGTCGCGGCGCTACATCAGCGCTTTCAGGGGCGGCTGGAGCGCGCCGAGAAATACGCGCGCAGCTGGGCGCCTTACGTCTGGCCGGTGAACGGCATTGAGGACCTGCGTATTGCCCCCTTCCACATTCTCGCCAGCGAAGGTGCGGTCCATTTTGACCGTGATCACCACTGGCATATGGCGCTGGCGCGTCGCCTGCTTGAGGGCGGGGACAGCCTGGTGACCGAGACGCGCTGGCGCGACGTCAACGTCGATGACGAGGCGTCCTGTCAGGCGGCCATCGCCTGGTGGGAGGAAATCACGCAAGGCGGTGGCGAGGGCATGGTGGTCAAGCCGCTAGATTTCATGGTCCGCGGGGAGAAGGGATGGCTGCAGCCGGCGCTGAAGGTGCGTGGGTCCGAGTATCTGCGCATCATCTATGGGCCGGAATATGATGTGCCGGAAAATCTCAATCGCCTGCGCCAGCGCGGGCTGGGCCGCAAGCGCGCGCTGGCGCTGCGGGAGTTTGCGCTCGGCCATGAGGCACTGCAGCGCTTTGTCGCCCGGGCCCCGCTGCGGCAGGTCCATGAATGTGTTTTCGGTGTGCTGGCGCTGGAGAGTGAGCCGGTTGATCCCAGACTTTAGAGTGGGGCGCGCGGCCTGGGGGCGTCCGCCAGTGACACGGTGGCGCAGTATTCTGTTTTTTGTCTGGCGCATCCCGGGACGCGCTTCCGGCTTTCACAGATTGAGAGCCAGGCGATTTTCACCGCTGCCCCGATGGGGAGCAGAGGACGGGCCGGACGGCTTCAGCGCAGCGGTTTCTTCAGCAGCGAAAAGCGGTCGGGGTCGAAGCCTGCGGAGGGCTGCAGCATCGGCGGTTCGATGGATGCTGCCAGCGATGGGCTGCGCTCGCCGAGGCGGCTGTCGCCTGACGACATGTCGCGCCGCGTGGCACCGCGCCAGCGATCAAGCACAGCCTCGATAAACTGCATATCGTGGCCTTCAATGAAGGAACCGCTGCGGATCGTGGCCTCGCGGCGCGGCAACTGGTGCGGCGGTACTTCGTTGAAACGCAGGCGTGTCGGCAGCGCCACGCCCTCGCCGAAGGCCATGACCTCGCGGGTTCCGAGCGTCGGCACAAAGGCGAGGATGTTGGCGGCGGCATCGGAAACGGCTGCGCGCAGCAGGTCCTGGTCGCGGTCATTGGCCAGCCGCATGGCGAAGAGGGTGTTGCACTGAGAGATGATGGTGGTGTCGAGTTCGGCCGGACGCTGGGTGACGAGGCCGAGATAGACCCCGTATTTGCGGCCTTCCTTGGCAATGCGGGATACCGCCTTGCGGGTCGGACCGAAACCGATATTGCGATCGGAAGAGGCATAGCGGTGGGCTTCCTCGCAGACGAAGAGCAGCGGCGAGGCACCATCGCTCCACAGGCCGAAATCGAAGGCCATGCGGCAGAGCACCGAGACCACGGATTCGACGACCTCGGCGGGAAAGCCGGCGAGCTGCATGACCGTCATCGGCTGGCCGTTGTCGGGCAGGCGGAACAGAAGGCTGATGACTTCCGCCATGGTGTCGCCGCCGACATTGGCGTTGTCGAACATGAAGGCGTAGCGCGGATCGCCGCGGACGGCCTCGATGCGGGAAATCAGCTTGTGATAGATGATGCGCGACGAGCGGTTCTCCAGCTTGCCCATGCGTTCGTCGATCAGCGAAATCATGTCGACCAGACGGAAGGGCACGGGGGTGTCGACGGAAAAGCCGATCTGCCGGGCATCGGAGCGTTTGAGGCTGATGCGTTCGGGATTCTGATACTGGGTGTAGAGCCCCTTGGCGATCGGGATCACCTCGGACAGGATTTCAAGCTCTTCGGGCGCGCCGGGGCGCCCCGCGAACAGCACGTCGACGATCTCTTCGAAATTGAACAGCCAGAACGGCAATTTGAGGTTGCGCGGGTTGAGGACCAGGGCGCGTTCCCCGAAGCAGCGGCCATATTCGTTGTGGACGTCGAGCATGAAGATGCGCAGCTGCGGGCGCACCTTGAGGATCTCGTTGAGGATCAGCGCCACGCCGCTCGACTTGCCGACCCCGGTCGATCCAACGATCACGAAATGCTTGGACAGCATCTCTTCGACGTCGACATGGGCAATAATGGAAGGATCCTGCTGAAGCGTGCCGATATTGATCTTGTCGGAGCCGTTCGGGGCATAGATGGTGCGCAGGTCGCTGTTGCTGACGAGGCCCACGGCATCGCCGATGGTCGGGTATCTGGTGACGCCGCGGCGGAACCGGGACTGCTCATTATTGACAAAAATCTCGCCCAGCAGGTCCACGGTGGCGATCGCAATATAGTCGTCGCCAGGGGAAAGATTTTCGCACGACACCTCGGTGATGATGGCAACCACGGTGGAGCTGGCGCAGGTGATGCTGACGAAGCGTCCGACGGTCATGCGCTCTTCGGAAATGGGCTGCTGATTGGTCGCCAGAAGTCCGACCCGGGCGGCCGACCCGCGAACGGAGATTATTCGCCCAAAGGTTGTCACGGTGGAAATACCCAGCAATGGTTGAGAATTCGCGTTCGATCATTGCAGGGTTGACTGGAGAAACGGTTAAAGAGGGCGGGCGGCCCGGGTCAAATGGGCCGGGGCAGCCAACGCCGTGCCGCGCGCGCGAAGAGGCAGGCGCGGTGGGGTTTTCTGTGCTCCGCGAGCCTGTGTGAAGGTGAAGGACGGTTTACCATTGCGGGCAACAAAGGTGAGGGCGTGGTGCCAGGATGGCGCCGATGATGCCCATCAGGGCCGGTTTACCGCTGGCTTTGGCGTCCGGGCCGGGATGGACGCGGATCGCGGCCAATGGCGAATCAGGTTCGGCCCGCCCGTGCCCCCTCGATTGCACCCGATTGCGCGGGCCAGGCGGGGCGGAGACTGGAAGCGCAAGGCGGCGGCTGCAGGTCTCAAAACCCTCCAGGATCGGCAGTGCGGATTTGCTGCATCGCAATCGTCGCAGGGTGGGCGAGAGGGTGGGCCAACGTGTTTTTCGTGCAATCCCGCATCTTTCGGGGTGTGGTTTTTGCAGCTTCACTCTATGGAGTGAGGAGGGAGGTCCGAAGATGGCATCTGGAAGCTGAGCCTTTATTAAGCTGAGCCTTTTTAAGCTGAGCCTTTTTAGGCTGAGCCTTGGGCTGCGGACTGCAATTGGGACGGTGACAGCAGCTGCGCGCGGTACAGGCGATCCGGCTTGCGGTCTGCACGACAGGATGGCGATGGACGATGACAAAGGCTGACTGGAGCGAGGCTGAGAACGAGGCCATCGTCGCCGACTATTTCGCCATGCTGGGCGAGGAAATCGAGGGCCGCAGCTATAACAAGGCCGGGCACAACCGCAAGCTGCGTGAAGAGGTCGAGCGCGACCGTGGTGCGATCGAAATGAAGCACTGCAATATCAGTGCCGTGCTCCAGGGTCTCGGCGAGGTCTGGATCGATGGCTATAAGCCGGCGGGCCACCTCCAGGCCGCACTGGTGACAACCGTGAGGCGCTGGCTCGAGAAACATCCCGACTGGCCGGCGTTGCCGCCAAAGCCGGATGTCGCCGCCCGTCTCCGGGCAGCCCCGCACGGCTCTCCTGCTCGGGAACAACTGGCGGAACTGGCCGAAAGCGTGCTGCAGCTCGGCCCGTCGCCGCTGCAGCGCAACACGCCGCCGCCGAATGACCTTGAGAAACTCCGCCTGATCGCACAGACCTACGATGTCGCGGGGCGCGACGCCCGCAACCGGCTGTTGGGCCAGGCCGGCGAGGAGCGCGTGCTGCTGCATGAGGAGATCCGTCTGAAGGCCGCCGGTCGGGGCGATCTGGCCTCCCGGATCCGCTGGGTGTCGCATCTTGATGGCGACGGAGCGGGCTACGACATTCACAGTTTCGATGCCAACGGCAGGGACCGCCTGATCGAGGTCAAGACCACCAACGGCTGGGAACGCACGCCGTTTTTCATCAGCCCCCACGAACTCGAAGTTTCCGAGGAAAAAGAAAACTGGCTGTTGCTGCGGGTGTGGAATTTCGCCAGGGCACCAAAGGGCTTTGAGCTGCGCCCGCCTCTGGATGCCCATGTGTCGCTGATGGCGACGGGGTATCGCGCCGAGCTGCTGTGAGGCGCCGGTTTTGCCTTTGCCTTCGCATGGGGCGTGAGGGAGAGTGGCAAAGATCGCCGCAGGTCTTTTAACAAAAGGGCGGGCGCGCGTGCGTGCAGGATCTGGATCTTTTGGGCCGACCGTCGCGTCTGGAAATGGCAAGAGCCCGACAATAGGAATTGCCGGGCTCTCGAAGTGTCGTTGCTGTCGGATCAATCAGTCGCAGACGCGAACCGGACGGGAGGTCCAGTTATAGCCGTCATAGGCGCGCTGGCGCTGCCAGTAGCAGGACGAACTGCGGCGTCCGGAATAGTAGTAGCGCTGCGGACTGGCGACATAGGTCGGTCGGTTATAATAGCTGTAGCGTGATCCGACATTGGCCGGCGGCCGGTCATAATTGCTGTAGCGCGGGGTGTCGTAGCCGTAGCCGTAACCATATCCCGAATTGTCGTAGCCATCGTAGCCACTATAGCCACCATAGCTGTAGCGCGGTGCGTCATAGGCCGGTTCGCCGTAGGGGCCGGATTCGACGTCGGCGGTGTTGTAGACGGGACCGCCATAAGCCGCCTGTCCGGGGACGACGGTGTTGGAGCGGCTGGGGACGACGGTGATCCCGATGTTGACGTCGTCCTGGGCCATAACCGGAGACGCGGCACTCACCAGCAAACCAGCGACGGCCGCGAGGACTGCTACTGAAGTCTTCTTCATTTTTTCGTTCTTTCCTTGGCAATTGCGGAAGAAGACGCCTCGGAGAAGCATCTGCTGCGGAAACTTGACCCGCACCGTGGCAGAACTGTGCACAAATTGTGGCGGTTCTGGGACGGCAAAGCTTTCCAGCTTCTTAACCTGTGCCGTTTCGCGACAGATTGCTTATAAAGTCGTTGAGAAGGCAAGGTTGTTTTGTGCATTAACCATATCTGTGAATCCCGCCTCTGCACCTTGCAACGATTTCCCGTCGGGCGGCCCGGGATCGGCAGGCTGGCGAAAAAATTTTTCCAGGACGGGGAGCGGGCAGGTCCTGTTCTGTCGGTGTTCAGAATGCTCTCTGGTTTTCAGCTCTGTTGCATTTGTCACCGCTGTTCCATTCTGGCGCGGCAGGCCAGAACCGGCACGACCGACAGGGGCAGAGCATCTTTGCGCGCCGGCCTGAAGGGCACCGGGGATGGTCGCCATCCGGTCACGGAATTTTGAGACGTCCTGAGTTGAACGTTGTTCAATTTTTCGTTAAGTGGCGCTGGTTGAGATGGCTGGGGCCTTTGCGCCCCGTTACAGAAGCGGTTTTCAGAAAATGTCAGTTTCCTCCGCGGGTCGACGCATGGTTGCGGCTTTTTCGCTCCTGGTTTCCCTGCTGGCACCTGGTTCTGCTGCGCTGGCGGCGTCAAATGAGGACGCCGGGGTGCCCAAACCGCTCGAAGAGTGGCGCGACTGGGTGCTGCGCGACGAAAAATTTCGCAACTGCCCGTTCCTGGTCGGTGCCATGCCCGACGCCCGGGCAACGTCCCAGGCAGCCTCCCAGGCGATTCTGAACAGCATCCCGGCCCGAAATTATGTCAACGCCCAGGGCTGGCAGATCGCGGAGGAGGCTGCGAATGGCGCAGCGAGGCTGGTTGACGCCAGCGGCTATGTCTGTGCCTGGCCGGGTCGGTTGACGATCAATGCCATGGGTGATCACGCCGACTTCGCGGTGCAGTTGCGGGTGGATGCACCGTCCTGGGTGGGCCTGCCCGGTGATGTCCAGCATTGGCCGCAGCAGGTAAGCGTCAATGGCGAACTCCAGCCGGTGCTTGAGCGCAATGGAGCGCCGGCGCTGTGGTTGAGCCAGGGCACCCATGACATCAAAGGCACTGTGCTGTGGCCGGCGCGGCCTCAGTCGCTGCGTATTCCCGGCTTTATCGGCCTGGTCTGGCTCAATGTCGACGGCAAGGTCGTGGCGCCGGTGCAGCGCGATCGCGGCGAGATCACGCTGGGGCGTGTCGAGACCAGCGCCGCGCAGTCCGACAGCCTTGATGTGCGGGTTTTCCGTCGCCTGAGCGACGGCCTTCCATCGCTGCTGACCACCGAAATCAGCCTTGTCGCCTCGGGACAGTCCCGCGAGGAAGTGCTTGGCCCGGTGCTGCCCCAGGGGCTGATCCCGACCGCGATCGAAACTCCGTGGCCAGCGCGGATCGACAGGGATGGCCGCCTGCGCGTCCAGGTACGGCCCGGCAGGGCGAAACTGACCCTGCAGGCACGTGCCACCTCACCACTCAACGAACTGGAGCTGACACTGCCCGCGCCACCCTGGCCGCGGCAGGAAATCTGGTCCTATGCCGCGGACCCGGCGTTGCGCGGCACGCTTGCCCATGGCGGGCTGGCGGTCGATCCGGTCCAGACCGAGGTGCCTGATGGCTGGCGCAGCCTGCCGGCCTTTGCGCTCAATGATGGCGACTCTCTGCGCATCGAGGAGAATGGGCGGGGTGAGGCTGCGGATGAAGCCAATCGTCTGACCCTGCGCCGGGAAGCATGGCTCGATTTCTCCGAGCACAGCTGGTCGGCCCGTGATGTCATCGCCGGCACCATGAAACGGGACTGGCGTTTCGATGTGGTTTCACCCTTCACTCTGCAGCGCGCCGAGAGTGCCGGCGAACCGCTGCTCATCACCCAGGGCAGTCCGCCACATTCAAGCGGGGTTGAATGGCGTCAGCCCAGGGTCGACCTGCGGGCCACGGTCCGTATCTCCGGCACTTCCGAACTTCCCGTCACCGGATGGCAGCAGAATTTCGACCGGGCTGAGACGCTGCTGCATTTTCCCTACGGCTACCGCCTGTTCGCGGTTTCGGGTGCCGACAGCGTCAGCGGCAGCTGGACGTCCGCCTGGAGGCTGAGGGATGTCTTTATTGTCGCCCTCCTGGTTATGATGGCGTGGAAGCTCTTCGGTGTGTCCGGTGCGATGGGGGTGGCGGCCTATGTGGTGCTTGGCTATCAGGAAACCGGATCGCCGCTCTGGACACTGATGGCGGCGGTGGCGCTTGGCCTGCTCATCCGCCAGCTGCCGATCGGCAGGCTGCAAAAATGGAGCGAATGGCTGCGGCTTGGCGCGATCGCGGTTCTGGTGCTGACGGCGCTGCCCTTCGCGGCCCATCAATTGCGTGCGGCGCTTTATCCACAGCTCGAAAACAGTGCCGCAAGCGCGTCGTTTCCAGAGGGCGTGCCGGGTTTGGAAATGGGTGTTCCTGCTTCCGACATGGATTCCAACGGTAACACTCATTTCCAATCCTGGAGGAGCAGGGCGGATTACGGACCAGCTCCGCAAAAGTATAAGAACGATCGTTATGGCAAGAGCAACGTGTTGCAGACCGGCGCCGGCGAACCGGAGTGGCAGCTTGGCAGTGAGGCACGGCTGAGCTGGAGCGGTCCGGTGGTGTCAATGCAGACGCTGCGGCTGTTCATCGCGCCGCCGGCTCTGGTGCGCAGCCTGCGCCTGCTGCTGGTGGGGGCGCTTGGCGTCGTGGTCTGGTTGCTGTGGCGGGATCGGCGCTCCGCTCGCCATCCGATTCGACGCGGTGACAAGGCGCAACAGGCCGCATTGGCGCTTCTTGCCCTGGTTGTGGGAGTGACCCTGACAACGCCGGCCTCGGCGGAGGATTTCCCGCCGGTGCAGATGCTGGAGCAACTGCACGATCATCTCACCCAGGCCCCGAAATGCATGCCCGACTGTGCCACAATCACCGCCGCGCGGGTCAGGGCCAGTGGTGCAACGGTGACAATCGCACTTGATGTCAGCGCCGGTGCCCGTGTGGCGCTGCCGATCCCGGCGGTGGGCGTGGGCGGCGAGATGCTGTCGGCAAAAGTGGACGCAACGGCCGACATGCCGGTGGTGCGGGTGCCGGGCCAGGGCAACGCCGCCATTTACGGGCTGACGCTGGAACGTGGCGTGCATCGCGTCGAGATCACGTATTCCACTTCAGGCGACCGCTTCACCCTGAATTTTCCACTCCGTCCCATGTATGTGGTGTCTGAGAGCAAGGACTGGACGGCCGAGGGCGTGGAAGATGCCCGCCTGCTGGCCGACACGCTGACCTTGTTGCGCCAAGGTGAGAGCAAGGCGGGTCGGCAACCCGCCGACAGCATGACCACACAGCAGTTTCCGCCTTTTGTGCGCGTGGTGCGCACTCTGTCGCTGGGGCTTGATTACCGCGTCACCACCACAATCTCGCGCATTTCGCCCGTCATCGGCGGTTTCACCGTCAGTGTGCCGCTCATCGCTGGCGAACATGTCTCCAGTGCCGGCATCAGGGTGCAGTCGGAAAATGGTCAGGCGATGGCCATGATCGCCTTCGGCGATGGAAGTCGCGAGGTCAAATTCGACAGCACACTTGACAGGGACGAGACCCTGACATTGGCAGCGCGGCCCTTGACCGATTACGCCGAGCAGTGGCGGCTGCAGATCGGTCCGCTCTGGCATGTCGAATTCTCCGGCGTGCCTTTGTCAGGGCAGGATTCGGCCGGGGAAGGTGCCGAACGTGTTGCCATATTCGATCCCCTGCCGGCAGAGAAGCTGACGCTGCGGATCTCGCGTCCTGAACCGGTGCAGGGGCCGACACGGGCAATTGATCACGTCAAATTCGTCTATGACCTTGGTCAGCGCTCGGCGATGCAGACCCTGAAACTCGAACTCCGTTCCAGCCAGGGCGGAGAGCAGACGATCACGCTGCCCGATGGCGCCGAAGTGATCTCGGTGACGCGCGATGGCACCCCGCTCGGCCTGCGGCCGCAAGGGGGCAGACTTGAACTGCCGCTCCAGCCCGGACGCAGCAGTTTTGAAATCCGGTTCCGCAGCGATGCCAAACCATCTGTGGTGGCGACGACGCCTGAAGTGGCTCTGGGCCTGCCAGCGGCGAATATTGAGCTGACCACGCAGCTGCCGGGCAACCGCTGGCTGCTCCTGACCTCTGGTCCCACCGTCGGTCCGGCGGTGCTGTATTGGGGGGAACTTGTGGTCATGGCGGTGGTTGCCTTGCTGCTGGCGCGGAGCCGTCGCACACAGCTGAAATTTCATCACTGGCTGCTGCTCGGGATCGGCTTTTCAACCACATCCTGGGTGCCACTGCTGGTTGTGGTGGCGTGGCTGTTTGCGATGTCCTGGCGGGCACGGGACCAGATGCCGGAAAACCGGAGCTTGTATAATCTGGTTCAGGTCGGGCTGGTGATATTGACCGCCGCAGCCGTCGTCTGTCTGCTCGTGGGCATCGGCACCGGCATGATGGCCGAGCCCGACATGCAGGTGGTGGGAAATGAGTCATCCAGCCGGGTGTTGCAGTGGTTCACGGATCGTAGCCAGGATGCCTTGCCGCAGGCCACGATCATCACGGTGCCGATGTGGATCTATAAGGTGTTGATGCTGCTCTGGGCCTTGTGGCTGGCGATCGCGGCCCTGCGCTGGCTGCGGGATGCCGCCGCGGCGTGGACGCAGGGCGGCTACTGGGCGGACTGGGGCGCTTTGGGTGACAATGAGAAAAGACTGCGCGCCATGTTGCACGAAGAGGTGCAGCGCAGCGCGCAGGGCGCTGGACCTCCGCCGGTGCCGCCGTTGTGAGCTGTTGTTGACATAAGAGAGCGTCTGGGCGATCGGCAAAACCGGTGAGATGGTCGATGGCGCGCCACTCCAGCGAGGGAGGGGTGGCCTTGCGGTGTCGGCAGGTAGCCGTCATTGCCATTGCAGCGATATGCGCCCGCAGGCCCTGGATAGTACCGTCCTCGCCGGGCGAGGGTGGGTGCCAGCAGGCCCTCCGGAACGCTCCTGATCGGCCGTGTGGTCGCCGGGGCAGCTGGATAGTTGCAGCCGCCCCGGCAACACGCCATGGCACTTGAACATGGCACTTGAACATGGCCCTTGAACATGGCCCGCGAATTTGGCCTGCGAATTTGGCCTGCGAAACCTGACAGCGCGGTGTGGCGCGCACCATAATGGTTCCGGGTCGGTGCATTGAGCCTGGCACGGAAGTCGTTGCGGTTGAGATTCCCGTACGCGCACGCGCAGCCGAATCACCTTCGAAGCCGGGCCGGCAGCGTGGCCGCGCGGGCGACGCGCTGATCGCAGCTGGCAGCTGCAGCCTGGCTCTTTGCCGTTTGTCCTGCCAGCCTGGCGCAACGGGTGGTTGCCTCTCAAGCCGCCCTGGTGCCGGCCAGATGAGGGGCGGATCAGGCGGGTGGAAAAAATGCAACCGCGGTGGGCATCCGAACCGCAGGGAGACGCTGGCGAAAAACCGGAAGACGTGCTGCAATGGCGGCGACAATGGCCACAGGGCAGCAGCCGGCCTCACAGAATGTGACGGGCCGGGAGGCCGGGCCGGACGGGCCTCCACACAAATGCGTGAATCGGCCTCTTTCCTTTCTTGCGGCGGCTTTGCTGTGCGATACTGCCGCAGTGTTGTGCTGGTTTTGGTTGATGGAAGGCGTTAGAGAGGGGCTTGCGCCTTTTGGGCCGGCGTGCCCTCATGCGGGTCAAGGGGTTGTAACCTGATGGCGATGCAATCGGCTGGGTGGCCGGGATTTCAACAGAGTTGTCTGGCGATGCGTGTTCGATCTTCACTGCCGGCGATCCTCGCGGCAGCGTTTCTTGCTCCGGTTTTTCTTGCGCTTGCCGGTGCCACGGTGTGCATGGCTGCGGACCTGGTCTGGCAGGTCGAAAGTCCCTTTCGCTTCTTCCGGAAATCGGCCTCCTTCGACATGTATGCGCAGGCCTATCCGGCCGCGCGCGGCGATGGCACAAGGGCGCTCCCCGCCGACATCGTCTGGCGTACTGAGCGCAAGCTGAACGACCCTGACTGTCGCGATCCATCGACGCCGGACCGCTGCCTCGCCACGGCCCGCAGCCGCTATGACAGTCAGCGCCTGGGATGGGCCGCCGAAACCCTGGATGCGGTGTGCTACGACAGCAGCAATGGCCGTTATCCGGCCAAATGTGACCGGCGCTATTCCTGGGGCACGGCGAAAGAAGACTATGTTCTTCCCGAAGCCCACACGGTTGCGGTGAAGCTTGCCAAAGAACGGCTGGCCGAGGTCGGGCAGGGCAGTTGTCAGTGGAGCTGGACCGCGCGCAAGGCGGGAGGAAAGACCGAGAACAGGACGTTGCCCTGCGCCGTCACACTGGTGATTCCACGGGTTCCATTCGCGCTCGATCGCTCGGTCTCCGGTGTGTCGGTGCAGGTGAAGCTGCCGGATGGACGCATCCTGGCCGAACCACGCCTCGCCGTCGAGGATCTCTTTATCGTCGCTATGGGCGATTCCTTTGCCTCCGGTGAAAGCAACCCGGATCGTCCCGTCACTTTCAGTGCGTCGCGGCAGATGGTCTATGATCCGTCGCTCAACCGCGAGGAGGAGTATTCCAGCCGCGGCCTTGGCCTGAAGTCGCTCGTTCCCGCCCAGCCGTCCCTGCTGCCAAAGGGGTACGACCACAAGGTGCTGCCGCGCCGCAGTCTTGAGGACGAGCAGAGCGGTCACTACTATCCGCTGACGTCGTCAGACTTCCGCAATGCCTTCGACAAGAGCCGCGCGCGATGGCTCAGCCCGGACTGCCATCGCTCCCAATATGGCTATCCCTTCCGGGTGGGACTGCAGCTGGCGCTCGAGAACCCGCATCGTTCCGTGACCCTGGTGAGCCTCGCCTGTACCGGGGCGGAGGTCACGGAGGGATTGTTCCTCGAAAAGAAGGCGCGTGAAGGCGCGCTCAATCCCGTGGTTCTGTCGCAGTTCGACCAGCTGGCGGATTTGATCTGCAACGGCCCCCGGACCCTGCATGCAACCTATCAGCTGCCGACCTATGCCAGCGGCAGCACCAATGTTCATGTGCGCAAGGTGAGCAAGATCTGGTGTGCGCCGAATATGCGCAAACGCCCGATCGACACCGTGCTGCTCTCCATCGGCGGCAATGATGTCGGGTTCTCCGCGCTGATGGTCTATACCATGACCGAGAACGCTGGCGATCTTGCCCCGATCGCCAGCCTGGTCGGTCACCAGATCCGGTTTTCTCCCGACGTCGCGCGGGTTTACATGGACCGGTTGCCGGAGCGGATGAAGGCGACGCGCGACGCGCTGCGGGAGGGATTCGGGGTGGCGCCCAATCGCGTTCTGCAGACCGCCTATGAGCCGATCCAGTTTGACGAGAATGGCGTGATCTGCGGGGCCGATCCGGGTCTGGGCATGGATGTGCATCCAAAGCTCCTGCTGTCGCGGCAGCGGATGCAGGAAACCGTCGGTTTCCTCCAGGATTTCTTCGCCAGAATGGTGTGTATCAATAATGGCCGTGCCGCCAATTGTCCGGCGCTGGCGACAGGTGCGGGGACCGGATTTCAGCTGATCACGGACCACCAGCCTGCCTTCGCCAGGCGTGGCATCTGCGCCCGTGATCCCAAAAATCCACGGGCTGACGGCGAACTGATGGCGATCCCGCGCAGCAGTGGCGGCGAGGAATTCGTGCCCTATTCGCCGGCGGCATTTCTTCCCTATCAGCGCCGGTGGCGGCTGTTCCGGACACCGAACGACGCTTTCATGACCGCGAATGTCCATTCCAGCGGGTTCTCGCTGTTCGATGTGCTCCAGCCGGTCTATGCGGCAATGTATAGCGGAGCCGTACATCCGACGGCGGAGGCCCATGCGATCGTCGCCGACCACGTCGTGGCCCATGTGCGCAGGCTGGTGGATCGCGGGGACATGAATCGTGCCGTGGCCCCCTTTGAGGGCAGGCCTGCCTCGGGTGAGACTGCGGCGCCTTCACTTAAAGGAGGCCAGAAACCGGAATTGCGAGAGCATTGCGCAGGCTGTGCAGTGGGGCGCCCGTGCGCGGCCTTCACGCTCCCCTCGCTTTGTGGCAGGCCACCCTTCTGCACGGGGACGGGGATCGTGCCGGGTGTTCTTCGCTCGCTCCGGGACCGGCACGGCCCCTCAGGGTGCGTGTGCGCCGCACAACGAACTCTCCAGTGTTTGAGGCGAAGCTGCGCGAGGCGGAAGCGTGCCGCGCGGCTCCCTCTCACCGGGAGCCATTTGAGACCTGGCAAAGGGGTGGCGACGACCGTCGACTGCGATTTCCCGCAAGCCCTTGCCCAGCTGCATCGGCCTTCGAGCGCAGGGCCCCGGGACACAAGGCGGTTCCGTCACGGCAATCCCGTCAAAATCCCCGCGGCACGCGACAGTTTGCGCATGTCGCGCTGGACCGCTGGGGACAAGAGGCCCTCTCAGGAGCTGTGACCTTAAAGGCTCCGCTGCACCGGCGCCTTGCCGAAAACCACTTCGGGCACTTCCGCTGTGCAAGGGGGCTGTCGGTTTTCCCGGCGTCTTCAGCTGTTGCGCCGGTTCATTTCGGTCAGTGTGGTGTGGCCGTTGTTGGTCAGAGAATAGGGAGCAAAGAAACCGTCGTCGGTTTTGGCGATCAGGCGCTTGCGTTTGAGATACTGAAACAGCGCATTCAGTGACTGGTGCGGCATGCCCAGCCGCTCGGTGGCATCGCGGATGCGCAGCGCTCCCGACTCCTGGATGATGGCGAGCACGGTGCGAACGCGCTCCGAGCCGACAGTAAGATGTGCGGCTTTTGCCGGAGCCCGGTGCGGCACCCTCTGCGGATGGGTTTCACCCGCCGGAGTGAGGGAATAGATTGCCGGACCTTCGGCCACACAGTCTTCCCGCGCCAGCGCCTGATCAAGCAGGGTGTGGATGCTGGCTTCGACGTCCTGCGTCGGCATCTGCAGCGCGACACTGATCTTCTTCACGTCGGTGCCATAACCCTGCGGGAGAACCGACAGCACCCGCTCCGTATCGTGGGACAGAAACGGGGTCGTATCCTGCGCGGTCATCACCATCCACCACGGACGTGTCGGGTCGGCGTAACATACATGACCCGAGGCATGGAGCTGGACGATCAACTGATGGACGCGCTGGTGCGAAACGCCCATCTTGTTGGCGATCGTTCGGCGCCGCATCGGCCTGTCCAGCACCTCGAGCAGGCGGATGGCCGATGGTGTCAGAGGGCTGACGTTGCGACGGCGCCCCGGGCCAGGATTGGGAGTGGTTTCAAATTTGCAGCTTCGGCCACGCGTCGTCACATACCACCTGTTACTGCGGTCCACCTTCGCAAGGCCAATTTCTGAGAATCGAGTGAGTTCGCGCGTGCAGATGAACTGGCTGAGTTTCGTTGCCTGGACAAGCTCGCGCTTGAGAAGCGGCTGCTTCCGAAGCGCATGAAGGCACAACGCCTGATCGCGGGTGAGCACAAGGTGTTGCTGAGGGCGCGTCATGTTGACCTCGAATTTATTCGCACCAGAATTATGCGCGAATTGTCGAGGTCAAGCCGCAGCTATGCAGAGCGCTGACATCCCGCAAGTATGGCAGCAGCTTGAAGTCATGCCCTCGAAGTTCACGATGTCGGTGTGAGCCTGTCGTTCAACATTATGGAAATAAACGAAAATTTTGCACTTCACAAATGCGTGAAGGGTGTGCGGGTCCCCCGATACGGTGTGCTTGAGATGGCATCACAGGATGGAGATGGCTCTCAACTGTGGCCCAATTGTGCGGCGAAGAGGGTGCGGATTGAAGTAGGCGGATAATGTTACCGCCAAACTGTGGCTTCTTAGTCGTGTTGCAGCAGGCTCGCGCTATCACACGCAGATTATATGGCAAGCGCATCACATCAACCTCATTTGCGGTTCCGTTGTGGTTCCCATTTGAACAGAAATTTTCGCGGTCGGCGGCACGCGCGAAGGTAGTAGATTTATAATTTGTAGCGTGTAGGTTGCAGGAATACGGTTTTCTCATCGGAGAGCAGAATCGGCCACGTCTGAGTGAGAGTAGCCTGATGCTACTTATGCGCGAAAACGGCCGCGAAACGTGCAACTAAAGATAGTGAGCAGTGCCGGAAACGGTTTATCGTGACAACGGCAGGCGCAGCAGCGATTCGGCGATTCGGCACGGCCCGCGGCACCGCAAAATCGGGTGACACGGATTGCCCATTCCGACGACGGCGGAGGTCAGGGGGGGGCAGATCCCATGAGGAGCGGAAGCTTCAGGTAGCCCCGGGCGTCCCCGGTCCTTTTCGTCCTTGCGTCGGCCACGGTTTCCCGCCCCGGGGGGGCGCCCTGGTGCGGGCGCGGGGTGGGGGGATCGCAGCAGCGTCAATCTGGACGGCATTCGGGCAGCGCCTGGTCGTGACCTCGAGGTCTGGCCGATGAGTTTCGGGTTCCATCTGGAGGCGACAATAGTCATCGGTTGATCCCGATCTGCTGATCCATGCCCCATGACCGATATTTAATTCGGTGCCGGAAACATGAAGATCCGGAAATGTGCAGTCGCGCGTTGGTGATAACGACGTGAGGAGGCAAGCCTTAAGCAAGCGGAGCCGAAGTGATCGGCGCGCTGATGCCCTGGGTGTGAATTCCAGCGAACATTGCGGGACTTGCAGGGAGGCGAAGGAAGTGTCGTCTTCGCGTGGATTCCGCAAGGCCGACTTCACAATATCTGGCGGAGATTGGCGCGTTCGTGACAGACACAGACGCTTTTCGCGTGGCTTGCTGGGGTGATGAATGGCAGGTGAACGGCTCGTGTGCGATTTGTTCATGGTCCAATATTGATAGTTAGCGGACTAAGGAGACACATTCGGCTGTAACAAGGTAGTTGAGCTTCAGATGTGGTTCCTGATTTTCGGTTGATCTTTGCGACCGGCTTTCGACTTCACGAGAAGTTGATGTTGATGGTACGCAATTGGAAGGAGCGGGATTATGACGAGGGTAACTTCATCGACGGCGTTGGGCAGGGTGTGGCGCGGCTTCATCGTGCTGGGAACGGTGGCGGTGGCGCTGCCGATCGCGGGGTGCGCGCCGACGGCGCAGTTTGGAGACGGGGACGGATTTTCGCGGCCGGCATGGCAAAGCGGCGGGACCTATGACGACGGCAGTACCGATCTGTTCGGTTTCGGTATCACCTCGGACGGCGGGGTGGCGGATGGCAGGGGGCGGCGGGACCCCGCCCACCGCGTGGGCCGACGTGGAGGCAAGGTCATTCGTGGAGGTGGCGCGCCGCGCACTTCCTGGGGCGGCGAGGGCTCGAGCAACTGGGGCGGGGTCTTTGACGGCGGCTTCGGCGGGTCAGATTCTGGAAGCTCTGGCAATGGCGGCAGATCGTCCGGCGGTTGGCGCGGAAATGTAGTGCACGGTGGCAGCACCGGCGGGCCGTCCAGCAGCTCGGGTGGTGGTTCTGGGTGGCATGGGGGCTTTGGAGGTTCCGGCGGCTGGAGCCATGGCGGCTCTGTTGGCGGTGGCTCCGGCAGTCATGGTGGAGCTTCCAGCTCCGGTGGTGGCTCGGGTGGTTTCGGCAGCCATGGTGGAGGTTCCAGCTTTGGTGGTGGCTCGGGTGGCTTCAGCGGCCATAGCGGAGGCGCCAGCTTCAGCAGTGGTCCGAGTTTCAGCAGCAGCTCAGGTCCCAGTTTTTCGGCTCCCAGCCATGAAAGCTCCACCGGCAGCGGTGGCGGCGGTGGCGGCTCCGGTGGTGGCGGAGGCGGAGGCGGAGGTGGAGGGGGAGGTGGAGGTGGTGGTGGCGGTCATCACGGTCGGTGAAACCGCAGCGGGATGATCGCGGTCAGGAGCGACCTGGTGATACACGCGCTCGCGCTTCAATACCCGGCGGGCCCGGCGGGCGCGTGTTCGATCCGGTGCTCCTCCAGGCCGGAAAATCTGCAAGAGCGGGATGACGGAGAGATTTGTGATTTGTGCATGGTCTCATTTCTTAATGATCGTTCATAGTCCCATCCGATCCGACCTGGCATGGGCTGGCATGTGGGAGCCTTACAGTTGTGTAATCGAGGCCGGAGACACGCTCTTGTGATTCGGTTTCGAATTCGAACCTTCCTATAAGGAAACTGCTTCTGATCCTGAGAGGATTGATGGAACGATGTATAAAACTAATAACTACCTGAATGTCGGACGAAAAACAGAAATGGCGGGAAAAGAACGGGAGGAATCGGACGACCTGATTGCCAGATGCCTCCCTCCCCACAGGAGACTGCCTCCATGAAGAATGTTGTTTGTGTTCTCACGCTTGCTGTTTGCGCCTGCTCGACAGCGGCTGTCGCGGACGATGCGGCAACCGTCGTGCACGATCCGGTGTTTCCGCCAATAAGCGGCGCGGAGCCAGCCGCGTCATTCGTTCCCGGCGACGGAGTCGGTGCAGATGTCAGAGCGGAGTGTGCCAGTGCGTTTCAACCGTTGCGCGACGAGGTCAGGATGCGCGGCGAGGCCTTGCGGGAGGTGGTTGCCGGGAGGCCGACGGCGTCGCTGGGGTGCGCGGCGTATGAGGATTTCGCGCTGGCCATGGCGAGGATGCGTGAATTTGTTGACGGCAATATCGGCCGCTGCGGCCTGCCTGCACAGATGCAGGGACAGATCCAGGCCCAGCATCTGAAGGTCGAGGCAATGCGCCAGAAGGTCTGTGGCCTGGCTCAGCGAGACCATGCACGGATAATGAGACATCTCCCGCATTTCTCGGTCGAATTCGGCTTTGACGGAAGCGGAAGCGAAGGCGATCGCTACGACAGCAGCGGTGGGCGTGACGGTTCCTCGAGGACGGAGCGGGGCGATCGTCATCATGACAGTGGCAGGCGGGGGGACAGCCGGGGTGACCGGGCTGATCACGGTCCCGGGGGCGGCAACCATCATGGCGGTGCTTCGAGTACCAACCCTGGGGGTGCTGGCGGGGGGCGCGCCTCGTCGCACGGCGGTGGAACGGGCAGCCATTCTGTCAGACATGACACCAGTTCCAGCAGTTATGGCGGCGGGAGTCATGGCACGGGTAGCAGCCATAGTGGCAGCAGCTATGGTGGTGGCCGCAGTCACAGCTATGGCGGAGGCAGCAGTTACGGTGGCGGCAGCTCCACTCACAGCTATGGCGGTGGCAGCAGTCACAGCGGTGGCGGCAGCTATGGTGGAGGCAGCAGTTACGGTGGCGGCAGCTCCAGTCACAGCTACGGCGGTGGCAGCATTCACAGCGGTGGCGGCAGTTATGGCGGCGGCAGTTACGGCGGCGGCAGCTCCAGTCACAGCTACGGCGGTGGCAGCAGCTACAGTAGTGGCAGCAGTTCCAGCAGCAGCTATAGTTCCAGCAGCGGACATAGCAGTGGCTCGAGCAGCAGCAGCTCTTCCGGCGGCTCGAGTTCCAGCCATGACAACAACAGCAGCGGCGGCGGTGGGGGAGGCGGCCACCACAGATAAGTGTAAACTGTTTAAAACCTGGCTGTTGGGGGCCGTTGCGGGCCCCCTTTTTGGCCTGGGGGGTGTTCTGGCGATCACTGCCGCGCGAGAGGACAAAGCGGGGCGGATCGGCAGTGATCGGATCACCAGCCGACAGGGCCGAGAGGTGATGTCGGATCGGGGCCGGTGATCGGGGGGAAGTCCTGCTTGACCTGCATTCCGGTGAAATTGAGGCGGATGGTCTCGATGGGACGGTCCCCGCTGGAGTCGACGGAATAGTTGGCGATCAGCGTGTTCTCCAGGGTGTACTCGATATGGGTTTCGCCTGGGCTGCGTATGGTAACCAGATGGATCACGGCCTTGCGACGATTCCGGGCGGCACACGATTCCTCGAACAGCCGGGTGGAGAAGTCGTCGCGCACCCTGGTCAGGGTGACGTTGGAAATCGTTGGCTCGTCCTCGATTCCCATGTCGGCAACAGGATGCATGTTGCGCGAGATGTTCCACTTCATCTGCTCAATGTCCATCCACTTGCCGTGGTCCGTGGAGGAAGTGTCGTCGTGGATGCCATCAATCTGGAGATATATCGCCATAGTCAGATCCTCCCCTTTTGTCAGGTGTCGCTGTGCCTCCTTATCCTGATAACTGGCGCGGATTTTCACGGTCGTCAGGTGGAGATTCACGTACCTGTTCGGCTGTTTGCCGAATTTCGCGGTCTGGCGGCCGAATGTGCCGTGGAACTTTCCGAAAAGCAGCCAGCCCGCGTATCATCCTGAATTTAGGGCAAATACTGAGTTGAGGAAATAGTTTTGTTGCGATGTGAGCTGTGTAAAACCTCCTCATTCAGGTGCGCCCGCCATTGTGCGCCGCAATTTGTGCGCTGCGGTTTGTGCGTTGCCGTTCTGATCCGGTTCCATTCGCTGTCGGGCGCGGCTGTCTGCATGGGAACGTGGCTATCGAATTCAGTCAGGATGCATGGGTTTGTGGAGAGGGCGGAAGTCATTCCGGTCAGACGTGGCTGTTGCGCGCAGTCGTGAACTGCGTAGTCGTAACTATCTTGGACGATTTCATGTGGGGTGCCGGGTGCCGGTGTCAGGCGCGGTTGTGGCTCCGTCGGTCAAATTGCGGTGATCCCCGGTCTTGCGGGTTGGAAAAATGTGCAGCCCGACGGGTTTTCGTGCGCCCCGGGCACTCCGAGGCGCATTCGGCAAGTCGTGGTCCGGGCGGGTCTGGGGGCCCGCCAGATTGCATCCTGGCGCTTCTTTTGCCCGCTGGGAAAAAGTGATAGAGCAAGCCACCCCGCCCGGACGAGCCGGGCTCAATAAAACCTGCCATGGATGCCTCGATCATGCTGCCCGACCAGTCCAAACCGGTTCCGCCTTACGCCCACACGCCGCTGTTCCCGCTTGGGCCGGACACCACGCCGTACAGGAAGATTTCGGGCGAGGGCGTGGGGGTCGAGACGGTGCTGGGCAGGGAGATGCTGGTGGTGTCGCGCCAGGCGTTGCAGCTCCTGTCGGAAGCGGCGTTCGGCGAAATCAATCACTTCCTTCGCCCCGGCCACCTGAGGCAGCTGCGGGCGATTCTCGATGATCCGGAGGCGAGCGATAACGACAAATTCGTCGCCCTGGATTTCCTCAAGAACGCCAATATCGCCGCGGGCGGCGTGCTGCCGATGTGCCAGGATACCGGTACCGCAGTCATCATGGGTAAAAGGGGCTTTCGCGTCCTCACCGGCGGCGATGATGAGGCGGCGCTTTCGGAAGGCGCGCGCAATGCCTATCTCCGGCGCAATCTGCGCTATTCGCAGGTCGCGCCTCTGTCGATGTATGAAGAGAAAAATACCGCCAACAACATGCCGGCACAGTGCGAAATCTATGCCGAGGGCGATGACGCATATAAATTCATGTTCATGGCCAAAGGCGGCGGCTCTGCCAACAAGAGCTTTCTGTTCCAGGCGGTGCCGTCCATGCTGACGAAGGAGCGGCTGCTCGGGTTCCTCAAGGAGAAGGTGCAGACGCTCGGCACCGCCGCCTGTCCGCCCTACCACCTCGCCATCGTGATCGGCGGCACCTCGGCCGAATTGTGCATGAAGACCGTCAAACTGGCCTCGGCGCGCTATCTTGACGGTCTGCCGACCCAGGGCTCGGCGGCCGGCCATGCCTTCCGCGACCTCGAGATGGAGCAGGAAATCCACAGGATGACGCAGACGCTGGGGGTCGGGGCCCAGTTCGGGGGGAAATATTTCTGCCATGACGTGCGGGTGATTCGGCTGCCGCGGCACGGGGCGTCGTTACCGATCGGGATCGGGGTGTCGTGCTCGGCCGACCGCCAGGTGCTGGGCAAGATCACCAGGGAAGGAGTCTATCTGGAGGAGCTGGAACACGAGCCGGCACAATATCTGCCGCAGGTTGAGCAGGTGCTCGGGGGTGATGTGGTCCGAATCGACATCAACCAGCCGATGAAGGACATCCTTGCCACACTGGCCCAGTACCCGGTCAAGACGCGTTTGTCGCTGACCGGCACCATGATCGTTGCCCGCGACGCCGCGCACGCCAAATTGCGTGCCAGGCTCGAAAAGGGTGAGGCTCTGCCGGACTATTTCCGGAACCACCCGGTCTATTATGCCGGCCCCGCAAAGACCCCTGAAGGCTATGCTTCGGGCGCTTTCGGGCCGACCACGGCTGGTCGCATGGATTCTTTTGTCGATCAGTTCCAGGCCGCGGGCGGCTCAATGGTGATGGTGGCGAAGGGTAACCGGGCGCCAGCCGTGCGCGAAGCCTGCCAGAAGTATGGCGGCTTCTATCTCGGTTCGATCGGCGGCGCGGCGGCCAATCTTGCCGAACACTGCATCAGGAAGGTCGATGTGCTGGAATATCCCGAGCTTGGGATGGAGGCGATCTGGCGCATCGAAGTGGTCGATTTCCCCGCCTTCATCATCATGGACGACAAGGGCAACGACTTCTTCAGGGATCTGTAGCAGCCCGGTGTGAAATCGGGTATCAAGCGGCCCCAATGGGTTAGACTCCTGGCTTCCCCGCATACGTGGGGAAAGACCCGATTGCTGTCGGGACCATTGTTCAAGCCATGCGGTTTCTCCCACATACGCGGGGATAGCCCCCCCGCAGGCGGGTGCGATTAAAACCTTGGGGGACCTCAGGCGGCCATTTTCGTCTCCCAGTACCGTGACCAGTCGCCATTGAACCGGCAGATCCTCAATGCAGCCATGAGTTCTGCATTCCTGACCA
>WQYW01000042.1 GCA_009781045.1 Alphaproteobacteria bacterium
CACAAGAATCAATTCCGTCGGAGAATTCAATGGGGTCCCGGAATTATGAAAGAGAACAAATCCGAATCGCCCCGCGAACGAAACATGATTGTGGCAAAAGTGACCACAGATTGACTCGCACCCCGATTGCCCTCGCCCGGCCAATCGGCCATCGTGCCTCACGCCACAGCCGATCGTTCCTCACGGCGCGGACTGACGAGAACGAAAATGCACATCGCAACACAGCTTCTCGCCCGTCTCCACCCCAATACCCGTCCCCGCCGCCACCACGCCGGCTACCGCGATCCTGCGCCACCGCCCCATTTCGGCCGTTTTGACCGAAAACCTTCCCTTCCGCGCAGGCACGGTCGAAACCAGCGGCCTGTTCAACCAGGGCCCGATGACATCGCAATCTCCCCTGCCGCGCCGGTGAGCCCCGCCCTGAGACCCGCACTCGAAACCATCCCGAAACCCGCATCTGGCGCATCATGAATTTCCTCCTCTTCTTTGGCACGATGGCGGCCGTCCTGCTTTCTGTCGTCTTTCTCCACAACCGCCTGGTACGAAGCAGGAATCTCGCCGACGAAGGCTGGAGCGGCATTGATGTCCAGTTGCGTCGCCGCGCCGACCTCATCCCCAATCTTGTCGCTACCGTCCAGGCCTACGCCACTCACGAGAGAAGCGTGTTCGAACAGGTAACGCGGGCCCGCAGCGCCACGCTTGATGCCAGCGACATCGATGCCCATACCGCTGCGGCAAACTGCATGCAGATCGCCCTGCCCCGTCTCCTCGCGGTTGCAGAAGCCTATCCGGCGCTCAACGCCGACCGGAATTTCCGCCAGCTGGCCGACGAACTCGCCTCCGTCGAGGACGAACTCCAGCTCGCCCGGCGCTACTACAACGGCACCACCCGCAATTTCAACATTCTGATCGAGTCCTTTCCCTCCAACCTCATTGCCCGCTTCTTCGGCTTCCGCAAATACGCCTATTTCAATATCGGTGACGAGGCGGCCCGCAACGTCCCCGAAGTCAGTCCAGGATCCTTCTGATGCGCCCGATCCTCTCCCTCCCTGTCAGCCTCGTTTTCATCGCACTGCTCGGCGGGGTATCCCTGGCTGCGTCGCACGCTTCCGGGCAACCACTGCACTGGACCCAGACCCTCTCCTGGCCGCTGATCGGCTTCCTGGCAGCCGGAGGCTACTTCCTCTGGGTCTGGCAGCGCGTGCGATGCCCGCCGGGTGTAATCGTACCGAGCTTTCATCCCCCCGATGCCATGACGCCGGCACAGATCCGCTATATCGCCCGGCGGGGATGTTTTGACGACAGGACTTTCGAATGCGCAATCCTGAGCCTTGGCTGCAAGGGCGCTCTGCATATCTCCGCGGACATGCCAACGCGGCTTGATCCGATAGCCAGCTCTGCCGCCGACCTCCGCGCCGAGGAGAAGGCCCTTGCCGACAGGATCGGGGCGCAGCCTCTCGAACTTACATTCGCCAATCAGGCCCGGTTGACAGCGGCCCGGCGCAGCGTCCGAAAAGCTCTCGACGAATTCTACAGCACGAATGGCAGGATCGGCCAATTCGTCATCACGATGCTGGAAAGCGTATCGAGACCTGCCGTTGTCGCAAAGGCGTTGATGCCGTGCCTGTTCGCGCGCGCCTACAAGAATCAGCATCTCGAAAACGGCCCTCTGCTGAAGCCGAACGCCGGCTGGTTTTTCTTCGGCTTTGGTCTGACCCTCATCCTGATCCGGCAGACGGCCGTCGCCGGCACGAACGCCTTCGCCATGTACTTCATCGGCGCCACGCTGCTGGTCGCCCTCCTCTTTGGTCCAACCGTCTTTTGCTGGCTATACATTGCTGCATCCTGGCTGGACGCATTCGCCAGCCGCCGAACGCCCCGGTTCAAACCACGGATCCTTTCCGCAGTCCGGTCCACGGCAGCGTTCGGAGCCCTTTTCGCTCTGCCGACCTACTTCTTCGGCTTCAGATTGCTGTTGCCGTTTTTCATCCGCACCCTGCAGCAGGCCCCTGCAGCGGAACTCCTGTCTCTCGCACTTGTGCTGGCGACGATGGCACTGAACATCGTGTTCTTCTACCTTCTGCGCACACCGACCCGCGAGGGACGCGAATTGCTCGACAGGATCGAGGGCTTTCGCATGTATCTGGCAGCGACCGAGGAAGACAGGCTGGACGTGATCGAGTTGCCACAGCGCACGCCGGAGCTTTTCGAGCGCTATTATCCTTACGCAATGGCGCTCGACTGCGCCGGGCAATGGAGCCGGAAATTCACCGCCGTGCTCACCGCCGCCAATGTCGCATTCCCCCACTGGTACAACCGGATCGTCAATATCCGCAACGTCGTCGACGAATGACCTGCAATGTGCCGCTGTCAACTGTCAACGCGTTCCGCAGCATGACGCGCTCGCCGCACAGCAGGCTTTCAGCCATTCCCGCCAGCCACACCTGGGTCGTGGTCACCACGCCACCCGGAACACTGAACGTCGGCACCATGGAGAATAAGTAGATTGAACGAACGCCCATGAAAAGGAACGTTCAGATTGCCCCCTTCGAACAGGCCCGTCCGCTTCCCGCCGGGCTTGTGCATTGTGCATTTATCTGCGCTGCGCCTTTCCACAGATAGGCGACCTGGGCCCTTCCGGGAAGGCCAGCGGTGACCGTTTGACGGCCCCGCGCATCACTTCCGGGAAAAGGACGATCAGTCGACGTCCTCAATGCCCACCGCCGGGGTGCCGAAGGCACGCTGCGCCAGGGTCGCCGCCATGAAGTCATCGAGTTCGCCGTCCAGCACGCCGGATGTGTCCGAGGTCTGCACCCCCGTGCGCAGATCCTTGACCATCTGGTAGGGCTGCAAGACATAGGAGCGGATCTGGTGGCCCCAGCCGATATCGGTCTTCGCAGCCTGGTCGGCGGCGGCCTTTTCCTCGCGCTTTTTGAGTTCAACCTCGTAGAGCCGGGCCCGCAGCATGTCCCAGGCCTGGGCCCGGTTCTTGTGCTGGGAGCGACCGGCCTGGCAGACCACGGCAATGCCGCTTGGAATATGGGTCAGCCGCACCGCCGATTCGGTCTTGTTGACATGCTGGCCGCCGGCACCGCCCGAACGCATGGTGTCGACGCGCACATCGGCTTCCTTGATGTCGATCTTGATGCTGTCATCGATAACCGGAAACACCGCCACCGAGGAAAACGAGGTGTGGCGCCTGGCGTTGGAATCAAAGGGCGAGATCCGCACCAGCCGATGCACGCCAGCCTCGGTCTTGAGCCAGCCATAAGCGTTGTGACCGGAGACCTGGATGGTGGCCGACTTGATGCCGGCCTCCTCACCCTCGGACTCCTCGAGATACTCGACCTTGAAACCGTGGGTTTCGGCCCAGCGCGTATACATGCGCAGGAGCATCTGCGCCCAGTCCTGGCTTTCGGTGCCGCCGGCGCCGGCATGAACCTCAAGATAGGAATCGAAGCTGTCGGCCTCTCCCGACAGCAGCGCCTCCAGTTCGCGCCGTGCCACTTCTTTCCTGAGAGCCTTCAGCCCGGCCTCGGCCTCGGCCACGACGGCCTCGTCGCCCTCGGCCTCGCCGAGTTCGATCAAGCCGACGTCGTCCTCAAGGCCACGCTCGACCTTGCCAATGCCATCCAGCGCATCCTCCAGCGAGGTGCGCTCCTGCATCAGTTTCTGGGCTTTCTGGGGATCGTTCCAGAGATCGGGATGTTCCGCGAGCTTGTTCAGCTCTGCAAGGCGCGCCGTCGATTTCTCGACGTCAAAGATGCCTCCTCAGCAGTCCGATCGACTGCTTGATTTCTTCCACCAACCGTTCAATTTCGGCGCGCATCGTTCCTGATCCAGATCTCTCGCGTTTCGCGAATTTTCGCTTATCCGATTCGACGGTAACGGTGCCGGGGGCAAAGCGCAACCGCGCTTTCCCGATAACCTGAAGGTTAAGCAGATTTCATCCTGCGGAAAACGCTCCCTTGCAGGGAGCCGAAGGCGCCAGAAGCGGCCTGGTTGCGAAACCGCTGTCCGGGCGAGGGCCGACGATTTCCCCTCGCTCTGCCTCCATGCAGATGGCGCGGAGGACAGAGAAAACGTCAGTAAAACCCGCCAGGACCGCCCAAGCGCCGGAAGAAGCCGGCGCCGCTGTCCAATGGCGCTGTGCTCGCCGTGGTCTCGGGTTCGGCCACACCGATGACCGAATAATTGTCCGGCGGTGCGGTTCCAGGCTTGAAGGCCTCGGCGATGATGCCGCCCTCGCCCGGATTGGGGCGTACACCGGTCCGGGCCACCACCCTGATCAGCTTGATCCCGGCAGGCACCTTGAAAGCGGTCCTGGGCTTGTCGGCCAGCGCCATTTTGAGAAAGTCACGTGCGATCGGCGCCGCCAGGTGACCGCCGGTCGCGGTGTTGCCTTTCCCCAGAGGACGGGGTTTGTCGTAGCCCATATAGATCGCCACCGCGATGTCGGGCGAGAAACCGACGAACCAGGCATCCTTGGCGCCATTGGTGGTGCCGGTCTTGCCGGCGATGGTCTTGCCGACATCCCTGAGCACGGTTGCAGTGCCGGCCTGCACCACCCCTTCCAAGAGTTCGGTGACCTGATAGGCGGTCATGGCATCGATGACCTGCTCACGGCGATCGACCAGCTGGGGTTCGTTCTGCTTCTTCCATCCCTCCATGGCATCACAGCCGCGACATTCGCGCGCGTCATGCCTGAAGATGGTGCGGCCGTAGCGATCCTGAATGCGGTCAATCAGCGTCGGCTTGACGCGACGGCCGCCATTGGCAAGCATCGAATAGGCCGTGACCATGCGCATTGCTGTGGTCTCGCCGGCACCGAGCGAATAGGACAGATAGTTCGGCAGTTCGTCATAGACGCCGAAGCGCCGGGCATATTCGCCGATCAGCGGCATGCCGATATCCTGCGCCAGGCGCACGGTCACGGTGTTGAGCGACAGCCGGAGCGCATTGCGCAGCGTAGTTGGTCCGAGATATCTGCCGGAAGAGAAGTTTTCCGGGCGCCACACGCCCGCGCCCTGGCCCTGCTCAATCTCAATCGGGGCATCGACCACCACGGTCGAGGGCGTATAGCCGTTATCGATCGCGGCCGAATAGACGATCGGCTTGAAGGAGGATCCGGGCTGGCGCCAGGCCTGGGTGGCGCGGTTGAACTGGCTCTGGTCGAACGAGAACCCTCCGACCATGGCCAGCACCCGGCCGGTCCAGGGATCCATCGCCACCATGGCGCCCGACACCTCCGGGATCTGACGCAGCTGATACTGGCCTTCCACAAACCGCCCGTCTTTATAGAGGGGATCGGCATAAATCACGTCGCCCGCCTGCAGGATCTGCGACACCGCAGTCGGTGCCCTGCCCTTGCCCGGCCCCTGGCTGACCCGGGTCCATCGGACGCCGTCGATTCCGATCAGACCGGTTTCGCGTTTCCTGGCGACGGCACCACCGAGTTCACGCCCGGGCTGAAAACCGATGCGCGCCGACTGCTCGCTGGTCTCCAGCACCACCGCCATGCGCCACGGCGCAATGTCGGTCAAAGACTTGATTTCGGCAAGTCTGGCCCCCCAGTCACCCGAGATGTCGAGCCTGCTGATCGCCCCGCGATAGCCCTGGCTCTCATCGAAATTGACGAGGCCGGAGACCATCGACTTGCGCGCCATGATCTGGAGTTTCGGGTCCAGCGTGGTGCGCACCGAGAGTCCGCCCTCATAGAGTTTCTTCTCGCCGAAGCGTTCAAAAATATCGCGGCGCACTTCCTCGGCGAAATACTCACCGGCGAAGGTGCGGGCGCCGGTGGAGCGTGTCGCGACCAGAAGCGGATCCTTGCGCGCCTTGTCGGCATCGGCCTGTGTGATCCAGCCGTTCTCAAGAAGGCGATCGACGACATAATTGCGCCGCTCCATGGCGCGATCGCGATTGCGCACCGGATGCAGGCTTGCGGGCATCTTGGGCAGCGCGGCGAGATAGGCGGCTTCGGCGACCGTCAGTTCGTTCACCGACTTGTCGAAATAGACCAGCGATGCCGCCGCCACGCCATAGGTCCCGAGACCAAGATAGATCTCGTTGAGATAGAGTTCCAGGATCTTCTCCTTGGAATAGGTCTTCTCAATCCGTCTCGCGAGCAGGGCTTCCTTGATCTTGCGATTGAGCGACACTTCACTGGTGAGAAGGAAATTCTTGGCGACCTGCTGGGTGATCGTCGAGGCACCCTGCGGACGGCGGTTGGATCCGTAATGCTGGATATAGGACAGGATGGCACGCGCCATGCCGGTATAGTCGAGGCCGTCGTGCTGGTAGAAATTCTTGTCTTCGGCGGCCAGGAAGCTGTTGATGACGAGCTTCGGCACCGCCTGGATCGGCAGATAGAGCCGCCGCTCCTTGGCGTATTCGCCAAGCAGAGACCCGTCGGCGGCATGGACACGGGTCATCACCGGGGGTTCGTAATTCTGCAGCTGCGAGTAATCCGGCAGGTCCTTGGAGTAATAATAATAGCCATAGGCCCCGCCGGCGACAGCGACCATCAGCAGCACGGTTCCCGCAGTGAACAGGAAACCCATGAACCGTATCAGCAAACGCATTTTCTGTTCATCCGATCTGCAAAGCAGTGGCACATCCCGCCAGCGCACGCACCCCGTGGCCGGGCTTTCAACCGCCCGTCACATGCTGTTCAATCATCCATCGAGACTTAAATCCTGCCCGCGCGCATCCCTTGAATATCCAGACCGTGGTCAATTGAACCTCATGCTGTCTGAAAGACTGATGAATGCCGCAGAGCCAGACCGCACGCCCCGGTGTCTCGAGGCCAGCCTTTTGCCGCGCCTGCGAAGCCGCTCCTTCACCTTTCGGGAAAGCGGCCTTCTGCCTGTCGGCAGGCAAACTGGCTCATACGCGCAAAATTGGTCTCGATGTCCCGCACCTTTCAAGGTGCTCCTGATCTTCAAACGCCGCCTCGTTAAGGCACGCACGCACAGCGTATCCGGCGATACCTTGCGATCAGGTGATTCGATGTCTCTCTACCGCCCCGGTTATAGGATCGAAGGCCTGGCCACACCAGAGTCGGGCCATGGTCTGTGAACCGCTTTCACAGCTGCCAGACCGGCTTTCTTTAAGGATCTGTTTTTTGGGGGACGTGGCCGCAAAGCCTCAGGGCGCGGGTTCCGGCGCCCTGGCATTGACGCGTGCGCCCAGGAAAGCATTGACCGCCTTGACCATGGCCGCCACGGCATGCACACGCCAGCCTTCCGACGTGAGCTGCTGGCGGTCGTCCTTGTTCGAGACATAGCCCAGTTCGACCAGGACCGAGGGTACATCGGGGGACTTCAGCACGCGGAATCCAGCCGACTTCAGCGGCACCTTGTGCATGCGCACGGTGGACTTCATCTCCGCCAGCAGGGCGTTGGCAAAGCGATTGGAAAAGGTCTGGGTTTCCCGCATCAGCAGATCCTGAAGGATGGTCATTACCACGTCAGGCGTGTTCTTGACGCCGCCGATGAGGTCGGCACGGTTTTCCGATTCTGCCAGACGCTCGGCCTCGGCGTCGGACGCCTTCTCCGACAGGGTGTAGATCGTGCCTCCCTGGGCATCGCCCTCATGCTGCGGCAGGGCATCGGCATGAATGGAAATGAACAGCGCCGCCTTGTGATCGTGGCCGACTTTCACCCGCTTATCGAGCGGAATGAAGACGTCTTTGTCACGGGTCATCACCACGCGGTATTTGCCGGTCTCCTTCAGTCGCTCACGCAACATCAGGCTGAACGCCAGCACCAGTTTTTTCTCGCTCTCGCCATTGGCCTGGGTACCGTTATCGATGCCGCCGTGACCTGGATCAATCACCACCACCGGACGCAGGTCCGGGCCATGCGCCGTGCCTGCGGCCCGGCCTTTGCCCACAGAACGGGACTCCACCGGCGACGAACCGGCCGCCATGGTCTGGGCGCTGGCATCCGCCACCTGCGTCTGTCCTTCCTCTGGTGAAGGCCGGCTTTCCACAGGCTGGGGGCGGGGTTCCACGGGCGCGGGGCGCGCGGCGGCCGCAGGGGCTGGCGCCTCCACCGGAGAAGGCAGGGCGGCCACGACCTGGGGCGGGACTGCCGCCGGCTGGGGCGGGACTGCTGCTGGCTGGGCTGGGGCTGCCGCCAGCTGGGTTTGGGCTGCCGCTGGCTGGGTCTGGATTTCGACCGCCTGGGCCTGAGACGGGGCTGCAGAGGGCCTGGGCCAGGATTCGACCGGTGCGGAGCGGGCTTCGGCCGGCAAAGAGCGGATAAACTCCTCATTGGTGGCCTCTTCAAGTTCCACCACGAGCCGGGCGGGCTGATCGTTGATCGCCTCCAGAACATAGGATTGGACAATCGTCGCCGGCCTGGCGAGGTCGATCATGATTCGTGAGCCGCTCGGCATCACCGATCCGTAGCGGAATTTCTTGACCAGGCCGCGCCCGGTCTCGGCACCATCCGGCAACTGAAAATTGATCTGCTCGGTGTCGACCACCACCCGATAGGGATTGGCAAGCGTATAGGCGTTGAACTTGACGATATGGTCAAGATCAAGAACAAAACGGGTCAGCTTGCTGTCGCCGGCAAGGCGGGCATCAAGCGCTGTGGCCACCGTGGCGGTCGCCGCACTCTCCTGGGCATGGAGCGCTCCCCCGCCACAGCATGCTGCAATGCACAAGGCTGCGGATAACAAGACGGCAAAACCTGTTCGACCAGTCACTGATCTGCGCCTCCGAACGGCAGTTCCTTCGCCATAGAGCAGCCCGCCAGGTTAAGCCTCGCCTAACGTCTTTCGGGCGCCGGAATGCCTTGCAAAAAGCCTTCGCCGCTCCGGCATGGTGCTTTCCGCACCGCGCACGACACCTGACCGCATGCGACAAACGAATCCTGGCGCGCGACGTAACAGAACCAGTAGAAAGTGACAAGAATACCACGAAACGATGTCCCCCCCGCGGCCAGCATGCCGACCGGCGGCGCCCCGCTCCCGGTGCAGGCCTCCCCCGCTTTCCTGACCACATTCCGGCGAATCCCGCCCCAATCGCAGCCGTCGCGACCCCAGGCTCCCGCCAGCCCCGGAGCGGCCACCAACCACGGACCCAAATCGCCACCGGGGGCGAGGCTCGTTTCCGGGCTCCGGGATGGTCTTTAATCAATCTTGTCCCTGTTTCTCACTTTATCCTCTTGTCCTCTTTTCCTCCCTTTTCTTCCCTTTTCTTCCCTTGCGGTCCTCTTGCACGGAAGGATTATTCCCCCTATGTTCCTAGGGCTGATTGGCCCGAATCTGTTGTGTGGCATTCAGCCTCCCGGTGCATCGCAGGACGTCTCGATTTTGAGACAGCCCGCGTTTCTCTCTTCTTCAAAGCCAGCGCGGAGCGCGGCAGCGACGTGAGAGAGGGTTCACGCAGCGGCAGGCATTCGCTTTACGGCTGTCCTGGTTACCGGGGAGGTTTTCCCAAACCAGTGCAGCCAATAATCCCCAGGCGGGCGCTTCGGCCTTTCGTCTGTGAGCCAGCAGCAACTGATCAAGGGCGGTCATCTGCCCTCCAACGTTTTCATGTGGGCCGACGCTTGATGCGCCAGACTGCGCCAACGACAACCGAGCACCGTTTGCCAACGCCATGGAGCGAGATTTCCGGGTGGCGGATGACGTTTTCGGTTTGCCGGGACAGGATTGCGCGTTGCGGCCCTTCCCTCCCCCCTGAATCAGGTCGACCGACCCCTTCTCCGACAGCGCGTTCCGCGCCATCGGCTTATCGCGTCCGTCGCCGCCAAGAGTTTACCTATGCCCAGCAAAATGTTGATCGATGCCACTCACCCGGAGGAGACCCGGGTTGTCGTGGTCCGCGGCAATCGTGTCGAGGAATTTGACTTCGAGACCGCGCAGCGCAGACAGCTGCGCGGCAATATCTACCTCGCCAAGGTGACACGGGTCGAACCGTCGCTGCAGGCCGCCTTTATCGAATATGGCGGCAATCGTCACGGCTTTCTCGCCTTCAGCGAAATCCATCCCGACTACTATCAGATCCCGGTCGCTGATCGTCAGGCCCTGATCGAGGCGGAGGAGCAGGCGCATCGCGAAGCCGAGGAGGAGAGCGAAAGCAGTTCCAGCTCCCGCCGGCGCTCGCGCCATCGCGGAGCGCGCCGGCGCAGCCATGGCGGAGAGCGCATCCAGAGCGACCTGGTCGAGGGTCTGGTGGCGGAAACCACCGACGTCGGACACGTGCCGATCACCGAACATGGCGAGCCCCTCCCCCATCACGGCATCGCCCATGACGGGGAGCACTCCTATGCCGACAGTGACCCCCATGAGGGCTATGAGCCCCATGAATTTGGCCATTATGACGCAGCCCACGGCGACGTCGCCGACGACGCCGGTCGTCGCGACGCGGATGCCGCCCCTGCCGACGGCGACGACGCGCCGCACGACGTGGACCATGATCACGATGGCGAAGATCACGAGGACGCCTCAGAAGCCGACGACGCCGGTCATCACCCCGCCTTTTTTGACAGCGGGCAGCCCTTCCCTGTTCCTGGGGACGACGATGCGCAGATCCAACCGTCCAGCCTTGAGGCCGAAGCGGAGCGCGGCCTGGAGTTGGTGACCAGCGACCTGTTCGATTCCTTCCCCCCCTCGTTCTCCGCAGAATCCACCGCTGTCGATTCCGTGATCACCGATCCTGGAGCGGCTCCTGCTGCAGAAAGCGGCGCCATGGACGCTGTCAGGGAGGCCGGCAGCGCCGAAGACAGCGAAGGCGACGACGCCGAGGAGATCGAGGAGGATGTGGTCGAATCCGTCGGCGGCAACGACGTGCTCGAGGAGGTTCCGGAGCGCCCCTTCCGTCCTCGCCGCCAATACAAGATCCAGGAGGTCATCAAGCGCCGCCAGGTCATGCTGGTGCAGGTGGTCAAGGAGGAGCGGGGCAACAAGGGCGCGGCGCTGACCACCTATCTTTCGCTTGCCGGGCGCTATGCCGTCCTGATGCCCAACACCGCCCGCGGCGGTGGCATCAGCCGCAAGATCACCTCGGCCCAGGACCGCATGCGGCTCAAGGAAGTGGTGCAGGAACTCGACGTCCCCGAGGGCATGGGCATCATCCTGCGCACCGCCGGCGCCTCCCGCACCAAGCCGGAGATCAAGCGCGATTTCGAATATCTGATCCGGATGTGGGAAACGGTGCGCGACCTCACCCTGAATTCGCAGGCCCCGACCCTGGTTTATGAGGAAGGTTCGCTGATCAAGCGCTCGCTGCGCGATCTCTTCAACAAGGAAATCGACGAGATCCTGGTCGCCGGCGATTCGGGCTACCGCGAAGCCCGCGACTTCATGAAGATGCTGATGCCGCCCAGCGTTCGGGCGGTCAAACAATACCGTGACGGTCAGCCGCTGTTTTCACGCATGGGGGTTGAGAGCCAGCTGGACGCCATGTTCTCGCCGACCGTGCAGTTGCGCTCCGGTGGCTATCTCGTGATCAACCAGACCGAGGCACTGGTCTCGATCGACGTTAACTCCGGCCGCTCCACCCGTGAGCACCATATCGAGGACACCGCACTCAAGACCAATCTGGAGGCCGCCGAGGAGGTTGCGCGCCAGCTGCGCCTGCGCGATCTCGCCGGGCTGATCGTGATCGATTTCATCGACATGGACGAGAAACGCAACAACCGTGCGGTGGAACGCAAGCTCTCCGACTGCCTGAGGCAGGATCGCGCCCGCATCCAGGTGGGCCGGATCTCCCATTTCGGTCTCCTGGAAATGTCGCGCCAGCGCATCCGCGCCAGTGTGCTGGAAAGCTCGACCGAGCCCTGCCCCCATTGCAGCGGCACCGGCCATGTCCGCTCGGTGTCGTCGGTGGCGCTCCAGCTGCTGCGCGGGCTTGAGGAAGTCCTGATGAAGGGGGCGACCCATAATCTCGTGGTCCACACCCGCACCGAGGTCGCCCTCTACGTCCTCAATCACAAGCGCGGTCATCTTCGCAACCTTGAGGACAGTTTCAAGGTCACGCTGTCGATCATCGCCGACCAGAGTGTCACCGGGCCGCAGTCCTTCATCATTGAGCGCGGCGACCAGGTCCATACCCTCGAGGCTGCCAAGGCTCTGCTGGCGAGCCAGATCGCGGCAGGTGTCAACCCGATCGAGGAAAATGACAACGACGACGATGGCGACGTCGATTTCGACTTCGAAGTGGAGGATGCCGACAGCGACGATCCGGCGGCCGACGGAGCCGCCGCCGATCCGGACGGCCAGCGCCGCAAGCGCCGACGCCGCCGGCGCGGCCGCGTCGCCAGCGGGCGCGACTTCGAACTTCGTGAAGACAGCCCGCCAGCATCCTCCGAGCCGGCACCAGGCAGCGCCGAACCTGAAGAGGAAAACGACGGCGGGGAGGACAGCGAGGAATCCGAGGGACAGGCCGGTCTCGCCCGTGACGAGCAGGCGGGCAACCGGCGCAAGCGGGGACGTCGCGGTGGACGTCGCCGTCGCAGTGGCATGCCGGACGAAGGGCTGGCGGGTTCGATCAGCGACGACATCGGTCTGAACGATGGTGCCGATGCCACCGAGGCGGGTGCCGATTTCGCCGGCATGGCGGCGGAAAGCCAGCCAGCCAGCGCCTGGATCGAAAGCCCGGTTCAGGATCAGCCGCAGGACCCGGAGGCCGATCCGTTGCCCGCGCACCTGCCTGTCCAGGTTGAAATACATCTGCCCACCCCGCTCGAAACCGAACGACAGGCTCGGGTCCGGGCCCCTCGTGAGAAAGCGGCCGAGGCACCGGTCGCGGTCAGCGCCCCTCAAACAGCGGCGGAACCCGCTGTTGCCGAGACAGCGGCTGAAACCGAACCGTCGCCGGCGCCGCGCGCCCCGCGTCGCCGTTCCACCGTGCGTGAGAAGGTCGGCTTCACCTCCCAGAGCCAGGCTGACCCGATCCAGACGGAGCCGACGTCGGAACAGCCTCCTTCTGTAGAAACGACCGATTCCGCGCCGGTGGCGTCCGATTCCGGTGACACTCCCTCCCCTCGGGCCGGGTGGTGGTCGCGCCGTGAGAGCAGCGACTGACATCCTGAGGGCCTTGAGCAGGCAGGACAAGCGCGCAGAAAAGCGGGGCGCGCGCGGGGGGCAGACGGTCAACGGGTTGAAAAACCCGTGACGGCCCACCGCGCCTCCCTGATCCCCCGCGCAATGCGATTGGCATTGCAGCCAGAACCGATCCGGCCACGGATCCACGAGATGGGCCGTTTCGGCGTCCAGCCGGATTGAGGGTTGAGGTGGTGCTCTGCGATATCGGCGCGATCGAGGGATCGTGCGTGGCCTGCTGCTCCATACTCAACATCGGCATTCAGGCCGCGTCCCGCCGTTCTCCGCTCCTCCCATCGTCCCGATAAGGACCGATGTGCTGCGCACTGGTCCTCACTGTCGACTCATCTGCCCCGAGGTGGATCCCCCCTTGCAATCGCGGCAGTTCCGGCGCGGTTTGAAGCGGGAAGCCTGGCATCGGTCTGCCGGCCATGCCCTCAAACCTCAAAAGACTTTCGCCATGTTGGTCCTCTTGGTCCTTGGGCCTTGGGCCTTGCTTGCCGGATCTTCTGGCAGCATCCTGGCATCCCTGCGGCGTCGTCTCAGCACCGTCTTCTCACGGCCTGCACGAAGCGAACATGCCCGGACGTCGTCATGTCCAGGTCCTGATCGACAAGCCGCGTGAGGGTTGCACAAAACGGTCGCGCCCCCTGTTGACCTGTCACAGAGGACAGGGTCATTTTTTCTCCTTCCCACCATGGACCTGCAGAACAGCCTCGACGGATTGCCGGCTTGGCCTTGTCAACTCCGCCACCTTCGCCGACGGCACCGTTCTGGCAAACTTCAGGACGATCTCTTCAACCTGAAAACTGCAGTTGGCAGGCCGTCGTGACGGAAAAAGCCAGATATTCACATTGGTTTGGGACGGATCCAGCCACTCTCGGATCGTCACCCGTCGGGGGAACGGGGCGCGTGCAAAATCCGGTGTCGAGACAATCATCTTACCGCGAAGTTTCGGAGTGGCCGGCCCGGATCAGATGAGAGCACGGCGGCACCGGCTCAGGTGTCCGACGGATGCGGCGGGAGTGACGTGGTGGGGCGTTGTGAGAAGACCATCACCATGCCAGCCGTCCAGCCGATGGGAAAGCCGAGTGTCAGCGAGATGAGGGCGATCATGCCGACATTGCGGTGCCGGCGACGAAGAGCGATCAGTGACGGGATTGCATGGAAGACGATCACGAAACTGACGGCGACCTGGAGGAGCACAGCATCAGCCGGCGCCACAGGACCGGCAATAACTGCGTAGGCGATGGGGAGCAGGAAAACCAGCAGGAGGGCTGCGAGCAGCGGCATCGTAAGGCGACGGTACCCCCAGCTCACCAACAGGGCGAAAAGAGCGATGAGTGCGATCAGGATCGAAAGGATACCGAGCGTCCGGTCGGCTTCGGGTGAGAACAGCCGGGTCATGCAGCGCACAGGGGCAAATGGACGTTCCTGGCAGATCATCTTCCCGGGGCTGTCGGCGGCAGCTTTCCGCAATATTTTATCAAGCCGCTCTTTCGCGGCACTTGTCGTTGTATAAGAGGCGCCCTGGCTGACGGCCTTGCGGTACCAAAGTGCAGCCTCGTTGTTGTCCCGAGGAGCCCCGCGGCCCGCAGCATACATGTCGCCAAGACTGATCATGGCGTCTGGGAGCCCCCCTTCGGCGGCCTTGCGGAACCAGACTATGGCCTGAGCGTCGTCGGGCCACCCGTCAAGAAGTTTGGCATAGACCACGCCGAGATTCGACTTGGCGGTCGCGCTGCCGTGGTCAGCGGATTTGCGAAGCCAGGCGATCGCCTGGGGGAAAGACGAGCCTTGCGCGTGTATCATCCCGATGTTGTTTTCGGCGGCAGCGCTGCCCTGCTCGGCAGCCTTGCGGTACCAGAACAGGGCGAGTTCACGGTCGCGTGAAATCGTGGTTCCCCCCATTTGATAGCACCTGCCAAGTTCGAATTGCGCTGCGGCGTCTCCCGCTTCCGCAGAAACACGCATCTTTGCAACGTCCCCTGTTTCAGGCTGTTCGCCGCCAACAGCTTCGAGGGAGCCCCACAACGGCCACAACGGGGAGATCGGCAGCGGCACAGGAGATGCGCAGGAGATGCGCAGGAGAAGAACGGTGCAGACGGCGAGCGGCAAGAAATCGCATCCGTTGATTCCGTTGTTTCGGTGAGACGCAGGGGAGGCGGTGGCTGGACGGTGGACGCGCTGCAATGCGGCAGAAAGACGGCGAAAGTGCGGCCGGATCCGCCGGGTGCTGCAGTCCGCACCGGCTGCGCAAAAGGAGGCGGCAATACCCGTCGCTGGTCAGGGGCGGGCACGGGGCGCGTCGGGGGGATGGTAACGGCACGTCCGATGCGCAAAGTCGCAACCGCCCATCCAGGCGCTTCGCCACTGTGATCCAGTCTGAAGATCTGCAACGCCGCTGGTTTGCGGTGTGGCACGGCATTTGGCAGAACGACGAGCGACGTGGGTCGGGCGTTGCGGACGCCCGGGCCGCAGCGTCCGACTGGCCATAGCAGGTGGCGGCCACAATCGCGCAGAGAGGTGTCCGATTCCACGCACTCGTTCGCCTTAGAAGGACGGCCAACGATGAACAGGAAACAGTTTGGGCTGAACCAGTTTCATTTCTGAGTTCTGAGTCACAGACACTCGCAACAGGATGAAACCCGCGAACAAGGTCAGGGAACCAGCGACGGAGCCGATGGCGCCAGGGATCAGGACCAGAAGGAACTGCGAATCAGGAAAGTACGCTGTTGGACTTGAGAGCCGGCTCTCTCGTGACAGCAGCACGGAGACCTGTGCACAAGACATGGCGGCACAAGACATGGCGGCACAAGACATGGCGGCACAAGACATGGCGGCACAAGACATGGCGGCACAAGACATGGCACCGACCCTGGCACCGACCCTGGCTTCAAAAGAGGCTTTGGGCGGCCCCTTGCTTCACCAACGTGGCACCGATCCAAGGCCTGCCGCCGGACACCCGGAAGTCGCCATGTCCAGGTCTCGATGACGCATTCTGCTCCCATAATCGGGCACCCAACGTTTCCTCCATTGCGTCATACACAGGATAGAGGCCATCCCATCCGGATGGGGAAACTGGCTGCCTTCCCTGAACCCGACAGACACCTCCACCCCCTTGTGGGCATGATCGAATTCAACCCCTCGCACCTCCCAGGGGGCGCCAATACCAAGGGGCCGTCCGAACATCTCATCTTCCAGCTGCATTCGTCGCTCTCTCTCTGCACCTGGTCCAGACAGACTTTGAAAGGCAATCGCGCAAGGCCCGAGCACCCCGCCAAACTGCCCTTTGAAGGCAAGGGGCCCTGCACTGGACACGACGGCGATCGCCGGAGCGGGAAGCGGAGCCTTTGCCGTTGCCCCCCGCCCGAGAACGCCAATCGATACAGGGAATACAGGAAACCGGTGCCGACGTATAGTTCGTAGATGCACCGCGGTTTGGGACTTTCGCGAGGCTTTCAACAGATAACAGATGGTTGCGCAAAAGAACTGCAACCCACTCAAATCCGATCAGCTGCCGTGGCTCCCCCCGCATTCGGCTGCGCAATCCTCAGGTCTCGGCGCGCGGCTGTCATGACTCATGACACCCGTCGCTGGTGTCGAGCACGGTGATTGCTGTCCGCGCACGCAACCGGTTCACCGGCCGATTTGCGCTCAGGGCACTGGCGTCTTGCGCGCTGCCCCTCGGGTCTTGATCTCCAGCACTTCAACCTTCAACCGATGCCATCAATGCTCCGCTTTACAGCGAGGCCTCGGGCGTCGCCAATCGCAGCGCCCGCAATCTTTCAAAATCACAATCGGCACGCGATCAAAAATCCGCGACAGGGGAGATCAAGAGCCTCGCGTTTCGAATTGATTTCTTTTGCTTTTCCTGAAATTGCAGGAATCCCGGCACGACCCTCCCGGCCCCTCCCGGCTTTTCGCTGTCGCCTGCGCCCGCGATATCTGCTATGGGCCTTCGTTCAGGATCTTCGCGCCGCCTCGCGTTGCCCTCCCTTCCTGGTCGTTACGAAAAGGCAATGTGACGTGCCTTTCTCCGGGGGGCAGTGTGGGCTCAAGGCTATTTCCTTTTTCACCAATCGCCAGGACCGATCATGTTGCAAAAGCACAGCCGTCTTGCCAAGGCTTCTCCCCTGATCGCCGGTGTCACCGCTGCGGCACTGGCCCTGACATCAATCGCGCCGGCACGCGCCCAGCAGGGCACGGCCGTGCCGCTGTTGCGCGATACCGAAACCGAGCAGCTGCTGCGCGACTACACCAGACCGATCCTGCGCGCCGCCGGGCTGGAGCAGCAGAAAATCCAGGTGGTGATCATCAACGACAATTCGTTCAACGCCTTCGTCGCCGATGGCCGGCGCATCTTCGTCAATTATGGCGCCATCCAGCAGTCGGAAACCCCGAACCAGCTGATCGGCGTCCTCGCCCACGAAACCGGACATCTCGCCGGCGCCCACATCTCCAAGCTGCGCCAGAAGCTCGCCACCATGGAAACCCAGATGATCATCGCCATGCTGCTGGGCATCGGCGCCATGGTCGGGGGCAGCCGAAGCGGTGCCGGCAACAGCCTCGGCGAGGCCGGGGCGGCGGCGATCTCGGCTCCGCAGGCCATGCTGATGCATGACCTGATGTCCTATCAGCGCCAGCAGGAGGAAAGCGCCGACCGCGCCGGCGTCAAATTCCTTACCGCCACCGGCCAGTCGAGCCGCGGCATGTACGAGACCTTCAAGCGCTTCCAGAGCGAGGGCCTTTACGCCGCCCATGACGCCGACCCCTATATGCAGTCCCATCCGATGCCGGCGGCGCGGGTCGCCGCACTGGAACAACTGGTCCATTCCAGCCCGTTCTGGGACAAAAAGGACGATCCGGCGCTGCAGCTGCGCCACGACATGGTCCGCGCCAAGATTTCTGCTTTCATGGAAGGCGCCGACACCGTGGCACGACGCTATCCCCAGTCCAACGACAGCCTGCCGGCGCGTTATGCCCGCGCCATCAGTGCCTATCGCCACAGCGATCTGCACGTGGCCATGCCCCAGATCGACGCCCTGATCCGCGCCCAGCCCAACAACCCCTATTTCCACGAATTGCGCGGCCAGGCCTTCCTTGAACGCGGCAAGCCCAGTGACGCCATTGCTTCGCTGCGCAAGGCGGTTTCGCTCTCCAACAACGCCCCCCTGATCGAAATGATGCTGGGTCAGGCCCTGGTCGGAACCGAAAACAAGGCCTATCTTGACGAGGCCATCCGCATTCTTAACGCCGCTGTCATCCGCGAACCCGAGGCGGCGCTGGGCTATACCGAGCTTGCCATCGCCTATGGCCGCAAGGGCAACTTTGCCGAAGCGGATCTGGCTTCCGCCCAGGCCGCCCATCTGCGTGGCGACGAAAAAACCTCCCGGGACCTCGCCATGCGGGCCCAATCCCGCTTCAGTGTCGGCACCCCCGGCTGGGTCAGGGCCGACGATATCCTGGCGGCGAAACGCAAGCGGGGCAATTAGGTTCCGATTGGCCTCAATCACCGGGACGCCGTAATGCGCTCCAGTTCTGCCAGTCCGGGTCAATCCTTCGGGATTAACCCTCCCGCCCGATCCGGTGCCATCCGGGCTTCCATTCCCGGAATGTTCCCCCGATTGCGGTCGGCGGGGACAATATCCATATCTTTTCCGGGTCGCTTCCAGGACTGGCGCGACGATCACACTCTATTGCAACCACAGGACCGGATTTAATTGATCCGGAAAGCGCGTGCACCCCGCGCCCGCCCCCTCAACCAGAGGATCTGCCAATGTCTCTGTCGCGCCTGATTTTTCCAGCGCTTCTCGCCTCCACCCTGGTCACCCCGGCGATGTCGGCCGGCACCGAGAGTTTTTCGCCGGCCCAGCGCAGCGAGATCGAGACCATCGTGAAAAGCTACCTGATCGCCCACCCCGAGGTGATCGAGGAGGTGATCACGGAACTGAGCAACCGCCAGGCCGACGACGACGCCAAGAAACACGAAGCCACCCTTACCGACAAGGCGGACGCGATTTTCAAATCCCCGAAGGATGCCGTGCTCGGCAACAAAGACGGCGACGTCACCATGGTCGAGTTCTTTGACTATAATTGCGGTTACTGCAAACGCGCGATGCGCGACATGCTCACCCTCCTCGAAACCGATCCCAAGCTCAAGGTGGTGCTGAAGGAATTTCCGGTACTCGGGTCCGGCTCGATCGAGGCTGCCCAGGTCGCGGTCGCGGTCCATATGCAGGATCCCACCGGCAAGAAATATCTCGAGTTCCACCAGAATCTTCTCGGCGCACGCGGTGCGTCCGACAAGGCCCGCGCGATTGCCGCAGCAAAGGACGCCGGCCTTGACCTCGTCAAACTCCAGAAGGACATGACCAGCCCCGAGGTAATGGCCGTCCTGAAGGAAAACATCAAGCTTGCTGAATCGCTGGGCATGAACGGCACGCCGAGCTATGTCGTCGGCAAGCACATCATCGGCGGCGCCGTCGGCCTGGAGGAACTCAAGGAGAAGATTTCGCAGTCACGCTGCGGCAAGGACTCCTGCTAGGCGCACGCGCCTCACTCATTCGCAAAGAGAGAGAGATTTTGCGGCCGCTTCAGGCCGCAGGCTCCAGGTTATGAAATCCCGAAAAAACGGGGGCCGTTACGACGCTTTTTCCCGCGGTAAAAAGAAACCGCGGGAACTGCGCCACCCGGCCCTGTCGCTCCCATACCGGGTTCCACCGTCCACCGCCGCCAGCGAGGCCGGCCTGCCTGACAGCTTCAGGTTCGAAATCTCCGCAAGACCAGATCCTCTCCGACTGGCTTGGCGACGCACCCGCGCCACAGCGACACTGGTTTGCCGCATGGTACGACTCTGACGACAATCAGGCCCGGCTGGAATTTCTGATTGACGACCCCAGGCCCCCCAAAGGACAGACCCTGCCACGGCGCTCCGGATCTGTTGGTACCTGGGTGCCCGAACCCCGGTTTATCACAGGGATTTGATCGCCCGTATCGAAACACGCTTTCCGGCTGGCTTCCATGCCGACAAGGGGCATCGGCTGCGATCCCGCTGCGGATGCCGGCCATGGCGCAGAAGAATCCTGGTTGACGGATTGCGGCTCCGAGGCACCCGCCCCGATGCGCCAGGCCATCGAAGGAACCATCCCTGAAAGACCCGATAGGGGTCGCAGACGGTGAGGCTGTTCCAACATCGGTCCTCAATCAGATCGATCGCGCCTGGAGGATCGAAGAACTCGTTGCCGGATCTTTCCGGAGGCGCAATGGGCTGAAGCCCGGATCCAACGGGTCCGGCGGATGATCAAAACCCGCGACGGCCGCAAGGCGGAACATGTCCTGGCTCCTGGACGGCACTTCCTGTGAATTTCAAGCCGCACTCCCCGAACGGATCGCAGACGTGAAAGGCAGCGGGGCGAAGCGTTCTGGCCATGCTGCTGGAGGAAGGATCTGCCCAGCTGCCGTCACATCCCAAAGATGCAGCCCCTTGAATTCCAGGTGACGGCCTCCTCCTGGCAACCCGCCCCCAAAAGCACATCCGCGCCCGTGCCATTGCCCCGTCACCGATCAGCCTTTGACGTCACAGGCCCAGGCCCGGATGACACATTCCCTGCCGCCATTTTTGTAGCATTCGCGCGAGGCCGCGTTCAGCGTTCCCGCAATCTCCGGCCGCACCGCATAACCGAAGGGACCACAGGGGTTGGTGAGATCGACCGCCATCGCCGCGCAGGCATGGTTCATGAGGATGGTGGTGCAGCTGCCCGAGCACTGTTTCTGCGCCGCGGCACGCGCCGCCGCCTCATTGGCGTAATCAAAAGCATGGCCATAGGCACCGCATTTTCCGATAGCGAAGGCACCCGCTGCGCGGCTCGCCGGGACAAGGCCAGGCATCAGAAGCATGGCAGCAGCGATAAGGGCGCCGGCGAAGGCGATGCGACCCACTGTCATGTGAACAGTCCCCCGACCCTGCCGAAGCTCAGCTCTGAACTTAGGCCGGGATTGTTGCCACATGGTGAATGATGTGTTGCAATCGACGGCAAGGTTCAGCCGCGCCGGACTTCCTCCAGTGCCTGGGAGGTGTCGACATCGACAAAGGCACGCACTGCATCCACCGGCACCTCGGTGACCACCTCGGCATATTTGGCGATGAGATGGCGGGCACCGACATCCCCGTCGAGGGTCATCAGTTCGGCGAAGAAGCGGCGCGACCACAACACGGGATTTCCGCGGCGCCCCTCATTGACGGGGACGACGATCAGATTGCCGCGATCGGGCGCGAAACTGGCGATCAGGCGATTAATCAGATCGGCATCAATCAGCGGCATGTCGCCAAGGCAGATCACCACACCGTCGCAGGGTTCGGTCACGGCCGTGATCGCCATCCTGATCGAGGTGGCAAGGCCTGCGGAGAAATCCCTGTTGTAGACGAACTGCACCTCCAGTCCTTCGAGGGTCTGCTCGACCAGCTCGACCTGGTGGCCGGTGACCACGATCACCTCGGAGACCCTGGAGGCCAGGGCCTGCTCAGTGACCATGCGCACCAGGGGCCGGCCATTGAGTTCCGCCAGCAGCTTGTTGGGTCCGGCCATGCGTGTGGAACGCCCCGCCGCCAGCACGATCGCGGCAATGCGGCGCCCGCCCTCGGCCTGCGCCTCGGCACGCGGCTGCGGCCGGCTCACGATCTCACTCAGGAGGCCGCCAACACCCATGCCCACCAGTTGTGCACGCGTCACCTCAAAGCCGGCGAGAAGGCGCATCAGGACCCAGTCAAAGGCGTTTTCGGCCGGTGAGCGGGCGCAGCCGGGCGCGCCCACCACGGCAACCGGGCCGGAAGGACCCGGCAGGCTGCCGATCAGCAGCAGATTGCCGGGATCGACCGGCAGACCGAAATGCGTGATGCTGCCGCCGCTCGCCGTGATCGCGGCCGGGATGACGTCGCGGCGATCGGCAATGGCGGAGGCCCCGAACACGATCACCAGTTCGACCCCCTGTTCCAGCAGGTCCAGGATGGCGCGCGCAACCGCCTTTTCTTCATGCAGCACCCGCCGCTCAGCGACAATCCGCGCACCAGCCGGTGCCAGCCGCCCGGAAGTGACCCGTATGGTCTTGTCGACGGTCTTGAGCGTCAGCCCCGGCAGCATGCTCGAGATCACGCCGACACGGCTGACCGTGTAGGGCGCGACGTGGAGGATCTTCTGGCCCGCCGCGACCGCGCGCGCACAGAGATCGCCGGTGACGCCGAAGGGAATGATCTTGACCGTGGCCACCATCTCGCCCTCGACCACCGGCTTATAGGCCGACAGGGTGGCAAGGGTGATGGCTTCATCCAGGCCGTTTACACCATCGACCGCTTCACGATCGACCATGAACACTCCGGCACGGCGTGCGAAGATATTGGCCCTCCCCGTGAAAGCATGATCGACATGGAGGCCGTCCCCGGTGATCGCCTGCGCCACACTTGCGGCGGCGACGTCTTCGGAGACATCCCCCTCTTCCAGCCGCACCACCACGATTTCCCGGACGCCGGCCCCCTCCAGCGCCTCGACCTCGGTCGCGGTGATCCGCGTCCCCTTCTTGAGCACCACGCTGCCCTGGCGCACGGCATGAACCATCACCGCGCCAACGGCTTCACGGGGGGGGGTCGCTCCAAACTTCATGGCACAGTGTCTCTTGCGGGGTCTCTGGGCGGCAGGCGCAGCTGCGCCGTGATCTCGGCCATGATCGCAACCGCGATCTCCGCGGGCGACACCGCGCCGATGGCAAGGCCGATCGGGGCGCGGATCCGTGCCAGATCGGCGTCACTCACGCCCTGCCCCCTGAGCCGCTCACAACGCCTGGCGTGGGTTTTGCGCGAGCCCAGGGCACCGATATAGAAGCATTGCTGTCCAAAAGCATGCAGCAGAGCCGGATCGTCGATCTTGGGATCGTGGGTCAGAACGACAAAGGCGGTGTAAGGATCGACATGGAGCGCCGGCAGCGCAACATCCGGCCATTCCACGATCAGCGGCACGTCGCCGAAGCGCATCGCGCTGGCAAACGCGGTGCGCGGATCGACCACGGTCACGTCATACCCAAGGGAGCGGGCCAGAGGCGCCAGCGCCTGACTGATATGAACCGCACCGATGATCACCATTCGAGGTGCAGGGGCGTGGACATGAAGAAACAGCCGCCGGCCGCCCTGTTCGATCACGGCGCTTTTGCCCAGGCGAAGCTGCATCTGGAGCGCACTGCTCAAGGTGTCCTGGGCGAAATCGCCCGGCGCCACCAGGCGCTGGGCACCGCTTTCAAGATCGGTGACCACGATCACCGGCTGGCGCGCCGCACGCGCGGCATTGAGCTGACAGAGTGTCTCGGGCTTCACTCAACCAATCCTTTCGACGAAAACGCGGATCGTGCCGCCACAGGACAGTCCGACCTTCCAGGCGGCATCGTCGGCCACCCCGAATTCCAGCAGACGCGGCTTGCCGTCCCTGATCACATCAAGCGCCTCGGTGACCACAGAACCCTCGACACAGCCACCCGAGACCGAGCCGAGAAAGGCGCCCTGGTCATTGATGGCAAGGCTTGAGCCCGCCGGCCGCGGCGCCGACCCCCAGGTCTCCACCACGGTGGCCAGGGCAACGCCGTGACCGGCGCGGTGCCAGTCTTCGGCTGCTTTCAGAATGTCCTCGTCAGAACTCAGCATCGACCTGCCTCTCCTTCACGAAAACCGGTTCCCGCCACGAGCGGCGGCCACAGCTGCAGCGATCCATTCCCGGATCGAATCCGAAGATTAGGCACCGGGCGAAATTCGTCAACGTGTGACGCTGATGTTTCCTTTATGTTTCAGAAAATCCCCGGGGCCTGGGGCAGCGTCAGCCGTCAACGGCATTCCCGCGCCGGATTTCGAGGACACGATATGTCGTAGTTCCGATATCCGTGCAGTGAATTCTGTCTGAGAGCGCATCACCCCGGCTCCAGGGCACGGGTGGACAGACGGCTCCTTCGCCTCAGGACTGGACTTCCCGGGCTTTCAATCCGTGCCGCAGCTCTGCGCCTGCGTGGCCGCGGCGGCCAGATTGGCGGCATCCACGGCGCGCCGTGCCAGCACCCCGATCAGATGGGCGCGATATTCCGCGCTGGCGTGAATATCGCTGTTGAGCCCGTTCTCGGATACCGTGATGCCGGCAAGTGCGCGCGAGGAAAAACGCCCGCTCAGCGCCTCCTCGAACGCGCCCACCCGAAACACGCCATCCCGGCCCGCGCCGGTCACTGCGACGCGGACTTCGTCGGGAAGCTGCGCAACGAACACTCCGACCAGGGCGTAGCGCGAGGCCTGGCTGGCGAATTTGACATAAGCCGCCTTCAGGACTCTCGGGAACAGGACATGCGTGATGATCTCACCGCCTTCCAGTGCGGTGGCAAACAACCCCTGAAAATAGTCATCCACGCCAATCGAGCGCCGGTTGGTGACAATCGTGGCCTTGAGCGCCACCACCGCCGCAGCATAGTCGGCGGCCGGATCATTGCCGGCAAGGGAGCCGCCAATTGTGCCCAGGTGGCGCACTGCGGGGTCACCGATCTGACCGGCGAGCGCGGCAAGTGCCGGGATCAGCGCGCGCACGATGTCGCACGCCGCCACATCGGCGTGCCTTGCCATGGCACCGATGCGGAGCCTGTCTTCTCTGAGTTCCGGGTCCTCGCAGACCTCAATGGTGCCAAGTCCCGGGATATGGGAGATGTCGATCAGATGCGCCGGACCGGCCAGACGCTGCTTCATCACCGGAAGCAGCGAATGCCCCCCGGCAATCACTTTGGCATCATCGTTTTCATCGAGGAGATTGACCGCCCGCTCCAGCGTCTGCGGCCGGTGATAGCTGAATTCGTACATCTCTTTCAGGCGCCTCCTCGCGCGAGCCCGGTCGCCTCACGCCACGGCGGCGCGCGCCATCGCTCGGGCACCGGCACCGATCGCGGCGACAATGTTCTGATACCCGGTGCAGCGGCACAGATTGCCTTCCAGCTCGCTGCGGATGGTGCCTTCGTCAAGCACATGGCCCCTGCGTCGTACGATGTCGATCGCCGTCATCACCATTCCGGAACTGCAGAAACCACATTGCAGGCCATGGCAGTCGCGGAAGGCTTCCTGCATCGGATGCAGTGCCCCGTTGTCGGCGGCCAGTCCCTCCACGGTGGTGACGGCATGACCATCGGCCATGACCGCAAGCAAAGTGCAGGACTTGACCGCCCTGCCGTCGACATGGATCACGCAGGCCCCGCATTGCGAGGTGTCGCAACCGACATGGGTCCCGGTCAGACGCAGATTTCTGCGCAGGAATTCCACCAGCAGCATGCGGGGATCGACCTCGGCGCTCACCGCCTTGCCGTTGACGGTGAGCGATATCCTGGTGAGGGGAGTTTTGACCATTGCGCAAGCGACCCATCTGCCTCCGCAAGCCAGCTTTCAGCCCGCGGGAAAACCTGTGCCATCATATGGGTGCCTCAAGGCGCGGGCAACCACACCAAAGACGGAGCCTGAAAAACCGGCCGCCTCGCTTGCCGGGCCGGTCCGGAAAGCCCGGCGAAAGGGCCTTGAAGGAGCCTGGGAAAGACAGCCGAATCACCTCCGGGGACAGACATATTGTGTTTCGCATCATGCGCCTGTCCCTGACGGTGCCGGATCGGCCCTGTGGTCCAGAACCGGCTCCGCATCGACCGCCGCGGCGAATTTGGCGAAGAATTCGTCGGCGAGCTTCCTGGCCGCAGAATTGATCAGGCGCTGACCGAGCTGGGCCAGCTTGCCGCCGATCACCGCCTCGACCTCGTAGACCAGACACGAGCCGCCATTCTGTTCCGACAGCGTCACCCGCGCCCCGCCACGGGCAAAGCCGGCGACCCCGCCATCGCCTTCGCCGGTAATCCGGTAGCTGTTGGGCGGATCGAGATCGCTGAGCGTGACCTTGCCCCTGAAGCGCGCCGATACCGGTCCGACCCTGATCCTGGCCACCGCGCGGAAACCGCCGTCTTCGGTTTCTTCCAGTTCCTCGCAGCCGGGGATGCATTGCCTCAGCACCGCGGGATCGTTGAGGCTCGACCACACCACTTCACGCGAGGCTTTGAGGGCGACTTCGCCGCCCATTGTCATGGCCATCAGGGGTCTCCTTGCGCCAGAATCGGTTCACGTCGGACCGGTCCACAGCTAGGGTGAGGCAGGGTGCCAGGCAATGCCTGTGCGCCACAAGGCGCAATGCGGTCTTGAGATACCTTTTGGGGCGCATGCGTCCACCGCCATGAAGATCCGGGAACCTGCCCATGCCGGTCATCGAGACTGCGGAGACTATGATCCATGTCGCCATCGACGGCAGGGAGGATGCCCCGCCTCTGATGCTGTCCAACTCCCTCGGTGTCACGCTTGAGATGTGGAGGCCGCAGATCGCAGCGCTCAGCGAGCGCTTCCGCGTCATCCGCTACGATCCCCGGGGCCACGGCAGATCCAGCGTGCCCCCGGCCCCCTACAGCGTTGAGGCCATGGCGCGCGATGCCCTGGCGGTGCTCGACGCCCTTCAAATCGACCAGGCGCATTTTTGCGGGCTGTCGCTGGGCGGCATGGTCGGCCAGTGGCTCGGTGCCCATGCCCCGCACCGCCTCAACCGGCTCGTGCTCGCCAACACCGCCTGTCATTATCCCGACCCGGGCGGCTTTCTCTCCCGCATCCAGGCGGTCCAGCAGGGCGGCATGGCAGCGATCGCCGACAGCGTGATCGCCTCCTGGCTGACGGCAGACTTCCGGGCACGGGAGAGCGCGACCACGACCTGGGTCAGGGCAATGCTGCTGGCATCCCCCGTGGACGGCTATCTTGCCAGTTGCGACATGCTGACGCGGCTCGACCAGCGCGACATGGTGAAGCAGATCCGCAAGCCCACCCTGGTCATCATCGGCCGTCACGATGCGGCATTCGGGGCCGGCGAGTTTCTTGTTGAGGTCATCCCTGGCGCCACCGGAATCGTGCTGGAGGCCGCCCATCTGTCCAATGTCGAACAGGGAGGCGCGTTCACGGATGCCCTCATCGGCTTCCTGACCAAGGAAGCCTGAACCGATCGCGGGTCCGACCCGTTGCGGCATTATCGTTCCCAGGGGAAAACCGGCCGGGCCAGGAACTCGTTGGGAACGACCGGTCCAGCACAGGCCCGCTCCCGACGGAACGCTCCTTATGCCCCCCAGGAGCCCGCCTCCCCAGGGCCTTGCGGGCGTTCTGGGGGGGCGGCTTACGGCCGTTGCCGGGGCTGGCTTCCTGCTGTTTCGTTTCGACCCACGTTCCATTTCTGGAAGCGACTGACTGTGCTATCTTTTTGACGTTGTCGAGGCCCCGCCACCTTTCATGAGGGAGGTGATTCGTGGCAAATGGATGACCATCCCGATTGGAGAGGCGCAATTTTTCGCCGGATTCGAGCCAGGTGCAGACTGTCCCTTGTCCCTTGTCCGACCTGGGCAGTTACCTGATAAAGAAGCTTCATCAGGGTGCCGCTGGTGGGGGCCCTGGGGGCGCCACGGCCCCGCATGAGCACGGTTGCCGATGGATTTTCCCTATCTTTCCCAACAGCTGATCAATGGCCTGGTTCTCGGCTCGATCTACGGCCTGATCGCCATCGGCTACACCATGGTCTACGGCATCGTCGGCATGATCAATTTCGCCCATGGCGACATTTTCATGATCGGCGGCTTCATCGCCGTGATCAGTTTCGTCATCCTGGTGTCGATCGGACTGAGTTCGGTTCCGCTCATTCTCCTGATCGTGCTGGTGGTGGCGATGGTGGTCACCGCGCTTTATGGCTGGACGGTGGAACGCATGGCCTATCGGCCGCTGCGCCACTCCTTCCGCCTGGCACCGATGCTGTCGGCAATCGGCATGTCCTTCGTGCTGTCGAATTACGCCCAGGTGACCCAGGGATCGAACCCCAAATCTGTGCCGCCGATCATCACCGGCGGCCACACCCTTTACCGAAGCGCCGACGACTTCGGGATCCAGCTCTCCAACGTCCAGATTGTGGTCGTAATCACCACCCTCGTCCTGCTGTCGCTGTTGACCTATCTGGTGAGGCGCACAAGGCTGGGCCGGGACATGCGCGCCTGCGAACAGGACCAGACCATGGCCTCCCTGCTCGGCGTCGATGTCGACCGCACCATCTCCATGACCTTCGTGCTCGGCGCCGCTCTGGCCGCCGTCGCCGGGCTGATGTATCTGCTCTATTACGGTCAGGTCGATTTCTTCATGGGCTTCGTCGCCGGCATCAAGGCCTTCACGGCGGCGGTCCTTGGCGGTATCGGGTCCCTGCCCGGGGCGATGCTGGGCGGGCTTGCCATCGGCCTGATCGAGACCCTGTGGTCGGCCTATCTCCCCGTCGAGTACAAGGATGTCGCGGCTTTCTCGGTCCTGATCGTGGTCCTGATCTTCATGCCGACCGGCCTGCTCGGCCGTCCCGAAGTCGAAAAAGTCTAGGGGGGATGAGGAATTGACCGTTTCCCCTCAGTCCCACCCCACGGCTCTGAACCTGCCCGCGATCCTGACCGCGGCGGTTCGAGACGCGGCGATCGCGTTGTTGCTGTTCGTGCTGATGGTCGGGCTGCGCACCGAGGAAGGGGCCGATACCCAGCTTATTCTTCGGACACGCTTTGTCGAAGTCGCCATCCTTGTCGGCATCGTCTTTGTCGCCAGCATCGTCATCGCCCTCCTTCGCCATTGGTACGACCGCAACCCTCCCATCCTGCAGAAACTGGCCGACGTCGGAAAACTGCTCCTGCCACATGCCAGCCGCCTGGCGCCACCCGCCCTGCTGGTCTTCGCTGTGCTGTTTCCGTTTCTGTCGGACAAGGTCGGCCTCGGGATTCTGGTCCTGACCTATGTCATGCTGGGCTGGGGTCTCAATATCGTGGTCGGCCTCGCCGGACTGCTGGTGCTTGGATACGCCGCCTTCTACGCCATCGGCGCCTATGCCTGCGCCCTGCTCGCCACCACTTTCGGCTGGTCGTTCTGGATCTGCCTGCCGCTGGCCGGCCTCATCGCCGCTCTCTCCGGGGTGCTGCTCGGCTTTCCGGTGCTGCGTCTGCGGGGCGACTATCTTGCCATTGTCACCCTCGCCTTCGGCGAGATTGTCCGCCTCGTCATCATCAACTGGATCGACCTCACCGGGGGGCCCAACGGCATCGACCGCATTCCAAGCCCGACCCTGTTCGGCATCCCGCTCAACGCCAGCGACGAGGGGCTCGCCGCGCTGCTTGGCTTCGAATTCTCGCCAACCCACCGCTTCATCTATCTCTATTATATCATCCTGCTGCTGGCGCTGATCACCAACTGGGTGGTGATCCGTCTGCGCCGGCTGCCGATCGGACGCGCCTGGGAGGCCTTGCGCGAAGACGAGGTGGCCTGCCGCGCGCTCGGCATCAACATCACCACCACCAAGCTGACGGCCTTCGCCATCTCCGCCCTGTTCGGCGGCTTCGCCGGTGCCTTCTTCGCCACCCGCCAGGGCTTCATCAGCCCCGAATCCTTCACCTTCATGGAATCGGCGCTGGTACTCGCGATCGTCGTCCTCGGTGGCATGGGGTCCCAGCTTGGCACCGCCATCGCCGCTTTTTGCCTGATCGTGCTGCCTGAATATTTCCGCGATCTCGGCAGTTACCGCATGCTGGTGTTCGGCCTTGCCATGGTGCTGATCATGATCTTCCGGCCCCGCGGACTGATCGGCCAGCGCACCCCCACCGTCGTTCTGCAACCGGACGGAGAGCATGCCTCCAGGCTGGAGGCAAGAGGATGAGCGACAAGAGGATGAGCGACACACCAATCCTCGCGGTTGACGCCCTCACCATGCGTTTTGGCGGCATTGTCGCCGTCGAGGAGCTGAGCTTTGCCGCCCGGCGCGGCGACATCACCGCGCTGATCGGGCCCAATGGCGCGGGCAAGACCACCGTATTCAACTGCATCACCGGCTTTTACCGGCCGAGCGCCGGCACCATTTTCCTGAACCACGAAGATGGCCGCCGCATCGGACTGCATCGGCTCAGGGATTCCAGCATCGCCAGGACGGCACGGGTGGCGCGCACCTTCCAGAATATCCGCCTGTTTCCAGGCATGACGGCGCTGGAAAACCTCATGGTGGCCCAGCACAACGTGCTGATGCGGGCGTCAGGCTTCACGTTGCTGGGCCTGATCGGCGCCCCCTCCTACCGCACCGCCGAGAGCCGCGCGCTGGCACGGGGCGCCGAATGGCTGGAACGGGTCGGCCTCACGGAGCGCGCCAACACCCTGGCCGGGAGTCTCGCCTATGGCGACCAGCGCCGGCTCGAAATTGCCCGCGCCATGTGTACCGAGCCGGTGCTGCTCTGTCTGGACGAGCCCGCAGCCGGCCTCAACGCCCGCGAGAGCGCAGGCCTAAGCGAATTATTGCGCAGCATTCGCAGCCAGCATGGCACCTCGATCCTCCTGATCGAGCATGACATGTCGGTGGTGATGGAGGTTTCCGATCACATCGTGGTCATGGACCACGGGGTGCGGATTGCCGAAGGCACGCCGCGCCAGATCCGCGACGATCCCAAAGTGATCGCGGCCTATCTAGGCTCTGACGAAGAGGAAGCCCTCGAGGTGATGGAGAGCGAGGCGTGACCGTTCCCCTGCTTGCGATTCACAGCCTGCGCGCCGCCTATGGCAAGATCGAGGCCCTCAAGGGCATCGATATCGAGGTTCATGCTGGCGAGATCGTGGCGCTGATCGGCGCCAATGGCGCCGGCAAATCGACCCTGATGATGACGATTTTCGGCAAGCCACGGGCCCATCAGGGACAAATCCTGTTCGACGGCACCGACATCACGGCACTGCCGACCCACCGGATCGCCCAGCTGCGCATCGCCCAGTCCCCGGAAGGGCGTCGCATCTTTCCGCGCATGAGCGTGGCCGAGAATCTGCGCATGGGGGCCGACGCCACCAACCGGCCGGACCGCGAGCGGGAAGAGAGCCTGGAGCGGGTACTGACGCTGTTTCCGAGACTTAAAGAACGTCTGGCGCAGCGCGGTGGCACCCTCTCAGGTGGCGAACAGCAGATGCTGGCGATCGCCCGCGCTTTGATGAGCCGCCCGCGCCTCCTGATGCTCGATGAACCCTCGCTCGGGCTGGCACCCCTGATCACGAGACAGATTTTCGACGCCATCGCCACCCTCAACCGCCAGGACGGCCTCACCGTCCTGATCGTCGAACAGAACGCCAACCACGCGCTCAAGCTCGCCCATCGCGCCTATGTCATGGTCAACGGCCTGATCACCATGTCCGGCGAAGGGCGCGAACTGCTCAAGCGCCCGGAAATTCGAGCCGCCTATCTCGAGGGCGGCCGGAACTGAAGCACAAAGCGGGTGACTTCGCTGGCGAATTCGTTCAGGATTCTGCCCCTGCCCCCCTCTTTTCGCAGACCGCCATGGTGGGCGACCATTTCCGGGATGAACCCATGACATCACATCGACTGATCGCGCTCGCTTTCACCACCTCTTTCCTGCTGGCAGCCACGGCCCACGCCGAAGATCTGACCCTCGCGCTCGCCGCACCGATCACCGGACCGGAGTCGGCAATCGGCCGCCAGATGCAGAACGGTGCCGAGATGGCGGTGATCGACCTCAACGCTGCCGGCGGCATTCTGGGACGCAAGGTCAAGCTTGATGTCGAGGACGATGCCTGTGATCCCAAACAGGCGCGCACGGTGGCCGAAAAAATCGGCAACGCCCGCATCCCCTTCGTCGCCGGACATTTCTGCTCGGCGTCCTCGATCGCGGCGTCGGATGCCTATGCCGACGGCAATGTGCTCCAGATCTCCCCCGGCTCCACCAACCCGCAGTTCACCGAGCGCAAGCTGTGGAATGTGGCGCGGGTCTGCGGCCGGGATGACCAGCAGGGCGTGATCGCCGCCGACTATATGATCAAACACTTCAAGGACAAGAACATCGCTATCCTCAACGACAAGACCACCTACGGCAGGGGGATCGCGGACGAGACCAAAAAGGCGCTGATCAAGGCCGGCGTCACCGTCAAGATGTATGAGTCCTACAACAAGGGCGACAAAGACTTCAATGCCATCGTCTCCCGCCTCAAGCGCGACAGCATCGATATCGTCTATGTCGGCGGCTACTATCAGGAAGCCGGTCTGATCCTGCGCCAGATGCGCGACCAGGGCATGAAGACCGTGCTGATGGCCGGCGACGCCATCAATTCGCTGGCCTTTGCTGCCATCACCGGCCCTGCAGCCGAGGGCACGCTGTTCACCTTCGGCCCCGACCCGCGCAACAAACCCGCCGCTGCCGCCATCGTCGAGCGCTTCAAGGCCGCCAATATCAACCCCGAGGGTTATACGATCTACGCCTACGCCGCGATGCAGCTCTGGGCTCAGGCAGTGGCACAGACCGGGACCACCGATCCGAAGAAGGTCATGGCCGCGATCAAGGCCAACAAGTGGGACACCGTGCTCGGGCCGATGGAATTCGATGCCAAGGGTGACCTCAAACAGAACAATTTTGTCATGTACCGGTGGAACGACAAGGGCAGCTACGCGGAAATCAACGAATAGGATCCGGCATCCGGCCCCCTGCCATGAACAACCTCCTCACTGACGTGGCCGGCGTTCGTGTCGGTCATGCCGACGACGCCGGTCTCGCCTCCGGGGTCACGGCCATCCTCTTTGATGCCCCTGCGGTGGCGGCGATCGATGTCCGCGGCGGCGGCCCCGGCACACGCGAGGCCGCCGCCCTTGATCTCGCCAGCACCGTCGAGCGCGTCGATGCCATCGTGCTCTCCGGCGGCTCCGCCTTCGGCCTTGATGCCTGTGGCGGCGTGCAGGCCTTCCTCGCCGCACAAGGGCGCGGCTTTCGCATTGGAGAAGCGCTGGTGCCGATCGTCCCCGGCGCCATCCTCTTCGATCTCCTCAATGGCGGCGACAAGGCCTGGGGGCGTTTCGCGCCCTATCGTGATCTCGGCTTTGCCGCCGCCTCTGCCGCTGGCCCCGACTTTGCGCTCGGCAGTGTCGGGGCCGGACTTGGCGCCACCACCGCGACCTTAAAGGGCGGCGTCGGCTCGGCATCGGCGAAACTTGCCTCCTGCGACATCAAGATCGCGGCACTCGCCGTGGTCAATGCCGCCGGAACCGTCACCATTGGTGACACCGCCCATTTCTGGGCCGCCCCTTTCGAGATCAACGGGGAATTCGGTGGTTGCGGTCTGCCCGCCTCCTTCACCCCCGAAATGCTCATCCTCCGGCTCAAGGGCGGGCATAATGCGCCGGCGAGAGAGAACACCACGCTTGCGGTGGTCGTCACCGATGCGGCGCTCACCAAACCTCAGGCCCGGCGCCTCGCCATGATCGCGCAGACCGGATTTGCCCGTGCCATCTATCCGGTTCACGCCCCGCTGGATGGAGATGTGGTCTGCCGCGGCAACCGGTGCAAAACCGATTGATCCCATGCTCGGAATGACTGAGCTTGGCATGGTTGCCGCGAACGTGGTGGCTCGCGCCATCGCCCGCGGCGTCTATGGCGCCACCGCGCTGCCCTTTGCCGCAAGTCCGCCGTCCTGGCGCGACCGCTTCGGCACAACCTCGCAGCCTCGACCACAAGGTCTTTGAAGTTTTTTCTAACTCTGAAGTTTCGCGCAGAACAGAACGTGAAGGGCTTGGGCCAACAGATGATGTGAGGGAGAATTTTAAGACTCGCAGCGGCTACAACCAGCGCTGGCCGGCAGTCAAGGCGCTTGGAAGCGGCGGCTGACGCAATCACTGCGGGAGTGTGCGGCAGCCTAATGTATGGCGCTGGCGCTGATATTTAAAATTCTGCCATAGTTTTCACCACCATGGTGCATTTTCGGCTCCAACACAGCATTCCAGTGTTACTAAAAATAAGAGGTAGTTGTGATACACCAAAGATTGCTTGCAATCAATACCTCTATATCCAAGTTTACCATCTTGATAATGTGTATTCTTCTGTTTTCATCAGCCTATGCAGCGGCACGATGCGGCAGATCTGGTCGGCCTTGTGAAAGAACTCTTGGACTTGGTAACATCGACTCCATTGTTGTGACCAAGACGTGGAACCAGCGCGATCCAACAGAGGAGGCATCGACAAATTGCACAAGACTGCCAGTTTTGACACCCAATGATGTGTATAAATACTTCAAACAGGCAGGAATGATTGATAGCAGAGTTGCACTTAATGACCTTACAGTTTCATCGTGCCGTGCATCTGGAAGGCTTCGAATTGGCGATGGAACGGTGCTCAGATGGAATATCGGATTGTTCCGAGATGGCTACCTTAGAGCGGTTTTCGATCAGATGGAATCGAATGCGAACCAAAATATTTTTCCGGATTCCCAAGCACTTAGAAATTTGCGAGTCTCTCGCAATGATTCGCCGTCGGGAGGGGAAGATGGTAAA
>WQYW01000043.1 GCA_009781045.1 Alphaproteobacteria bacterium
CGAGACAAAAATCGCTGCAAGATCAACATGAATGGCACCCTGCTGTGTGTATCGTGCCTCCATTCGAGAACCTCAGGAAATCCTGGCAACCGGCGGCGGCCTTCATTCCCCATGGTATCTTTTACCCCGGGGTTTCAGACGTCCCGGCGGCTGAGGAATGCCAGGCGTTCGAACAGGTGGACGTCCTGCTCGTTCTTGAGGAGCGCGCCATGCAGAGGCGGGATCAGCTTGCGCGGGTCGCGCTCGCGCAGCATCTCCGGGCTGATGTCTTCGTTGAGCAGGAGCTTGAGCCAGTCCAGCAGTTCGGATGTCGAGGGCTTCTTTTTCAGGCCGGGGACGTCGCGGACCTCAAAGAAGATGCGCAAGGCTTCTTCCACCAGACGGGCCTTGATGCCCGGGAAATGCACGTCGACGATCCGGCCCATGGTCTCGGCGTCGGGGAATTTGATATAGTGGAAGAAACAGCGACGCAGGAAGGCGTCGGGTAGTTCTTTCTCGTTATTTGACGTGATCATCATGATGGGGCGCTGGCGCGCCTTGATGGTTTCGCCGGTCTCGTAGACATGGAATTCCATGCGGTCGAGTTCGAGCAGCAGGTCATTGGGGAATTCGATGTCGGCCTTGTCGATCTCATCGATCAGCAGGACGGGGCGTTGTTCGGTGGTGAAGGCATCCCACAATTTTCCGCGCTTGATGTAGTTCCTGATGTCGGACACCCGGGAGTCGCCGAGCTGGCTGTCGCGCAGCCGCGACACCGCATCATATTCGTAAAGACCCTGTTGCGCCTTGGTGGTGGATTTGATGTGCCAGGTCAGAAGAGGCGCTCCCAGCGCCTTGGCAACTTCCTCGGCGAGTACGGTCTTGCCGGTGCCGGGTTCGCCTTTGACCAGAAGCGGGCGCTCGAGCACGATTGCGGCATTGACCGCGACTTTGAGGTCGTCGGTGGCAACATAGTCGCTGGTGCCGGTGAATTTCATGCGGGGTCCCTGATTTCGTTTTTTGTGGTTGCAGCCCGGAACGAAAAACATGCCGGGTCGGAATATGACGACGGCCGCAGAGCTGCGGCCGTCGTCGCAGGCGTCGTTGAGAGCTGTTTCAGCGTCGCCTTATCAGCGAAAGGATGATCAGGATAACAACCGCACCAATGGTGGCGTTGATAATCCCTGGAATGAGACCGGCACCAAAGTGGATGCCGAGCTGCGGCAGCGCCCAGTTGGCAAGCAGCGCGCCAACAATGCCGAGCACGACATTGATGATCACGCCAAACCCTGCCCCTTTCACGATAAGGCCGGCGAGCCAGCCGGCGATACCCCCGATGATAAGGGTAATGATAATGCCCATGCCCATCGACCAGATTCCCTCTTGTTTGAGACCGCGCAATTGTAGAGGAAGTGATGGGGAAGCGTCCAGAGCAAGGCGTGAAGAAGTGATCACTTCCGCCTGCCTTAATATCCGTTCATCGAAAGCTGCGAGCTGTTGATTTTCCTCAATGCGTCTGTCGACGCAGGATGTCGGAGACAAAGACGGGAGAGCTGCGGAGGAGTTCAAAAAGGCGGCCCCAAAAGGCGATTCTAAGATCCTGAAAAACCACGATTTACCTCGCCCACGGGGCATTTTCGGGAGGGCGCCTGTGGAAATGCAGGCCGGTTGCCGGCTGTTGCTGCACAGGTAATGAGGTAGCGGTCTGTAGCCTGGCTCACGTGTCTCTGCGGCAGAACAGTGAAAGGCCTGCGGCATATTTTTCAGCTTGCCGCTGATTTTTTTCCAGATGTTTTTCACGTGTATGGCGGTGCCTTTCATGAATGCATTTTCAGGAATGGCCTTTCCTGAACGTCTTTTCAGGAATCGCATTTTCAGGGCGTGGTCACGGTCTGGCGCACGCTGCGCCATCCATGGTCTCGGCGAACAGGGTGTGGCGAAGCTGCGGGTTGGACGCGCCCATCCGGGGCGAAGCGGAAGCGGCCCGGGGTTGTGAGCGGATGCGGAGGGATGCCCGCTGGTTCCGCGCGGCTCCTGGCGGACGAAAATCTGCGTTGCGGGGCAATCGGCGGGGGGCGGGCCTCACGCGCCCCTTGACGCGCGGGCGCAGAGGGGCAATCTGGGAGCCATGTTTCTGCAGTTTTTCACCTCCTTGCGCGACGCCCAGGTTCCGGTCAGTCTGCGCGAATATCTCACGCTGATGGAGGCGCTCGACGCCGATCTGGCGGAGTACACGGTTGAGAATTTCTATTATCTGTCGCGCGCCGCGCTGGTGAAGGATGAGCGCAATCTCGACAAGTTTGATCGCGTCTTCGGCACCGTGTTCAAGGGCGTGGAGAGCCTGCTTGAGGCCGTCGAAAAATCCGCGATCCCGGCGGAATGGCTGAGGAAGGTGGCGGAGAAGTTTCTCACCGAAGAGGAGAAGAAACAGATCGAGGCTCTGGGCTGGGACAAGCTGATGGAGACCCTGCGTCAGCGGCTTGCCGAGCAGAAGGAGCGCCACCAGGGGGGCAGCAGGTGGATCGGCACCGGCGGGACCTCGCCCTTTGGCGCCTATGGCTATCATCCGGAAGGCATCCGTATCGGGCAGGACAGGAATCGCAACAACCGCGCGGTCAAGGTGTGGGACAAGCGCGAGTTCAAGGACCTCGACGGCAATGTCGAGCTGGGCATCCGCAATATCAAGGTGGCGCTGCGCCGCTTACGCAAATTCGCCCGCACCGGCGCCCCGGACGAACTCGATCTCGATACCACAATCCGGGAGAGTGCCAGTCACGGCTATCTTGACGTCCGCATGCGCCCGGAGCGGCGCAACGCGGTCAAGGTGCTGGTGTTCTTCGATATCGGCGGCTCGATGGATGCCCATGTGGCGCAGGTCGAGGAACTGTTCTCCGCGGCCAAAAGCGAATTCAAGCATATGGAATATTTCTACTTCCACAACTGCCTCTATGAAGGGGTGTGGAAGCAGAACCGGCGGCGCTTCACCGACCGTACCCCGACATGGGACGTGCTGCATAAATATCCAGGTGACTACAAAGTCGTGTTTGTCGGCGACGCCTCGATGTCGCCCTACGAGATCACGGTACCGGGGGGCTCGGTCGAGCATATCAACCCGGAGCCGGGTGCGGTGTGGCTGGATCGCGTTGTCCGCACCTATCCGCGCGCGGTCTGGCTCAATCCGGTGACGCGCCGGCACTGGGACTATTCGCAGTCAACCGCCATCATCCGCCGGATTTTTGCCAACCGCATGTTCCCGATCACCATCGAGGGACTGGAGGGGGCGATGAAGGAACTGACACACTGAGACGGGACCGCATAAGCGGGTTTCGCGGGTCCCTTTCACCGGCGCGCGTGACCGATGACGGAGAAATCAGCCCGCAACCGGTAGACAGGGAGGAAAGACATGCCCCAGACCATCACCCGCGGCATTGCGGCAATGATCGAAGAGGCCAATGCTGCGATCGAAACCCTTTCGGCCGCCGATGCCATGGCACAGGCGCGCGATGCCGAGGTGGTCCTGGTCGATCTGCGGGACCCTCGCGAGCTTGAGCGGGAAGGATGTATTCCGGGGGCCTTCTCCTGCCCCCGCGGCATGCTCGAATTCTGGATTGACCCGCAAAGTCCCTATGCCAGGACGGTGTTCCAGCAGGACAGGAAATTCATCTTCTTCTGTGCCGGGGGCCTGCGTTCGGCGCTGGCGGCGAAGACCGCCCAGGACATGGGGCTGAAACCGGTGGCCCATATCCGGGGCGGATTTGCCGCCTGGCGCGACAGTGGTGGGGCGGTTGAGCCCTGGGTCAAAAGGAAGGGTTGAGGTATGACGGACAGGGATCCGCTGGTCTCCAGCGAATGGCTCGCCGCTCGCATCAAAGAGGCCGATGTCAGGGTGCTCGACGCCAGCTTCAGGATGCCGGGCGTGTTGCCGTCGGCGCGGGACGACTATGTCGCCGGGCATATTCCAGGCGCGGTGTTCTTCGATGTTGATCAGGTGTCGGATCGTTCCAGTCCGCTGCCCCATATGTTTCCGCAGGCAGCTCAGTTCGGTCGCGACATCGCGGCGCTTGGCATCCGCAACAGCGATACCGTGGTGGTCTCGGATCAGGGCGGCTTTCTTGCCTCCGCCCGGGTGTGGTGGATGTTTCTCTGCTTCGGCCACCGCGATGTCCGGGTCCTGGATGGCGGTGTGAAGAAATGGCGCGCCGAGGGCCGTGCGATCGAAAGCGGCGAGGTGCAGGTGAAGCCTGCTTCCTTCACGGCGACGTTCAATGCCGGAGGGGTGCGGACATTGGCGCAGCTTGCGGCCGACGTCGAGAGCGGTGCTGTGCAGGTGGTCGATGCCCGTGCCGTGGAGCGCTTTGAGGGCAGGGTGCCGGAGCCGCGACCGGGACTGCGCAGCGGTCATATCCCGCGCAGCCGCAATTTGCCCTACACCGCTCTGTTCGATGCCACGACCGGGGTAATGAAGCCATCGGCGGCATTGCGTCAGGCTTTCACCACAGCCGGCGTCCGACTCGATGCACCGGTCGTGACCTGTTGCGGCTCGGGGGTGTCGGCCGCGGTGCTGACACTGGCACTGGTACGGCTCGGCATCACCGACAGCGCGCTTTATGACGGTTCCTGGTCAGAATGGGGACTCGTCGACGGGCCGGCTATCGCGGCTGGGCCGGCGTGAACTCTGCGTCTCGTTGGAACGGGAGATCGGCCTCCGGTTCGACGATGGCGTCGATCCAAACAGATCCAACACCCCCCCTTCACTCCCGGCTGCCTCTTCGTGGCGGGCGATGGTGCGTTTTTTGCTGCGCTGGTACGCAGGCTTTTTTGGCCTGGGCGGGACCAGAGTGGCTTCGGCAGAACCAGGCGTGGCCTCGGTTGGGGTGATTTCCGCCGCTGTGGGCGCGGCTTCGCCTGAAGCCTGGCTGGAGAGATGGGCGCTTTGCTGCGCAGACCCGGTGTCTGCTGCGGCAGGGGGCATCCCGGTTTCATTGCTGTCGCCGTTCGGGGCCGCCGTGGAGGGGGTCCTGGTTATCGCTGTGACGGTTGCGCCGGGCAGCGATGCACTCCCGGTGGTCAGTTCGCTGTTGTCCGCATCAGCGGGAGCTGGTTCCGTTGCCGCCCCGGTGGAGAGAGGGGCATTCTCAATCTGAGATGCGGCGTTCCCTGCGGCCGGGGATATCCCGCTGTCGCCGTGTCGTGGGGGCGCGGAATCCGGTTCCATCGCATCGCTGCTGCCGCTTTGCGCAGCTGTTGCGGCAGAGACAGCGTCGCTGTCGGCGGGCGCGGGCGCAGATGGCGTGGCAGCGCCACTGGAGCGCAGGGCGTTCTCAAGCTCGGATACGGCGTCCGTGGCGGCCGGGGACATCTCGCTGTTGCTGTGCTGTTGGGGCGCGGAATCCGGTGCCATCGCCGTGGCGGTGCTGCCTTGCGGGGCTGTTGCGGCAGATCGAGCGTCGCTGTCCGCTGGCGCGGGTGGCGTGGCAGCGCCACTGGAGCGCAGGGCGTTCTCAAGCTCGGATACGGCGTCCGTGGCGGCCGGGGACATTTCGCTGTCACGGTGCGGTTGTGCTGCGGAATCCGGCTCTACGGCTGGGGCGTTGTCGCCCTGGGGGGGCGCGGTCCGGAGCGTGAGAGCGTCGCTGTCAGTTCGCGCAGATGGAGTGTCTGCATCAGGGGTGGCGCCGTGGTCGGCGTCGCCCGAGCGGGTGGAACTTTCGTGCTCCTGTGACGGAGAGTCATGGCTGGCATTGAGAGCGTCGCTGTCGGCCTGTGCGCCTGCCGGGTCGGACAGAGTTTTGTGGTCGCTTTGTGGGGTGCTGAGTTCCGCGGGCTGGCTGCTGCCGTGAGCGCTGTCCGGCGCCGCGTCAGCTGTGGAATTGTCTGTGGAATTCACCGCCGTGCCGATCCGGGAAGCGTCCTGCGTCGGCACGGCGCTGGCACGGGAGTCTTCCGACAGGGAGTGATCTGTGGAGCCGTTCTCCGTCGCTGGGGGCTGGAGAGCCGGATCAGCGGGGGATGCATTATCCTGCCTGGCGCCTGAGCCGTGCTGGCTGACGACGCTGCCGGCACTGTTCGGGGCTGTGGAATTGTCTGTGGAATTCACAGCCTGCCCCTGCTCTGGAGGGTTGGCCAACGGGGCCTCCTCGGGTTCGGCAAGGTCCTGATCGGAGGAGTCTTTTTCGTCCAGTCCGGATTCGCCCGAGGGGCTCGTCGTCAGCCTGTCGCCGCCCTTTTCGGGCAGCGTGGATCGTTCGGTGGAAATCTGCCCTGTGATCAGTTCCGGCGGATCTTTGCCGCTGTCGCCTGGTGCCTGAGCAGGCCCGGGAAGCGGTCCCTGTGGAGCCCCGATGGCGTGGTCGATGGCGGTCGTGGCGACTGGATTTACTGTGGGTCTGTCTGTGGGCAGCTCTGTGGACAGTTCTGTGGATTTTCGGTCTGCATCTGGTGCGACCGGCGACAGCTCAGTGGCGGCGTCTGGTGTTGGGGATAACGGATGGGGAGCCGGCCCGGTTGCCGAGGCGGCGTCGGCGCGGGGGGCGGTGCCGGTCGAATCTTCCGCCAGGCGATCGAACTCGTCGTCCTCATCGTCGGCGATGACGCGATCGTCCTCCAGCGCGGGTGCCCCGGAGGTCGGTGCCAGGGGCTCCACATGGAGTGTGGTGGCCGTCATCGGCAGGGGCTCAAGCTTCTGCACATATCCCGAATCACGCTCGCCAAGAGAGCGGGCGGTGAAGCGGTCATGGGTGTTGCGCAATAGCGCAGAGAGGCCAAGGCCGAACACCAGGAAGGAGATCGACACCAGAATGGCGGTGGACAGAAACCGGAAATTGGGAAGCATCGTGGCAATTTTCCGCCTTCTCAGTCCTGACAGACGCGGAAAACCTGCTGCCGCAGGCTCCCGTCCAGCTGCTGAAGGCTGTTGGGGCCGATCGGAAAACGCGGGTGACGACACAATTTGCCTTTCGCTTGAGGGCCGATACCGGTAACAGGGGGCCTCAGGCGAATCGGGCGGTTCCAGAATACCGCAACGATGTGGTATGGAATCGCAAAACCATTAACTGTGGCGGTTGATTTGTGCTCCGTGATGCAGGGAGGCAACGCCATGGCGGGCGCAATTGGTCTTGAATGCGCCGTTTTCTTTCGCTCATGTGCCATTATAAGCGGATGAGTTTGTCGACTGAACAAGGGCGATGATGATCAGGAAATTTCCAGTAATCCTTGCTGCGACAGTGCTTCTTTCGGGGGCTGCGGTTGCGCAGGCGCAGCGTGGCTATCCGGGGCAGCCCGGCTATCCGGCCGCGCCGCCCCAGGCCGGTTATCCCTCCCAGCAGGGTTATCCGGGCGCTCCCTCCCAGCAGGGCTATGGCGGGCAGGAGGCGGAGTATGACAGTCCCGAGGACGCGAACGGGACTTATGGCGCGCCGTATGGCTCGCCCGGAGGAATGGCACCGGATGATCCGCGCTATGGCCGCGCCAATGGCACGACCTATTCCGCAGCCCCCCAGGGGCCGGTGACATCGCCTGATGATCCCCGCTATGGCCGACTGAATGGCTCGGCCTGGTCCGATGACAATGCGCCGCCGCGACAAGGTGGTGATCTGCGCCCCCCGGAGGCCGTCGGTGGCGAGCCGGGCAAGCCAATGATGATCGGCGCTCTGCCACCGGAGGAACAGCCTGAAGCCGGCCCGGCGGAACTGCCGCCGAATCTGCGGCGTCAGGAAGTCAGCTTCCCCACCAGGGAGCCGCCCGGCACCATCGTCGTTGATACCCCCCATACCTATCTTTATTTTGTTCTCGGCGGTGGCCGTGCCATCCGTTACGGCGTCCGTGTGGGTCGCGACGGCTTCACCTGGAATGGAGTGCAGAAAATCAGCCGCAAGGCGGAATGGCCGGATTGGCATCCGCCGCCGGAAATGATCGAGCGCCAACCCTATCTGCCGCGCTTCATGGCTGGAGGCCCCGGTAATCCCCTGGGGGCACGGGCGATGTATCTCGGCGCCACGGTCTACCGCATCCACGGCACCAACCAGCCCTCGACGATCGGCAAGTTTGTGTCGTCAGGCTGTATCGGCATGCTCAATGATGACGTGACCGACCTGTTCAGCCGGGTGAAGGTCGGGACCCGTGTGGTGGTTCTGCCGGGTTCTGAGACTACAGCGGCCGTCCAGCCAGGTCGGTTGCCGACCGCCCAGGCCGGTCCTCCGGTAAACGCCCCGCGCAACGTCGTGCCGCCAATGCCGCCACCGGTAACCATCCGCTGAAGTGGAAATGTCGGTGTCGGCCAAGCCCACCCGGTTTGATCCGGGCGAGCTTGTCTTGGAGCATGTCAAGAACGGGGGTGGGGGCGCAAAGCCCTACTCCGTTCTTTCCCCCTGTTTCTTCCGAACCATTATGAAGAGCGGTTTCTGTGCTCCGACAACGTGAAAAAGGGGCACAGTCAGTCGTTTGCAGAAATGGGACGTGGGTGGGAACCCTTGGGAAACCCCGCCTCATCAATCCGCCAGGACACCACCGGGGCTGGTGTCTTCCGGACAGTTCCTCTGCGAAGCGTTTCCTGGGTCTCGCGCGAAACGGGCGACAGGCAATCCGTGGCCGCGCCTCGATGCGGCACGCGCGACAGCACATCGCTGTGGCGCAAAAGACATTCCCTGAGTCGCGGCGAAAGGGAATCGATGCCCCGGCAGGTGGTGACGATGCCCTGGCCGCAGCTCCGCGCCCGGCATCGCCGCGCTGTTGGCCGAAACTCATGACTTCAGCTTCCGCCACAGTGAGAGCCTGGAAACAGGGTCAAGGCGAGAAGAATGCGTGCGCGGGGTAACGTGCAACATGCGGGATGGATCGGTTGTCAACTCATGCCGGTTTTACATAACTGTCAAGAATCTTCCTGGGCTTCGACTTTTCGAAGACCACCGTGAGCTTGTTGCCGTCGATATGGATGACCATGCCTTTGCCGAAGGTGTCGTGGATCACGCGCTTGCCGACCGCGAAGCGGGACTTTTCACCCTTGATGGGTCCGGCGTCGTGGGGGCTGGAGCGGCTGGCCCTGGAAGGGGTCGCCCGGGTCGGGTTTGCTTTGGACGGATTCGCTTTGGCGCGGCGCCAGCCCGGGGTCGAATAGCTGGAGTCGAAGGCATCGAGATCGTCGAAACGCGAAGTGCTGTAGCTGTCGCGCCATTGCGAGGAACTCGCGGAATCCCGGATCATGACATTGGCGGGCGGCAATTCGTCAATGAACCGCGATGGCGTGGCGGTGATATAGTTGCCGTGAATGAAGCGGTTGCGGACAAAGGAAATGCTGGCACGGCGGCGGGCACGGGTGAGGCCGACATGGGCCAGCCGGCGTTCCTCCTCAAGCCCGTCTTTGTCGCGGCCGTCAAGGGTGCGCTGGCTCGGAAACAGCCCGTCCTCCCAGCCCGGCAGGAAGACATTGTCGAATTCGAGCCCCTTGGCCGAATGCAGCGTCATCAGCGACACCGCGTCTTCGCCCAGGTCGCTGTCGCGGTCCATGACCAGCGCGATATGCTCGAGGAAGCCCTGGAGGTTCGGAAATTCCTCCATCGAGCGCAAAAGTTCCTTGAGGTTTTCGAGCCGGCCCTCGGAGTCGGCTGCGGTGTCTTTGCGCCACATATCGGTGTAGCCGCTTTCGTCGAGGACGGTGCCGGCGAGTTCGCTGTGGCTGGTGGAAGAGCAGATCTCGCGCCAGTGGTCGAACTGGGCGATCAGCTGCCGAAGTTTTCCCCGCGCCGCAGCTTTGAGTTCGTTGGTTGCCACGATGGCCCGCGCGGCCTCAAACAGCGGCATGCGTTTCCTGCGGGCGTGGTCGTGGAGCAGATTGAGGGTGGCATCGCCCAGACCACGTTTGGGCACATTGATGATGCGCTCAAAAGCGAGATCGTCGGCGGGTGAGTTGATGACGCGCAAATAGGCCAGCGCGTCGCGGATCTCGGCGCGCTCATAGAAACGCGGGCCGCCGATGACGCGATAGGGCAGAGCCAGCGCCACGAAGCAATCCTCGAACTCGCGCATCTGGAAGGAGGCGCGCACCAGGATTGCGATCTGGTTCAGGGGCTGGCCGGCGCGATGCAGCGCCTCGATGTCCTCGCCGACGGCGCGGGCCTCCTCCTCGGTGTTCCACATTTCGGCGACAATGACTTTCTCTCCATCCTGGTCCTCGGTGCGCAGCGTCTTGCCGAGCCGGCTCTGGTTATGGGCGATGAGATGGGACGCGGCTGCGAGAATATGACCGGTGGAGCGGTAGTTGCGCTCGAGCCGGATCACTTTGGCACCGGGAAAATCCTGTTCGAAACGCAGGATGTTGTCGACTTCGGCGCCGCGCCAGCCATAGATCGACTGGTCGTCGTCGCCGACGCAGCAGATATTGCGGCTGGCGGGTGGCGGCGTGATCGCGCGCTGGCGGCGATGGGACGCGGTTTCAGGGGCGTCGGGGCTGGCGGGGGAGGCCGGAGCCTGGGCCAGGAGGCGCAGCCACAGATATTGTGCCACATTGGTGTCCTGGTATTCGTCGACCAGGATATAGCGGAAGCGCTCCTGATACATCCGCAGAATATCGGTATTTGTGCGAAAGAGGCGGATATTCTCCAGAAGCAGGTCGCCGAAATCGGCGGCATTCAGGGTCTTGAGCCGTTCCTGGTAGGCCGCATAGAACCTGCCGCCTTTGCCGTTGGCGAAGATTGCGGCTTCGCCGGCAGGCACCTGTGCCGGCGTCAGGCCGCGGTTTTTCCAGCCGTCGATCTGCGACACCAGCATGCGTGCCGGCCAGCGCTTGTCATCGATGTCAGCGGCCTGCAGCAGCTGTTTGATCAGCCGGACCTGGTCGTCGGTATCGAGCACTGTGAAGTTCGAATTGAGGCCCGCCAGTTCGGCGTGGATACGCAGAATGCGGGCCCCGATCGAATGGAAGGTGCCGAGCCAGGCCATGCCCTCGACGGCTTCGCCCAGCATGGCGCCGAGCCGGTGCTTCATCTCGCGTGCCGCCTTGTTGGTGAAGGTGACGGCGAGAATTTCGTTCGAGCGGGCCTGGCCCTTGCTGAGAATATGGGCGATCCTGGTGGTGAGCACGCGGGTTTTGCCGGTGCCGGCGCCGGCCAGCACCAGGACCGGTCCTGAAAGCGTCTCCACCGCATCGCGCTGCTCGGGGTTCAGTCCGCTGAGATAGGGAGGATGGGCCGCGGCGGCGCGGGCGCGTGCGGCGATGCCGGTTTCGTCAGGGCGGTGCGGGGGCAGGCGGGGGGACATGCGAATCATTTTCCTGACAGGGGCAGGTTGGGGATCACCGCACTGCCCAGGTTAACTCCGGTCAATTTCCCTGGTCCGTTTTCCCTGGTTGATCTGCTCTGGCGGGAAGCGCCGGAAACGCGCAGGACTGTCTTTCCAGACCAAAGCCTGCGTGAAACGGAAAACCGGGTCACGAATCAGCTCTCCGGTCCATGGTCCACAATGGCTGCGGCGAAGTCAAAGCGCCCCCGCGGTCAGTTGTGTTCTGCGACAAAGGCGGTCGACGAAACCGGCATTGCGATAGCCCGTCCGGCCGCTGGCGGGCGGGCAATCGCGGCGTGGGCGGCCGCCATCGCCGCGACATGGCTCGCGATATCGGGCGGAAACGGCGCCACCTTGCGGGTCTCCATGTCGACATGGAGCGTCATGGTCTCCGAGGTCGCCGCAATCCAGCCTTCTGTCGCATGGCGCAGTTCGGCGAAACTGTGCAGACGCTTGTCGTCGGCCCCGATGAGCCACATCGCAACTTCCACTTTGTCGTCGGGATGGAGTTCGCGCAGATAACGCACATGGCATTCGGCGGTGAAGGTCGATTTCCCGCGTTCCTGGCGGTAGGCCGCGCCAAGCCCCATCGTGAGCCACATCTGGTCGACGACGCGGTCAAATAATACGTGATAGTAAGCCATATTGAGGTGGCCGTTGAAGTCGATCCAGTGCGGTTCGATCGACATGATCGGCGAGCGGAAGGGGACGGCATCGGGGCTCGGTGTCATGTCGGGCCTGTCTCTCGGGGGAGCGGGTTGACCGGAGCGTGGTTTTCCCGGGGGTCGTTTTCCTGTTGCGGCGGCCGAAGGCTGCGCACCGCCTCTTCGACGCTGTGGAAAACGTGATGCGGGGAGAGCACCTCGAACAGTCTGAAACGGTGGAAGGCGTTCTGGGTCTGGAGCGACTCAAGCCGTGCCACCGCCACGGTGATGCCTTTCGCTGCGCATTCCGTGAGGAATTCCCGCAGGACGCCAGCTGCGGTGAAATCGATGCTGACGATGCCGCCGGCCTCCAGCACCAGGAGCCGTGGCTTTGCGGTTGCAAGGAGCGTGGTCATCTCGGCGCGGAAACGCGCCGCGTTGAGGAAGGACAGCGGGGCCTGCAGGCCGACCACGGTGACATCGGCGACGCACTCGCCGGCGATATGGGGATGGGCGGGCCACCAGATGGTGGTGCCCGGCACCCGGTCAAAGGGTACCACACTGGCATGGGCAGTGCTCCAGATGCCATGGAGCAGCGACAGAATGATGCCCACAAAGGCGCCCTGTTCGATCGGCAGCACGATGATCAGTGCCGCGGTCACCGGGATCAGGAGGAATTCGCTGAAAGACTGCCGTGAGACCGCGAGGATCTGTTTCAGGCGCAGGATGCGCAGCGCCACGAAGAGCAGGATTCCCCCCAGTGCCGCCTCCGGCACGTGGCGCAGCAATCCGGTGCCGAACAGCAGCAGCGCCAGCACGATGGCGGCGGCGGCAAGGCCGGCGATCTGGCTCTGCCCGCCGCTCTCGGCGACGACGCCGGTGCGCGGCGGGCTGGCATTGACGGCAAAGCCGCCGAACAGCCCGGAAAGCAGGCTTCCTCCCCCGACACCGAGGAAATCACGATCGATATCAGGTGGCTGGAGCGGGTCGGAGGGGAAGGACCGGGTGGTTGCCGCGGTCTGCACCATGACGATGATGGCGATGACAAAAGCGAGCGGCACCAGTTTCAGCCAGTCGCGAAAAGCCAGCATTGGCAGCTCCGGCATCGGCATTGTGTGGGGAATCGTGCCCAGCACCGCGACGCCCTGTGACTCGAGGCCGGCAGCGATCACCACCACGGTGGCGCCGACCAGCCCGATCAGGGCGCCCGGGATTTTCGGGCTGAGCTTCTCGCACAGCACCACCGAGCCAAGCACGCCTGCGCCGATCAGCATGGTGCGGGGATTGGCCCTGTCGATATCGCCGATCAGCGTCGCCAGACGGGACAGCGTCGAGCCGCCGACCGCAGCGAGGCCGAGCACATGAGGCAGCTGGGAGACGATGATGTGGAGCGAGATCCCGGCGAGAAAGCCGAGCATTACCGGAACCGACAGGAGATTGGCGATGGCGCCGAGGCGGAGCGCCGCGGCGATCACCAGCATGACGCCGACCAGAAGCGCCAGCACCACCGCCAGTTGCTGATATTGCGCCGATCCCATCACCGCCATCATCGACAGGCCGCCGGCCAGGATCGGGGTGATGGTGGAATCGGCGCCGCAGGACAGGAAGCGGTTGGCGCCCAGCACGGCAAAAGCGATGGAGCCGGCGAGGAAGGCGAGGAAGCCGATCTGGGGGGCAAAACCGCCGAGTTCGGCGGTCGCCATCTGTTCGGGAATGGCGATGGCGGCGAGCGTCAGTCCGGCCAGGATATCGGCGGGCAGAGAGCCTGCCGGATAGCCGGCAAAGGAACGAAACAGGGGCAGAAGACGAAAAGTCGTGCCCGTGCCCGGCGCTGTCGTCGCCTTTCCGGTTTCCTGTGCCATCGCCTCCTGCCCTCCACGGTCTGTCCTGCGGGTTCGAGGCGTAATAGGCTCTGCCCCCTGGTTGATCAAATCTGCCGGGGTCTGCCGGGGTACCCCCTTGTGACGTCGCCCCGACGTCGCTCTATAGTGGGGACGCCTTTTCGCATGTTTCCTGGATCCGGCCTCCTGCATCCAGATGTGGCGGGGGAAGATTTTTGCAGACAACGCTCCTGACACTCGCGATTGCCCTGATTATCGCGCTCCTCGCCGCGCTCGTTGGCCCACTGGCGGTCGACTGGAATCAGTACCGTCCCGCTTTCGAGGCCGAGGCCACACGGATTCTCGGGGTGGCGGTACGGGTGGAGGGGCAGATCGACGCCCGTCTGCTGCCGACGCCGACGCTGCGCGTGCGTGAGGTCACCTTTGGCGGGCGCAATGATCTCGGCAAGGTCCGCGCCGACAAACTTGATGTCGAGTTCAGCCTCGGGGCCCTGATGCGCGGGGAATGGCGCGCCAGCGAACTCGCCGTCATCGGAATGGCCGTGGATCTGGGGCTTGACCGTGAGGGGCGGCTCGACCTGCCGTCGGGGACCGGCGGCAGCTTCAGTTTTGCTTCGCTTGCCATCGACCGGCTCAACATCAGCGGCCGCATCGCGCTCCATGACGCCTCAAGCCGCAGCACGATTGAACTGAACGATATCGTCTTCACCGGGGATGTGCGCTCTCTGGCGGGCTCGGTGCGTGGTGACGGCAGCTTCACGGTTGCGGGGGAGCGTTTTCCGTTTCGCGTCGCCTCCGGTCCGGCCCCCGGTTCCTCCGGCATTCTCGCCCATCTCAATATTGACCCCGGCACCCGCCCCATCAGTGCCGATCTCGAGGGCACGCTGAGCCTTGACGATCGCCTGCCGCGATTTGACGGGGCGGTGACCATGATGCTGGTGCCGCCCAGAGGGGAGGCGGCAACGCCCTGGAAGCTTTCCGGCAAACTCAAAGCGGATGCAGCAAGCGGTGCCCGGCTCGAGCAGATCGAGGCCGGCATCGGGCCTGAGGACAGTGCCATCAGGCTCACCGGCAGTGGCGAGGCCCGATTCGGGGCCGCGCCGCTGTTGACGGTGGCGCTCGCCGCGCGCCAGCTGGACGCCGATCGCTTCAGCGAAAAATCCGGGCCAGTGCGGTTTCTGCCTGCCCTGCGAGCCAGCCTGGCAGCGATTCCACCGCCTCCGCTCAATACGCGGATTGGATTGAACGTCGAACAGCTGATGCTGGGTGGACGCCCGCTTCAGGACATCAGCCTGGAGCTGGAAAACAGCGGCCGCAGCGGGGCGGTGTGGAATGTGCGCCGCCTTGATCTGCGCGCGCCGGGGGCGACAACCGTTTCCATCAGCTCCACCGCCGCACAAAGGGACGATTTCATCGGTCAGCTCAAGGTCGAATCGGGCGATTTTGAAGCGCTTTCGGCCTGGCTCGCAGGACGCAGTGAAGTTGCCGGCGCCAGCCGGGGTGGCCTGCGCCTGCAGGGGGAGGTGACGCTGGCCGCCAGCCACATGACGATCGACCGGCTCAAAGCAGCAATCGACGGCGGCAATATTGAGGGGCGGATTGCACTTGCCGAAACCGCCGGCCACGCCGTGCGCCTCGACAGCGAGATCCGGGCCGACCAGCTTGATTTCGCAGCGCTGCCGGCGCTGGCGCGGGCGATCACCTCGTCGCAGCAGTGGCCGGATGAGGCGCATATCGCGATCGCGGTTGGACGCGCCATGTTCGGCGATCAGGAGCTGCAGCCGTTCCAGGTGCGACTGGGCTATGATGCCGCGAGCCTCAATCTCGAAGAGTTGCGCTTTGGTGGCAGCGGGATGACCTTTGAGGGCAGCGGCAGTCTGGATCGGGAGAAACTTCAGGGACGGCTGGAGTTCAAATCGACGGCGGCGTCCCTGAACGGGCTTGCCACCCTGATGACGGCGCTCGCTCCACAGCTCTCGTCGCGGCTTGTCTGGCCAGGGATGACCGCGATCAAGGGGGGCGGGGGACCGGCGAGCGCCAGTTTCACTGTTGACCTTGGCAGCGATGACAAGGCCGGCGCGGAGCGCCGTCTGGGCCGGTTGCGGTTTGATGTGGCGGCGCCTCAGCTCAAGGCAACGCTCCAGGCTGTGGCCAGCCCGCAAGTGGCGGATCTGCGCGCCATGGATTTCGATGCGCTGGCGCTGGGGAGTTTCAGCGCCGAGGCCAGGGTCGAAGCGGAGCGCGCCAGCGATCTCCTGGCCCTGCTCGGCCTTGATCATGTGGTGGCGTCGGGCGACGGCGCAGGGCGGTTTGAAGCCCGCGCCAGCGGGCTGTGGCGCGAGCCGATGCAGGTCAAGGTGACGCTGGTCGCACCGGCGCTTGAGGCCGAGGCCGAAGGCAATGCCGAGACGGAGCCGGAGAACAGGGCCAATCTGAAACTGCGCCTGCGTAAAGCGGATCTTTCGCCACTGTTTGCGCGCACCGAGGGCGCAGCCGCTCCAGGCCGGGAGGTGACGCTGACCTCGCTTGTGAGCGCGACGGCCCAGCGCCTCAGCTTTGATGAACTCAATGCCACGCTGGCGGGCTCAAAGCTCAAGGGGCATGTTGCGATAACGCTGGCGCCGGAGGTCGCGGTCGAGGGTGATGTCGGGGTCGACAGGCTTGAGCTGGCACCCCTGTTTGCGCTGGCTGCAGGCGAGGACAGCGAGGCGCCCGAGGGCAGCGCGGTGCCGCTGTTGAGCCGAGCCGGCTGGCAGGCGCATGTCGGCCTTGAGGCTGGACGCGCCGTGCTGCCGGGCGGCTTTGAACTGAGCCCCTTCAGCGCACTTGTGAGCAATGATGGCAGGCTTCTCACTCTTGAGATCGTGAAAAGCGCACTGGGCGGCGGCGATGTCGCCGGCGGCGTCGATATCCGTCCCGACGCCGGCGGTCCAATCGTCAATGTCCGCCTTGAGCTTGCCGATGTCGATGCGGCGGCCCTGCGCGTTGGTGATCTTGCGTTGTCGAAGGGCCGCATCTCGGCGCAGATGGCATTGGCGAGCCAGGGGCGCGGCATCGCTGCGCTCGGAAATGCGCTGGCGGGCAACGGCACCGTGACGCTGGAGGCGGCCGAAATCAGCGGACTTGATCCTCAGGCCTTCGAGACCGCGATCGCGGCAAGCGATCGCGGTCAACTGGCCGATGATGCCGCATTGCGCCGCCTGGTGGAACCTGCCTTGCAGGGCAACGGGCCGCTGAGGATTGCAGCCGCGCAGATCCCGTTCACGGTCCGTGATGGCCGCATCAGGGTCAGCGCCACCGCCCTGGAGGCGCGCAATGCCCGCGCCATCGTCGCAGGCGGCTATGATATCAGCTCCGGCCAGGTTGAACTGCGCGTCACGCTCTCGCCTGTAATGACCGGTCTTACGGGCAATCCGCCCGACCTCCAGGTCCTCGGTTCCGGCTCCCCCTTCAGCGTCACCCGCAGCGTCGACCTCGGCTCTTTCTCATCGTGGCTGGCCGTGCGGGCGATTGATCGCGAGACCCGACGGCTGGACGCCATTGAGCGCAATGAGGCCGCGCCGGTGATACCGAGCCCGAAGCTGGTGGTGTCGGAAGATCCTCTGCCCGCCGTGCCGCCGCGTGGCAGTCGTGTTGCGCCAAAGCCGAAAGCACCGCCACCGCCACAAACCCCACCTGCGACATCAAACCCGCCTGCGCCCAATCCTGGAAGCATGAAGCCGCCGCCCCCGCGGGCAGCACCCCTGCCGCCGGCGGTGGAGATCCGGCCCGCGCCCGGAGAGGCAGCAAAGCCGAAACCGAAACCGAAGCCGAAAGCTCACAGCCATCCGCCGCCGCGTTACGTCCCGCCGCCGGCATCGCTGTTCTAGATCCGGTTCTTTCCGATCGACGTCTGCGAATGGGACGCATCCTGCCCGTGCCGGAAACACGAAACGGCAAGTGGGTCATGGGTCAGGGTGACAACATCCCGGATCAAGGCAACCGCGCATCCATCGACAGGATCTGATTCTGTTTTTTGGCGAGAACCACGAAGGACACCGTGTCGTCTGGGGCATCACCCGCAACCGGCTCAACTACCTCGGATTCCGGGTCGCGAGGACGCTTTTCCCTCAAATCCTTACCTCTTTACTTTTTTTCGGTTCTTCGGGGCCATGGGGCGGAGCCCCTGGCCTGTTGGTCTTGCGCGGGTCGTTGCTGAACAGAGCATCAATATAGTTACAGGTTGCAGGCTGTGACAACAATACTGTCTCTCTGGAATACCCAGCATATTCGCTGCTTCACAGAAGCGTCCTCTTCCGTTCCTGGCGCGGCTGTTTCTTCGACAGGCGCGCTGTCAATCATCGGACTGCGAATCATGGTTGCTGATAGATTTTGAATTTTGCGTAGAGCGCAAGTGATGAGTGATTAGGAGGGCTATGTACTTAAATTGACTCAGGAAAGTTGTCGTCGGAGGAGCCGGCAAATGGGTGGCTGTACTGCGAAGGTGATTGGTGCCGGTCGGAGCAGATAGCAGATAGCAGATTCAAGTATGGCTTTGCTCGTTTCCGGATCGACTGGTGACATCGAGTCAGCGGCGGACATCCTGGATGGATCTGCTGACGGCGGCCAAGGTTGGCCTTGCTGGTGATGTTACGCTGCCATTTTTTGCCTCCCAGGATCGATTCCCTCGGCGGTTTCAACGGCGCTCTTGAATTTGTCGGAAGAATAAAGCCGAATCGCCTCGCAAACAAAGCATGATTGTGGCGAAGATGCCCACAGATTGACTCGCACCCGAAGCCGAGTCATGACACGCGGACAAGTCGAATGCGCGATGAGCACATCCAGCGCCCGGCTCTTGCGAATGCACCTTGAGACCGGGGAGGTTGTGTCCGATGCGGTCCGTGGGGCGATCGTGAGATGGACCGGCGCCGCACCCTGCCCGACGAGGACACAGCATGGAACGCGGAGCGTCGCGCGGCCTGATTTCCCAGGATTGGTCTGTTCGAGGCTTGCGGATCTGCTGTGATCTTCTGCGGGTCTGGAGCCGCGCGGCAGAGGGCAGAGAAGGTTGCGAAGTGGGTTCGGTGCGGCTGTCGGGCTCCGCCGGCACGATGTTGCCGAGAGAACAGGGTGGAGCCCCGCCACGGCCTTCTATCGCGATCAGCGGTTGCGTCGGGACGATCCCTCAACCGTGCTGCCAAGGCAACAGGCGGAACAAAAAGGCGCGGGGCGGCCTCGGCTGTTGCACCAGTGCGGGCAGGAAGCCCGCTCACCTGGCGACGTGAACGGCGCAATGCGGCGGCTGCGACAGCGCGGTGTGGTTTTCGTGAACAGTTGGCGAGTGCGTGAGCGGCTCGATCATGCCTACTATTTTACCGCACGTCGCAATTATATTGCAGGCTGTCGCCTCAAATCCGCCTGGAGCGCACTCCGGCGAGACAGCAGGTCATCGCCGTCCGCGTGAATGTCCGGGACAAATCCGCATTCCATCTGCCGTTGATGACGTCCATGCTGCCGATAATGCGTCACGCGAGGGCGGCGCGGGGCAGCGGGGGATTGTCGCCTGAAGGGGCTTTGTGTAGGTTCAATCTGGACGTGAAAATTATCGCAACCCTGGCGGGTGGCGCCTTTGAAGGGGAAGACGAGAAATGGCGTGCCCCAGGCGCAGCTATCGGAGGTTCGCCGTCCTGATTCGGAGGTTCGCCGTCCTGATGGAGGATCAGAGGCAGCGCTCGGTATGTTGAATTGCGGCGGGTAAGATGTGGCAGAAGGCGAAATGCCGCGACTGTTTCAATTGTGTCGGGAAGGATATGACACCTTCCGGCCTGAGGTTGCGCGACTGCCTGAGGCGGGACGTTTTCAATCATCGATATCTCAGCAGTCGGCACCCGGCCATTTTGCCCGATCGGTGTCGTTGACTGGAGTGCGGTCGCCGGCATCAATGACAATGCGGGCAGGCCAGGCGTTCGCGGAGTGCGGCAATGGATTTTGAGAAGGACGACTGGTACCCGTTATCGGCAGTCCAGCGCAGCCTGTGGTTCGAGTACAAGACACGTCCCGAAACGAGCGGCCGTCGCAATATGAGCTTCTGCATCCGTGTTCTCGGGCAGCTCGACGCGGGAACTCTGGAGCGCGCGCTCAACACGCTGGCGGCGCGACACAGCATGCTGCTGACGAAGTTCTGCGAATTCGATGGCACGCCCCGTCAGTCCGTGGATCGGCATGCTGCAATCCGGGTCACCGTTTTCGACGACGCTGTTTCCGACGACGAGATCGGCCGGCGTGTCGCCGAAGAAACGGTCAAGCCCTTCGATCTGACGGTGGCGCCTCTTGTGCGCGGCTGTATCTATCGGCGCGGGGCCGGTGAAAGCATCCTGCTTGTGCTCTTCGATCACCTGATCTGCGACGGCTGGTCGTTCTGGAGGGTGATCGATGATCTGGGAAAGATCCTGGAAGGCAGAAAGAGCGATCCGGGCGAGCCGATTTGCCAGGCGGGGCCGCCAGAGTTTTTTTCCTGCGTCGAGGAGCAGGAAGCGTGGCTTGAGAGCCGGACGGCTGCAAGGCAGTTGCGATATTGGAGTTCGGCACTCGGCAGCGAATCGTCGGTGCTGGATCTGCCGACGGATTTCCCGAGATCGGAGAACACCGCGCTGGATACCGAGAACACAAAGATCGTGTTGTCGGGAAAATTCCGCGATGGCTTGCGTCAGCTGGCGAAGCGCCGTGGTGTGACGCTTTATGTGGTGCTGCTTGCTGCCTATCTTGCGGTACTTCATCGCGTCAGCGGCCAGGACAGTGTCGCGGTGGGTTCGCCGGTGCCGGCTCGAGGCGGCCGGAGGTGGTCGGATGTCACGGGTCCGTTCGTCAACTTTGTGACCTTGCGCGCGGAGTTTCCGCCACAGCTGACGTTGCGCGACCTTATCGGCCAGGTTCAGACCGTCGCTTTTCGGGCCTTGCGCAATCAGGACTACCCCTTCAACGAACTGATACGGCGTCTGAATCCATCCCGGACGCATGACCGTGCGCCGTATTTCCAGAATCTGTTCGTCTTTCACAATGCGCGCGAGGCCGGCAGTCTCGGCCCGCTCCTGGTCGCTGAGGTGAACTCGAAAGAGGGGCTGGCAGACGCGGTCAGGCGGGAGAACCGGCCGGATGCGGGCGATGGCGCGGCTTGCGGCGTGCGCCCGGAGGCAGCGCCGGTGAGGTCGCAGGCAGATGACGGTGGCGAGCCCGCCATCGCCTGGGGAGGCTTTGAGGTTGCCGGCTGGCGGGATCCTCCCGAGGGCGATGTCAGCTTCGACCTCACCCTGAAGATGCTGGAGACCGAGCGGTGCATCTTCGCCGGTCTCTATTACTCGCCGACGCTGTTTGAGCGCAATACGGCGGAGCGGTGGAGCAGCTACTGGGTCCGCCTGCTGGAGGCGATGGTTGCCGACGATGGAGAGATCGTCGACCGCGTCGAACTGCTGGACAGCATGGAACGCCGTCGTGTGGTCGAGGACTGGAATGCCACCGCAGCCGCCTGGCCGAAAGACCGCTGCATCCATGAACTGTTTGAGGCGCGGGTTGCGGAAGCGCCGGAGGCGGTGGCGCTGGTCTCGCAGCAGCAGAGCTTGAGCTATGGGGAGCTGAATGCGCAGGCGAACCGTCTGGCGCATTATCTGCGGGGCCTTGGCGTGAGGCCGGATGCGCCTGTGGCGATCTCGCTCGAGCGCAGCCTCGCCATGGTGGTGGCGCTCTTTGCGGTGCTCAAGTCGGGGGCGGCCTATGTGCCGCTTGACCCGTCTTATCCGCGAGAGAGGCTTTCCTGGATGCTAGGCGATGGCGCGCCGGTGGCGGTCCTGAGCGATGCCGCGGGCCGGGCGGCGCTGGCGGGACTTTCCGAGGATGTGCCTGTCATCGATGTCGGCGATGCGGTGGTGTGGGCGCAGGAGAGCGCGCTGAACCCCGTGCGCGCCAATGGGCTGACCTCGCGGAATCTGGCTTACGTGATCTACACCTCGGGTTCGACCGGTGCGCCGAAGGGTGTCATGGTGGAACATCGGGGGCTGACCAATATGGTCGGTGCCCAGAATGTGCTGTTTGCGATGACGCGCGAAAGCCGCATGCTGCAGTTCTCCTCCTTCAGCTTCGATGCCTGCGCCTCGGAGATCTTCATGGCGCTGTGCACGGGAGCATCGCTGTGCATCCCGCCGCACGGTTTGCTGGCGGGCGCGGCGCTTGTGGAAGTGGTGAGGCGCTTTGACGTGAGCCATGCGCTGTTGCCGCCGGCCGTGCTTGCCAGCCTGCCGGAAGGCTGCACACTGGATCCGGTGACCACCCTGATTGTGGCCGGCGATGCCTCATCGGTGGAGCTGACGCGGCGCTGGGCCACGGCGGGGAGGCGTTACATCAACGCCTATGGGCCGACGGAGGCCTCCATCTGCGCGGCCATGCATCCCTGCAGCGGTGCCGAACGGGGCAGTCCGCCGATCGGGCGGGCAATCACGAATACGAAAATCTATATTCTCGATCGTCTTGGCGCGCCGGTGCCGGTTGGGGTCGTCGGCGAAATCCATATCGGCGGGGCCGGTGTCGGGCGCGGCTATCTCAACCGACCCGATCTCAGCGCCGAGCGTTTTGTCGCCGACCCGTTTGCGCCCGAGGCGGGCGCGCGGATGTACCGCAGCGGCGATCTCGGGCGCTGGCGCAGTGACGGCACCATCGAGTATCGCGGGCGCAACGATTTCCAGGTCAAAATCCGCGGCTTTCGCGTCGAACTCGGCGAGATCGAAACACGGCTCAGGCAACAGTCCGGTGTGCGCGAGGTCGCGGTGATCGCGCGCGAGGACAGCCCCGGGAACAAGCGCCTGGTGGCCTATTATGTCGGTGACGCCGCAGCCCGCGCCGAAACCCTGCGCGCCCACCTCACCGGGCGTGTGCCGGACTATATGGTGCCGGCGGCTTTTGTGCGGCTGGAGGCGCTGCCCCTGACGCGAAACGGCAAGCTCGACCGCGAGGCGTTGCCGGTACCGCTGCCGGATGCCGGTGCGGCGGCGTGTTTTGAAGCACCGTCAGGTGACGTCGAGAACATGCTGGCGAAGCTGTGGGCGGAGCTTCTGCAAATCGGCCAGGTATCGCGATACGACAACTTCTTTAGCCTCGGCGGTCATTCGCTGCTCGCCATCACCCTGATCGAACGCCTGCGCCAACAGGGCTTGCGGGCCGATGTGCGCACGCTGTTCGCCGCGCCGACATTGGCGCGGCTCGCCGAATTGATGCTCCGGGAGGACTCCGGCGCGGAAATTCCCCCCAACCGGATCGCGGCGGGATGTGGGGAGATTACGCCGGACATGCTGCCGCTGGTGCGGTTGAGCCAGGCGGAGATCGCCGGCATTGCGGCTCGTGTGCCAGGCGGTGCGGCCAATATCCAGGACATCTATCCGCTGGCGCCGCTGCAGGAAGGGGTGCTGTTTCATTATCTGATGAGTGGTGACGCCGACGCCTATCTGACCCGGAGCCTGCTGGCGTTTGACAGCCGCGCCCGTCTCGATCGTTTTGTCGCCGCGCTGGAGGACGTGATCGACCGCCACGATATCCTGCGCAGTTCGGTGCAATGGGAGGGGCTCCCGGAGCCGGTGCAGGTGGTGTGGCGTCGGGCGCCGCTGGTGGTCGAGGAGGTTGTGCTGGATGCGGGGCCGGATGACGCGGCGGGCGAGTTGCGTGGTCGTTTCGACCCGCGACACACAAGGCTGGATCTGCGCCAGGCACCGCTGTTGCGGCTGGTGGTGGCTGCGGATGAAGGGCGCCGACGCTTTCTGCTGTTGCTGCTGCACCATCATCTGGTGATGGATCACACCACGCTGGAGCTGGTCGGGCGCGAAGTCGCGGCGCATGTCGCCGGCCGGGCGGCCGATCTGCCGCCACCGGTGCCGTACCGCAATTTCGTGGCGCAGGCGCGCTGTGGCGCGGGCGTGGCGGAGCATGAGGCCTTCTTCCGCGACCTGCTGGGCGACGTCGATGAACCGACGGCACCGTTCGGTTTGCTCGATACCCAGGGGGACGGGTCGGAGATTGAGGAGGCGCGGCTTGGTCTTGAGAAGAGCCTGTCGCGGCGTGTGCGGGAGCGGGCGCGCGCCCTCGGCGTCAGTGTGGCGAGCCTGTTCCATCTGGCCTGGGGCGTGGTGGCGGCTCGAACCTCGGGGCGTGCAAGTGCCGTATTCGGTACGGTGTTGTTCGGGCGCATGCAGGGCGACGCAGGCGCCGATCGGGCCATCGGCATGCTCATCAATACGCTGCCGCTGCGGGTTGATGTTGGCGAAGAGTCGGTTGCCGACAGCGTGCGGTGTGTCCATGAACTGCTGACGCAACTGCTGCGCCATGAACATGCGCCGCTGACGCTGGCGCAGGCCTGCAGTGCGGTGCCGGCGCCAATGCCGCTATTCTCATCCCTGCTGAACTATCGACACTCGGCAGGAGGTGAGGCACAGAGCTTTGCCGGCTTTGAGGGGGTGGAGATCCTCAGCGCCGAGGAGCGCAGCAATTTTCCCCTGGCGCTGTCGGTCGAGGATCACGGTGAGGGCTTTGAGCTCACCGCGCAGGCGCCTGTTGAGATCGGGGCGCTGCGGCTTTGCGGCCTGATGAAGACAGCCGTGTCAGGCGTGGTCGAGGCACTGGAACAGGGAGGCGGCAGCGCCCTTGCCAGCATCGGGATTGTCGGCGCCGAGGAGCGCGCTCGTGTGGTCGAGGACTGGAATGCGACCGCTCGCGCCTTTCCAGACCACAGCTGCATCCATGCACTGTTTGAAGCGCAAGTCGCACGCTCGCCCGATTCGGTCGCGGTGGTGGGGCCGGCCACGCAGGTGAGCTATGCGGAGCTGAACCGGCGTGCCAATATTCTCGCACATCACCTGATGGAGTGCGGGGTCAGGGCCGGCGCCCATGTGGTGTTGCTGCTGGAGCGTTCGAGCGAGCTTGTGGTGGCGGAACTTGCTGTGCTCAAATGCGGCGCTGCCTATGTGCCGATCGATGCCTCCTTCCCGCACTCGCGTCAGGCCTTCATGATCGGCGACTGCGCGGCGGAATTTGTCCTGACCCTGGCGGGCAGGGCGCTGCCTTCCGGCGTGCGCGCGGCACGGGTCGATGTCGATACGGTCTGTGCGTCTGCTGCGGCCTGTGAGGATCTCAGACTGCCGGTGGACAGTGCCTCGAGCGCTTATGTGATGTATACCTCGGGGTCGACCGGGACGCCCAAGGGAGTGGTGATCAGCCATCGTGCGATCGGGCGGCTGGTGCTCAACAACGGCTACACTGAGTTTGGACCTTGCGATCGCGTCGCTTTTGCCGCCAACCCGGCCTTTGACGCCTCGACCATGGAAGTGTGGGGACCGCTGCTCAGCGGCGGCGCGATCGTCATTGTCGGGCAGGATACGCTGCTTGACCCCGAGCGTTTTGCCGCCCTGCTGAAGCGCGAGGCGGTGAGCGTGATGTTTCTGACCACGGCGCTCTTCAACGCCTGTGCCGCAGTGCCGGGGATCTTCTCTTCTTTGCGGGTTCTGCTCACCGGTGGCGAGAGATGCGATGTCGCGGTGTTCCGGCGCATGCTGGCCGGGGGCGGCCCGCGCCATCTCATTCACTGCTACGGTCCGACCGAGACCACGACCTTTGCGCTGACCCATGAAGTGGTGGCGGTTGAGGAGGGGGCGCAGACCATCCCGCTGGGGCGTCCGATCGCCAACACCACGGTCTATGTCCTGGACAGCAGGTGCAATCCGGTTCCGGCCGGGGTTTGCGGGGAACTTTATATCGGCGGCGCGGGGGTGGCAAACGGCTATCTCAACCAGCCCGATCTGACAGCGGAGCGTTTTATCGCCGACCCGTTTGCGCGACAGGGGGGAGCGCGGATGTACAAGACCGGCGATCTCGGGCGCTGGCGCAGGGACGGCACCATCGAGTTCCTCGGACGCAACGACTTCCAGGTCAAGATCCGGGGCTTCCGGATTGAGCTGGAAGAGATCGAGGCCCGGCTCAAGGAACAGGCGGATTTGCGCGAAGTGGCGGTGATGGCGCGCCAGGACACGCCAGGCGAGACCCGTCTCGTGGCCTATTATACGGCGGATTCGGATCTCGGGGCCGATTGTCTGCGCGCGCACATCACCGGGCGGCTGCCGGACTATATGGTGCCGGCGGCTTTTGTGCAGCTGGAGGCGCTGCCGCTGACGCGAAACGGCAAGATTGATCGCGACGCGCTGCCGCTTCCCGGCATGGACGCCTATGCGGCACGGGGCTCCGAGCCGCCTGTGGGCGAGCTTGAGGAGAAGCTGGCGGCTTTGTGGTCGGAACTCTTAAGGATCGGGCACGTGTCGCGGCACGATAATTTCTTCGCCCTCGGAGGCCATTCGCTGCTTGCCGTGCAGCTGGTGGCGCGGCTGCGCCAGGCGCTGGGGATCGAGGTCCAGCTGTCGCAGATCTTCGCCCATCCGGTTCTGGCGGATCTTGCCGTGGTGCTGAAGCTGGCACCGGTGACGACGCTGCCGCCCGTTGTGGCCGAGCCGCGCGAGGGGGCTGTGCTGCCTCTGTCCTTTGCGCAGGCCCGGCTGTGGTTCCTGGCCCAGCTGGAAGGCGCCAGCGCGGCCTACCACATATCCGGCGGCCTGCGGCTCAAGGGGGCGCTTGACCGCTCCGCGCTGGTTTCGGCGCTGAACCGGATCGTGGCCAGGCATGAGGCGCTGCGCACCACCTTTGTGCTGCAGGGGGATGTGGCGGTGCAGCGGGTTGCGCCCGCCGACATCGGCTTTGCGCTTTGGATGCAGGATCTTGAAAGTCTGGCTGCGCCGGAGGAGGCGTTGGCGCGGCTGGCGGCAGAGGAAGCGAGACAGGCTTTCGACCTCGAGCGGGGACCGCTGATCCGCGGCCGTCTGCTGCGTGTGGCAGAAGATGACCACGTGCTCCTCGTGACCATGCACCATATCGTCTCGGATGGCTGGTCGATGGCGGTGCTGACGCGGGAACTGAGCGCGCTTTATGCCGCCTCTGTCCGGGGCGAGGACGATCCTTTGCCACCGCTTTGCGTGCAGTATGCGGACTATGCAATGTGGCAGCGGCGTTATCTGGCAGGCCCACTGCTGCAGCGCCAGGCCGCTTATTGGAAGGAGGCCCTGGCGGGAGCACCCGCCCTGTTGACGCTGCCGTCCGATCACGAGCGCCCGCTGGAACCCGACTATGCCGGCGCCAGCGTCGAGGTGCGGCTGGGAGCGGAGCTTTCGCGATCCCTGCAGGAGTTGAGCCTGCGCGCCGGCATGACGCTGCATATGACGCTTCTTGCCGCTTTTGCGCTGTTGCTGGCGCGGCTGTCGGGGCAGGACGAGGTCGTGATCGGCAGCCCGGTGGCGAACCGCCAGCGCGCCGAGATCGCGGATCTGATCGGCTTCTTCGTCAACACGGTGGCGTTGCGTATCGACACGTCCGGATCGCCGTCGTTGCGGCAGTTGCTGGAACGAACGAAAGCTGTGAGTCTGGCGGACCAGGAGAACCAGGACCTGCCCTTCGAGCAGGTGGTGGAGATCGTCCAGCCGCCGCGCCGGACCAGCCATACGCCGGTGTTCCAGGCCATGTTTGCCTGGCAGAACACGCCGGTCGGAGAACTTGCGCTGCCAGGCCTGCAGGTGACGCCGCTTGAGATCGGCTCCGGGACCGCGCAGTTCGACCTCACTCTGTCGCTGGCGCAGGCCGGAGACGAGATCACAGGGCAGCTGACTTACGCCACGGCGCTGTTTGCGCGCGACACCGTGACGCGCTGGCTGGGCTCGTGGCTCCGCCTGCTCGAGGCGATGGTCGCCGATGAGGCGCAGATCGGCGATCGCGTCGACATGCTTGATGCCGAGGAACGCCGCCGTGTCCTCCGGGACTGGAATGCGACAGAAGCGCCCTATCCCGACGACAAATGCCTCCACGAACTGTTCGAGGAGCAGGTCGCGCGCAGCCCGGATGCAGTTGCCGTCATCGGGCCGGGTGGAGAGCTGAGCTATGGCGAACTCAACGCCCGGGCCAACCGGCTGGCGCATTATTTGCGCAGGCGCGGGGTGAGGCCCGATGACCGGGTCGCGATTGCGGTGGAGCGCAGCGTCGCCATGGTGGTGGCGATGCTGGCGGTGCTGAAGGCGGGCGGGGCCTATGTGCCGCTGGATCCGTCTTATCCCGCAGAGCGGCTTGTCCACATGCTCGCCGACTGCGGCCCGGTGGCGCTCCTGAGCGATGCGGCGGGCTGGGCGGCGCTGGCAGGACAGCTGATCGATGTGCTGGTCATCGACATCGACGATGACGCCGCCTGGGCGCAGGGATGCGCCTGCAACCCGGAGCGCGCCCCTGGTCTGACGCCGCGCCATCTGGCCTATGTGATCTACACATCGGGTTCGACCGGCACGCCGAAGGGGGCGATGGTTGAACACCGGGGCCTGTGCAATATGGCCACCGCGCATTTCCGGCTGTTCCGGGTCACGCCCGACACGCGCATGCTGCAGTTCTCGTCTTTCAGTTTCGATGCCTGCGCCGCCGAAACCTTCACCACGCTCTGTGTCGGTGGCGCGCTGTGCATCCCGCCCCCCGGCGTGCTGGCGGGCGCAGCGCTTGCAGAAGTGGTGGCGCGCTGGAACATCAGCCATCTGGTGTTGACACCGGCGGTGCTTGGGAGTCTGCCGGAGGGCTGCACACTTGATTCCGTGACGACGCTGATTGTGGCCGGCGATGCCTCGACCGTTGAGCTGATACGGCGCTGGGCCACATCGGGGCGGCATTATGTCAATGCCTACGGCCCGACCGAAACCGCGATCTCCTCCAGCGTCTGGGAATGCCGGGCCGAGGACGGCGGCAATCCGCCGATCGGGCACCCGGTCCCCAATGTGCAGGCCTATATTCTCGATCGTTTCGGGGCACCGGTTCCTGTGGGCGTGGCCGGCGAAATCCATATCGGCGGGGTCGGCGTCGGGCGTGGCTATCTCAACCGGCCGGATCTCAGCGCCGAGCGCTTTGTCGCCGACCCGTTTGGGCGAGAACCGGGTGCGCGGATGTACCGGACCGGCGATTTGGGGCGCTGGCGGGGTGACGGGGCAATCGAATATCTCGGGCGCAACGACTTCCAGGTCAAGATCCGCGGTTTCCGCATTGAACTCGGCGAAATCGAAGCGCGGCTCAAGGACCACTCCAGTGTGCGTGAGGCGGCGGTGATCGCACGCGAGGACACACAGGGGGACAGGCGCCTGGTGGCCTATTATGTCGGTGACGCCGGGGCCAGTGCCGATTGCCTGCGCGAGCACCTCAGCGGGCGGCTGCCGGACTATATGGTGCCGGCGGCTTTTGTGCAGCTGGAGGCGCTGCCGCTGACGCGAAACGGCAAGCTTGATCGCGATGCGCTGCCGCTTCCCGGAACGGACGCCTATGCGGCACGGTGCTCCGAGCCGCCTGTGGGAGCGCTTGAGGAGAAGCTGGCGGCCCTGTGGTCGGAACTCCTGAGGATCGATGGCGTGTCGCGGCACGACAATTTCTTCGCCCTCGGGGGCCATTCGCTGCTTGCGGTGCAGCTGGCGGCGCGGCTGCGCCAGGCGCTGGGGATTGAGGTCCAGCTGTCGCAGATCTTCGCCCATCCGGTTCTTGCGGATCTTGCCAGGGCGCTGAATCTGGCGCCGGTGACGACGCTGCCGCCGGTGGTGGCGGAGCGGCGCGAGGGGACTGTGCTGCCTCTGTCCTTCGCGCAGGCCCGGCTGTGGTTCCTGGCCCAGTTCGAGGGCGCCAGCGCGGCCTATCACATGCCCGGCGGCCTGCGGCTCAAAGGTGCGCTTGATCACGGCGCGCTGGTCCAGGCGCTGAACCGGATTGTGGCCCGGCACGAAGCGCTGCGCACCACCTTCGCGGTGCAGGATGGTGAGCCGGTGCAACGGGTTGCGCCGTCTGACAGCGGCTTTGCAGTTCGGATGCAGGACCTCGAAGGAGTGGCGGACGCTGAGGCTGCGCTGGCGCGGCTGGCGACAGAGGAAGCGAAACAGGCTTTCGACCTCGAGCGGGGACCGCTGATCCGCGGCCGTCTGCTGCGTATGGCAGAACATGACCACGTGCTCCTGGTGACCATGCACCATATCGTCTCGGATGGCTGGTCGATGGCGGTGCTGACGCGGGAACTGAGCGCGCTTTATGCCGCCTGTGTCCGCGGCGAAGAGGATCCGCTGCCGCCGCTTGTCGTGCAGTATGCGGATTACGCGATTTGGCAGCGGCGCTTTCTTGCCGGCGAGGTGCTGCAGCGCCAGGCGGCCTGGTGGAAAGAGGCGCTGGCGGGAGCGCCGGTTCTGTTGACGCTGCCGCTTGATCATGAGCGGCCGCCCGAGCCCGACTACGCCGGCGCCAGCGTCGGGGTGCGGCTGGGAGCGGAGCTTTCGCGGGGTCTCAAAGACTTGAGCCTGCGCGCCGGCATGACGCTGCATATGACGCTGTCGGCCGGCTTTGCGCTGTTGCTGGCGCGTCTGTCGGGGCAGGACGAGGTGGTGATCGGCAGCCCGGTGGCGAACCGCCAGCGCGCCGAGATCGCGGATCTGATCGGATTCTTCGTCAACACGGTGGCGCTGCGCATTGATACGTCCGGCTCGCCGACCTTGCGCCAGCTTCTCGCCCGGGCGAAGGCGGTGAGCCTGGCGGCGCAGGAGAACCAGGACCTGCCCTTTGAGCAGGTGGTGGAGATCGTGCAGCCACCGCGCCGGACCAGCCATACGCCGGTGTTCCAGGCCATGTTTGCCTGGCAGAACACGCCCGGAACGGAGCTTTCGCTGCCGGGCCTGTGTGTGCGTTCGATGGAGGGGCCTGGCGGAACCGCGCAGTTCGACCTGACCCTGTCGCTGGCGCAAACCGGAGACGAGATCACAGGGCACCTGACTTACGCCACAGCGCTGTTCGATCGCGAAACCGTGACGCGCTGGCTGGCCTTTTTGCTTCGCCTGCTTGAGGCCATGGTCGCCGATGACACGCAGATCGCCGATCGCGTTGATCTGCTTGGTGCGGAAGAGCGTCGGCGTATCGTTGAGGACTGGAATGATACGGCCGCAGTATGGCCGGAGGACAGTTGCCTCCATGAACTGTTCGAGGCGCAGGTCTCGCACGCGCCGGATGCAGTTGCGGTCGTCGTGCCGGGCGGAGACCTGAGCTATGGCGAACTCAACGCCCGGGCCAACCGGCTGGCGCATTATTTGCGCGCAGGCGGGGTGGGGCCGGATGAGCGGGTCGCGATCTCGGTTGAGCGCGGCGTCGCCATGGTGGTGGCGATGCTGGCGGTGCTCAAGGCGGGCGGGGCCTATGTGCCGCTCGACCCCTCCTATCCGCAGGCACGGCTTTTCCACATGCTCGCCGATTGTGGCCCGGTGGCGCTGCTGAGCGATGCGGCGGGCAGGGCGGCGCTGGCGGGACAAAGGATCGACATACCGGTCATCGCTATCGATGATGACGCGCCCTGGGCGCAGGAGAGCGCGTGCAATCCGAAGCGCGCTTCTGGCCTGACGCCGCGCCATCTGGCCTATGTGATCTATACTTCGGGTTCGACCGGGACGCCGAAGGGGGCGATGGTTGAACACCGGGGCTTAAGCAATATGGCCACCGCGCAGAACCGGCTGTTCCGGGTCATGCCCGGCTCGCGCCTCTTCCAATTCTCGTCTTTCAGTTTCGATTCCTGCGCTTCGGAGACCTTCACCACGCTCTGTGCGGGCGGCACGCTGTGCATCCCGCCTCCCGGCGTGCTGGCGGGCGCGGCGCTTGCCGAAGTGGTGGTGCGCTGGAACGTCAGCCATCTGGTGTTGACGCCGGCGGTGCTTGCGAGTCTGCCGCAGGATTGCACACTTGATTCCGTGACCACGCTGGTTGTGGTCGGCGATGCCTCGACAGTCGAGCTGACACGGCGCTGGGCCACGTCAGGGCGGCGTTACGTAAATGCCTATGGCCCGACGGAAACCTCGATCTGCGCCAGCATGGGCGAATGCCGGGCCGAGGACGGCGGCAATCCGCCGATCGGGCGCCCGATTGCCAATGTGCAGATCCATATTCTGGATCGTTATGGGGCGCCGGTTCCAGCCGGGGTGGCCGGCGAAATCCATATCGGCGGGGTTGGCGTCGGCCGTGGCTATCTCAACCGGCCCGATCTTAGCGCCGAGCGCTTTGTCGCCGATCCGTTTGCGCCAGAGCCGGGTGCGCGCATGTACAGGACCGGCGATCTCGGGCGCTGGCGCAGCGACGGCACCATTGAATATCTCGGGCGCAACGACTTCCAGGTCAAGATCCGCGGCTTCCGCATCGAACTCGGCGAGATCGAAGCGCGGCTTAAGGACCACGCCGGTGTGTGCGAGGCCGCGGTGATTGCGCGCGAGGATGCGCCAGGGGACAGGCGTCTGGTGGCCTATTATGTTGGAGAAGCCGCAACCCGCGTCGAAGACTTGCGCGATCACCTCAGCGGGCGGCTGCCGGATTATATGGTACCAACTGCTTTTGTGCGGCTTGAGGCGCTGCCGCTGACGCCGAATGGCAAGCTCGACCGTGACGCGCTGCCGCTGCCCACACAGGACGCCTGTTCGGCGCGCGCCTTTGAGCCGCCTGTGGGAGAGGTTGAGGAGATGCTCGCCGCCTTGTGGTCGGAACTCCTGAAGATCGACCCGGTGTCGCGGCACGATGACTTCTTCGCCCTCGGTGGGCATTCGCTGCTCGCCATCACGCTGATTGAACGGCTGCGCCAACAGGGATTTGAAGCGGATCTGCGCGTGCTGTTTGCGGCACCGACTTTGGCGCGCCTCGCCGCTTCGCTGGCGCAGAGCGCGGTCGAGACCTATGTCGAGCTTTCTGAAACCGCGATCCTGCCGGAGGACATCCAGCCGCTGCCGGCCACGCCGGCCGGGAGACCGAGCCGGTTTCTGCTGACCGGTGCCACCGGCCTGGTTGGCCGCTTCCTGCTGCGGGAGCTGCTCGATCAGGGGGCGGAGCGCGTGATCTGCCTCAGCCGCGATGCGGACTCGAAGGCCGGGTTGGAACGGCTGCGAGAGACGCTGAAGCGCTGGTCGCTGTGGCGTGCGGGCGACGGGGAACGCATTGAAGTGCTGGCGGGTGATCTTGGTGCCGCTCGACTCGGCCTCTCTGCGGCCGACTTTGGCCGTGCCTGCGATGAGGTGGATGCGATCTTCCACGCCGCCACCAGTATGAACCATCTCGAAAGTTTCGAGAGCGCGCGCAAGGCCAATGTCGAGGGCGTGAACGAGATCCTGCGCATCGTCGCGCGCGGACGGCCCAAGACGCTCCATTATCTCTCCACCATGGCGGTGTTCAGTGCTGAAGGTCATGAGGGACTGCGTCATGTCGATGAGACCACGCCGATTGATGCGGAACGCCATCCGTGGGCAAATGGCTACGCCGCCAGCAAATGGGTCGGTGAACAGCTCGTCCATCTGGCGGGGCGCCGTGGCCTGCCGTGCAATGTGTTCCGGCTTGGTCTGATCACCGGCGACAGCGAACTGGGCCGTTACGATGAGGCGCAGGCCTTCCATCGGCTCCTCGAAAGTGCCATCCGGATCGGTGGCGGCTTTACCGGGGTGCGATATGACCCGGTGATCACGCCGGTCGATTATGTGGTGCGTGCCCTGGTCCGGCTGGGCAGGGACCATGCAGAGGGTGGTGGTGTGTTCCACCTGTCGTCGCAGGTCGTCACCCCGATCGAGGATGTGTTCGTGTTTTACAATCAGGTCGCCGAACCGGCGCTGCAGCTTCTGCCACCCCGGGAGTGGCTGACCCGGATCCGCGAACGCTCCGAAGCCGGAGAGACGCTGCCGATCATGCCGCTGGTGCATTCGTTTCTCGATATGGACGAGCCCACGCTGGAGGCCCACTGGGCTGCGCGCGAGCGGTCGGGCCTGCGCTTCGACTGCGCGCGTAGCTGCAACGAACTGGAGAGCGCGGGAGTGGTCATGCCGCCCTTCAATGCGGAGCTGATGGGCGTCTATGTCCGGGGCATGCTCGCGGCCAATCCGGCGTTGAGGGAGCTGGTGAAGATGAGGTCGGAGGGTGACGGGGCGGTGGCGATCTGGAACGGATCTCCAGATCGGGAGCCGATCGGGGATTCGATCGGAATTGCCGGAGTGCTGGAGGAGGAATTGACAGAGTGAAGTTGTGGTCCGGCTTTGCGCGGACTTTCCAATCGGCAAATCCCGCCGGCGACGGCGGATCTGGTTGCGGCGCGGGGGTGAGATTCGCAGGCCACTGGACCTCCCCAACAAACCCGTATTGGTCGGAGGAACTCCGTGCGCGACGGGCAGGTCCACGTTGCGATCGATCTCCAAGATCTCCATTTGCAGACCAAGTCCCGACCAAAACTCTCAACGAGAAGCGATTCGCCGCTATCTTCATCGTCTGTGAACTTGTGCCAGCGATAGAATCATGAGTGCGTCGAGATAGTCTGCAACGTTGTCAAAGAAGCGTGCCAGCATGGGGCGGTGTCGTAGTCGAAGTAATAGACTTCGCCGGTTCTGGCATGAAAGCAGTGCATGGTGCCGTTGCCGACAGAGTCACCGAAGGCAATCAGAGCCGGGTGCGATTAAATCTGTGGGTAAATTCCCAACGATTCCGTTTTGTTCATGCTGCGATTCGGTTCCGTTCCCCCAAGGGGGCGCGTGAGTGCGTTGAAGTAGGTGGCTGTTTGGATCTCTTGTGGAGCCGGAGAAATTCGGTGCGCAGCGGAGA
>WQYW01000044.1 GCA_009781045.1 Alphaproteobacteria bacterium
ATCGGATTGATCTTCTGACCCATCGTTTTCTCCTGGCACCAATGTGCCTTACGCGTCCATCTCGACCTGGCGAACCACGATCGTCAGCTGCGAAAAAGGTTTGAACACGCGGCCGGAACGCCCACGGCCCCGCGGCGAAAACCGCTTCATGACGATGCCCTTGCCGACAAAAGCCTGGGTTACGATCAGATCGTCAACATCCAGCTTGTGATTGTTCTCGGCATTGGCGATTGCCGATTCCAGGCACTTGCGGACATCCACTGCGATCCGCTTGCGCGAAAACCGCAATTCCGCAACCGCCGCAGCCGCCTTGCGGCCACGAATGAGTTGGGCCACCAGATTGAGCTTCTGCGGACTGACCCGCAACAGCCGGGCTACCGCCATGGCCTCATTATCGCTGAGGCTCCTTTCGCGCTTGGGCTTGCTCATAACTTGGTCCTCAACCCTTCTTGGCTTTCTTGTCGCCCGAATGGCCGTGGAAGGTTCGGGTCGGCGAAAACTCGCCGAACTTGTGACCAACCATTTCCTCGTTGACCGACACCGGTATGTGCTTCTGACCGTTGTAGACACCAAAGGTCAGGCCGACAAACTGCGGCATGATGGTGGAGCGACGGCTCCAGATCTTGATGACGTCATGACGGCCGGACGCGCGAGCCGCATCCGCCTTCTTGAGCAGAGACCCCTCAACGAACGGGGGCTTCCAGACTGAACGAACCATGTCTGTCGTTCCTTACTTCTTCCGTTTATGGCGGCTTAAGAGAATGAATTTGGTCGTCGACTTGTTGCTGCGCGTCTTCTTGCCCTTGGTCGGCTTGCCCCACGGCGTCACCGGGTGACGACCACCCGAGGTCCGTCCCTCACCACCCCCATGGGGATGGTCGATCGGGTTCATGACCACGCCACGGTTGTGGGGCCGCCGCCCCAGCCAGCGGGTGCGGCCGGCCTTGCCGATCGAGATGTTCATGTGATCGGGGTTGGACACCGCGCCGATCGAACCACGGCAGCGGCCATGGATCAGGCGCTGTTCGCCGGAATTAAGGCGAATGATGACATAGTCCTGATCGCGACCGACGATCTGGGCATAGGTACCGGCGGAACGTGCCAGCTGCCCGCCCTTGCCGATCTTGGTCTCGATATTGTGGACGATGGTGCCCACCGGCATGTTGCCGAGCGGCATGACATTGCCCGGCTTCACGTCGACATGGGCGCCCGCGATCACGGTGTCACCCACGCTCAGGCGCTGCGGCGCCAGGATATAGGCAAGCTCGCCGTCATTATATTTGATCAGGGCGATGAAGCCGGTACGGTTGGGATCATATTCCAGCCGCTCCACCACTGCGGGCACATCCACCTTGTCGCGCTTGAAGTCGATCATGCGCAGCGCCCGCTTGTGACCGCCGCCGCGGAACCGCACGGTGATGCGCCCGGTATTGTTGCGGCCACCGGAGGAATGCCTTCCCTCAGTGAGCGCCTTGACCGGCTTGCCCTTATAGAGGGCCGAACGATCCACCATCACCAGCTGGCGCTGGCCCGGCGTCGTGGGATTAAATTTCTTAAGTGCCATCGTTGGAACCTCAGAGACCGGTGGTGACGTCGATACGGTGGCCCTCTTCCAGGGTCACGACCGCGCGCTTGGTGTCTGACTGCGAACCGAGGGTGCCGCGAAAGGCCTTGACCTTGCCCTTGCGCACCAGCGTATTGACGCTCTTGACCTTGACGTCAAAAAGCTTTTCGACCGCCTCTTTGATCTGCGGCTTGGTCGCCCGGATCGCCACCTTGAACAGCACCTTGTTGTACTCGGACGCCATCGTGGCCTTTTCGGTCACCACCGGCGCCACAATGGTGTCATAATGGCGTGGATCGATATTCTTCATTTGAAGCGCGCCTCCAGCGCATCGACGGCAGCCCTGGTCAGCACCAGCTTCTGCCGGCGCAGGATGTCGTAGACGTTGATGCCCTGGATCGGCAGCACGTCCATGTTGGGAATGTTGCGGGCCGCAGCGGCAAAGCCGCTGTGGACCTCGGCACCATCGACGATCAGCGCATTGCTGAGCCCCAGGCCCGCGAGCTGGCCGACCAGGATGCGGGTCTTGGCTTCTTCCAGGGTCGCCTTCTCAAGCACCACCAGATTGCCGTCTCTGGTCTTGGCGGACAGCGCGTGGCGCAGCGCCAGCGCCCGCACCTTCTTGGGCAGGCCGGTTTCATGCGAGCGCACCACCGGACCGAAAGCCCGACCGCCGCCGCGGAACTGGGGAACCCGGGCCGAACCGTGACGGGCGCCGCCGGTGCCCTTCTGCTTGTACATCTTCTTGCCGGTGCGCCAGATCTCGGCCCGCCCCTTGGCCTTGTGCGTGCCCGCCTGGCGCTTGTTGAGCTGCCACTGCACGCAACGGGCGATAATGTCCTGACGCGGCTCCAGACCGAAAATGTCGTCCGAAAGCACGACCGAACCGGCCTCCGCGCCTTCGAGGGTTGTGACTTTCAGTTCCATCTCACGCCCCTTCCTGCTCGGCCGGGGTCTGTTCGACCGCCTCAGCCGCAACCCTGAACTTGCCGGGCTTCGGCGCATCCTTCGGCAGCGGCTTCTTGATCGCGTCGCGAACCCGGATCCAGCCGCCTTTGGAGCCCGGAACCGCGCCCTCGACCAGAATCAGACCCCGCTCGACATCGGTCTGCACCACGCGAAGATTGAGCGTGGTGATCCGGTCAACGCCCATGTGACCCGGCATCTTCTTGTTCTTCCAAGTCTTGCCCGGGTCCTGACGACCACCGGTCGAACCGATCGAACGATGCGACACCGACACGCCGTGGGTGGCCCGCAGGCCGCCGAAATTCCAGCGCTTCATGCCACCGGCAAAACCCTTGCCGATCGAAGTCCCGGTAACATCGACGAACTGGCCGACGACGAAGTGATCCGCCTGGATTTCGGCACCGACCGGGATCAGCGCATCTTCCGAGACACGAAACTCTTCGACCCGACGCTTCGGTTCGACTTTGGCCACCGCAAACTGTCCGCGTTCGGCTTTCGGCATGTAAACGGTCTTGCGCTGACCAGAACCGAGCTGGAGCGCGACATAACCGTTCTTCTCTTGAGTACGGTGACCAAGCACCTGGCAATTGCCGAGCTTCAGCACAGTCACGGGGATATGCTCGCCGGTCTCGGTAAAGACCCGCGTCATCCCGACTTTTTGTGCGATCACTCCGGAGCGCATCGGCTTGCTTCCTGTTCTTTCTGTCCGGCTTTAAGAGCGGACGGGATCCAAAATCTTACAGCTTGATCTCGACATCGACACCGGCAGCGAGGTCGAGCTTCATCAAAGCATCGACGGTCTGCGGGGTCGGATCGACGATATCGAGCAGACGCTTGTGGGTGCGCATCTCGAATTGCTCGCGACTCTTCTTGTCGACATGAGGCGAGCGATTGACGGTAAACTTCTCAATCCGGGTCGGCAGCGGAATCGGTCCGCGAACCTGGGCACCCGTCCGTTTCGCGGTATTCACGATCTCACGCGTCGACGTATCAAGTATGCGATGGTCGAACGCTTTGAGACGGATACGAATATTCTGGCCGTTCATTGCCGTACTTTCTTTGAGCCGTGCATTCTTCTTGAAGCAGAGGTGCAAACCACCGGCAGCGAAGCGGACTTTACGTCCCTTCCCTGCCGGTGTTTTCAATCCGCGATTACTCGATGATCGAGGCGACCACGCCGGCACCGACGGTACGGCCACCCTCGCGAATGGCGAAGCGCAGCTTCTCCTCCATCGCGATCGGCACGATCAGATGCACTTCCATGGCGATATTGTCGCCCGGCATCACCATTTCCGTGCCTTCCGGCAGATGCACCACACCGGTCACGTCGGTGGTGCGGAAATAGAACTGCGGACGATAATTGGTGAAGAACGGGGTGTGACGGCCGCCCTCGTCCTTGGTGAGGATGTAGGCCTCGGCCTTGAACTTGGTATGCGGCTTGACCGAACCGGGCTTGGCCAGAACCTGACCGCGCTCCACTTCCTCGCGCTTGGTGCCGCGCAGCAGCGCACCGATGTTGTCGCCGGCCTGGCCCTGATCGAGCAGCTTGCGGAACATTTCAACGCCGGTCACGGTGGTCTTCTGGGTCTCGCGCAGACCGACGATCTCGACTTCCTCGCCGACCTTGATGACACCGCGCTCGACACGACCGGTGGCGACGGTGCCGCGGCCGGAGATCGAGAACACGTCTTCGACCGGCATCAGGAAGGGCTGGTCGATCGGGCGTTCGGGCTGCGGGATATATTCATCGACCGCGCGCATCAGTTCCAGGATCGACTCCCGGCCGAGCTTCTTGTCGCTGTCTTCAAGCGCGCACAGCGCCGAACCCTTGACAATCGGGATCTTGTCGCCGGGGAATTCGTACTTTGACAGGAGTTCACGAACCTCGAGCTCGACCAGTTCCAGGAGTTCCGGATCGTCGACCATGTCGCACTTGTTGAGATAGACCACCAGAGCCGGCACACCGACCTGACGGGCAAGCAGGATATGCTCGCGGGTCTGCGGCATCGGACCGTCGGCGGCCGACACCACCAGGATGGCACCGTCCATCTGTGCCGCACCGGTGATCATGTTCTTGACGTAGTCGGCGTGGCCCGGGCAGTCGACATGGGCGTAGTGGCGCTTCTGGGTCTCGTATTCGACGTGCGCCGTCGAAATGGTGATGCCGCGCGCCTTCTCTTCCGGCGCCTTGTCGATCTGGTCGTATGCCGTGAACGTCGCACCGCCGGTCTCGGCCAGAATCTTGGTGATCGCCGCCGTCAGCGACGTCTTGCCATGATCGACGTGACCAATCGTGCCGATATTACAGTGCGGTTTTGTACGTTCAAACTTAGCTTTGGCCATTTGACTCTCCGTTTCGTCGTCAGCTTCAAACCGACAATCAGGCAAACTTCTTCTGGACTTCCGCCGACACATTGGCCGGCGCTTCTGCGTAGTGGTCGAACTGCATCGTGAAAGTCGCACGTCCCTGGCTCATCGAGCGCAGGTTGTTGACGTAACCGAACATATTCATGAGCGGCACCATGGCATTGATGACATTGGCATTGCCGCGCATGTCCTGGCCCTGGATCTGGCCACGACGGGAATTGAGGTCACCGATCACCGATCCGGTATAGTCTTCCGGTGTCACCACCTCGACCTTCATGATCGGCTCCAGCAGGACCGACCTGCCGCGCTGCAGCGCCTCGCGGAAACACGCCCGCGATGCGATTTCGAAGGCCAGTGCGGAGGAGTCAACGTCGTGATATTTGCCGTCGACCAGCTGCACCTTGACATCGACCACCGGGAAGCCGGCAACGACGCCCGACGACAGCACGCTCTCCAGCCCCTTCTCGACGCCGGGGATATATTCCTTGGGCACCGCGCCGCCGACGATCTTCGATTCGAAGGTGAAGCCGGCACCGGGCTCGGCCGGCTCGACAATGAAGGACACCGCCGCGAACTGACCGGTACCACCGGTCTGCTTCTTGTGGGTGTAGCTGTGCTCAACCCGCTGGGTGATGCGCTCCCGGAACGCCACCTGGGGGGCGCCGATATTGGCGTCGACCTTGTAGGTGCGCTTGAGGATATCGACCTTGATGTCGAGATGGAGTTCGCCCATGCCCTTGAGGATGGTCTGACCCGACTCGTGATCGGTCGACACGCGGAAGGACGGATCCTCCGCCGCGAGCTTGGCCAGCGCCACACCGAGCTTTTCCTGGTCGGCCTTGGACTTGGGCTCGATCGCGATTTCGATCACCGGCTCCGGAAATTCCATCTTTTCCAGGATCACCGGATGGGAGGGATCACACAATGTGTCACCGGTGCGGGCTTCTTTCAGACCCGCCAGCGCCACGATGTCGCCGGCATAGGCTTCCTTGATGTCTTCCCGGTTGTTGGCATGCATCAGCAGCATGCGTCCGATCCGCTCTTTCTTCTCGCGGGTCGAATTGATCACACCGGTGCCGCTGGCGAGAACCCCCGAATAGATGCGGCAGAAGGTGATGGTGCCGACAAAGGGGTCGTCCATGATCTTGAACGCCAGGAGCGCCAGGGGCTCCTTGTCGTCCGCCTTGCGCAACACCTCGTTGCCCTTGGCATCAAGCCCCTTGATCGCAGGCACGTCGAGCGGCGACGGCAGATAATCGACCACGGCGTCGAGCAGCGGCTGCACGCCCTTGTTCTTGAAGGCCGAGCCGCACAGCACCGGATAGAAAGCCCCGGTCAGCACCGCCTTGCGGATCAGGCGCTTGAGCGTGGCCTCGTCGGGCTCATGACCGTCGAGATAGGCAGCCATGGCGTCGTCATCGAGTTCGACCGCGGCCTCGACCATCTTCTCGCGATATTCTTTGGCCTGATCAACGAGATCGGCGGGAATCTCGACATCGTCGAACTTGGCGCCCAGCGCCTCTTCCGACCAGACGATGCCTTTCATCCGCACCAGATCGACGAGGCCCTTGAAACCGGCCTCGGCACCGATCGGCAGCTGGATTGCAATCGGCCTGGCGCCGAGACGATCCACGATGTCGGACAGGCACTTGAAGAAGTCGGCGCCGATCTTGTCCATCTTGTTGCAGAAGACGATGCGCGGAACCCGGTACTTGTCGCCCTGGCGCCACACGGTTTCGGTCTGCGGTTCCACACCCTGGTTGGAATCGAGCACACAGACGGCACCGTCGAGCACGCGCAGCGAGCGTTCGACCTCAATGGTGAAGTCGACGTGACCGGGGGTGTCGATGATGTTGAGCCGGTGGCCGTTCCAGAAAGCGGTGGTCGCAGCCGACGTGATGGTGATGCCGCGCTCCTGCTCCTGCTCCATCCAGTCCATGGTGGCGGCGCCCTCATGAACCTCGCCGAGCTTGTGGCTCTTGCCGGTGTAATAGAGGATGCGCTCGCTGGTCGTGGTCTTGCCGGCGTCGATATGTGCCATGATACCGAAATTACGGTAATCCTGAATGGCATGTTGGCGGGGCATGGGCGTTCCTTCGCGATCCGTTACCAGCGATAATGCGAGAACGCACGGTTGGCTTCCGCCATCCGGTGAACGTCCTCCCGCTTCTTCACGGCATTGCCGCGATTGTTGGACGCATCCAGAAGCTCGGCGGAAAGCCGCTCGGTCATCGTCCTCTCGTTGCGGTCGCGGGCCGCGTTGATCAGCCAGCGAATGCCCAGCGCCTGACGGCGCACCGAGCGCACTTCAACCGGAACCTGATAGGTCGCGCCGCCGACGCGGCGGGAGCGCACCTCGATGGTGGGCATCACATTTTCCAGCGCCTGCTCGAACACACCGAGCGGATTCTGCCGGGTCTTGGCTTCGATGATGCCAAGGGCGCCATAGACAATGCTCTCGGCGACCGACTTCTTGCCGGCATACATGACCGAGTTCATGAACTTGGTGATAACGATGTTACCGAATTTCGGATCCGGCAAAACTTCGCGTTTTTCCGCGGAATGGCGACGAGACATGGAACAGTTTCCCGCTTACTTCGGACGCTTGGCGCCGTATTTCGAACGACGCTGCTTACGGTTCTTGACGCCCTGGGTATCCAGCACGCCGCGGAGGATGTGGTAGCGCACACCCGGAAGATCCTTGACGCGGCCACCGCGGATCATGACCACCGAGTGCTCCTGGAGGTTATGGCCCTCACCCGGAATATAGCCGATGACCTCGAAGCCATTGGTCAGGCGGACCTTGGCAACCTTGCGCAATGCCGAGTTCGGCTTCTTCGGCGTCGTGGTGTAGACGCGCGTGCACACGCCACGCTTCTGCGGCGACTGCTGCAGAGCTGGCACCTTCTTGCGCGACTTCTGCACTTCCCGCGGTTGTGCGATCAGCTGGTTGATCGTCGGCATCCTGGCCTTCACCCTTGTTCTTCGCAGAACCCGGCGGGGCCCCGCTTATTTGCGCTATCTGCCACGGATCCGGGATTCAAGGATCCGCTTTTTGCGGCTGCGGCCCCGTTGAGGCGAAGCCCGCATTCCTTCACGTCACCTGCGAAAGATGACGCTTAAACTTCTCCAAAACCATGGGCGCAACGCCAAATCGCGCCCACCGCCATCACTTGATGCGGAAAGCGCTTGACGCCACAGAGGACCGCGACCGCCTCTTTACGGGGGTTCAAACCACCGGGGAGGAGCCGGGATCATGCATCCGAGTTTGATCTCACGAGAAGCTGTTCGAGAGAACGAATTCGTCCTGGCATTGCCTGACTATATCCGACAGCGTTTGAGTGGCATTCGTCGAGGTTGGTGCCTGCGCCGCCCGGTCAGGGCCTTGCAGGTGTTCCGTTCCGACGCTGGCATAACTCACGGCCTGTCGTTCAAGTGACGGGTCTTCTATAAGTGGCGGTGCATCAAGTCAAGGCGAAACCACACCGAAAAACACCAGTGCGCGCCCTTTTTGAGCCCTCTGCCACGGCGGCGCCGTGCCCCCTCACCCGGTTTTTGCCGAAATCCGTCAAGAATCCTGACCCAGAAATCAGGTCTGGGGAGCAATCGCTTTGCCCTCGTCATCCCCGCCATGCGGGACATGGTTCTGGTCGTCCCACAACTGGCGATAGAGGCCGTCAGCCGCCAGCAATTCCTGGTGTGAACCACGTTCAATAACCTGCCCGCCGGAAATCACGATGATCTCGTCCATCTCGATCACGGAAGTCAGGCGGTGGGTCGACCAGATCAGGGTTCGGCCTTTGGCGAGTTTGAGCAAAGTGCGGTTGATCGCCGCCTCGGTGGTCTGATCGAGAGCGGAAGTCGCTTCATCCAGCAGGAGCAGCGCGGGGTTGCGGATGATGGCACGTGCGATCGCCAGGCGCTGGCGCTGGCCACCCGACAAGGTGTCGCCGCGTTCGCCCACCTGGGTGTCGTATCGGAGCGGCAGGCTCATGATAAAACGATGGATTTTCGCCTTCTTGGCGGCCTCGACGACCTCCTGGTCGCTCGCCCCCTCCTTGCCCAGACGGATGTTTTCCTGGATCGACATGTTGAACAGCATGTTGTCCTGGAACACCACCGCCATATTGCGGCGCAGTGATTCGATGCGGACGTCGCGGACATCGACGCCATTGATCGTGACCCGGCCGTCCGTCGGGGTGTAAAGGCGCAGCAGCAGGTTCAGAAGCGTGCTCTTGCCCGACCCGGAGGGACCGACGACGGCAATCCGCTTGCCGACCTCCAGAGCGAGGCTGAGCCGATCCAGGACCGGGGTATCGCTGCCCTCGTACTGGAAGGACACATTCTCGAACGTGATGTCATGGTTAATCGACTCGAGTTCCGTCGCTCCCGGACGGTCCCCCTCGCATGTCGGCTCCTCCAGCAGTTCCTCGATGTGGCGCACCGCCGCCGCCGCCGTGATCGTCACCGGGATGAAATGCATGACATGGGCGATATTATAGGACACCTCCCAGAACGCGCTCTCAAACACCACGAACGTGCCGATGGTGATCTGGCCCTTGGTGGCCAGATAGGCCCCGATCGCCAGCACCGCGAGATGGAGCAGCAGCACCGAGATTGTGACCGAGCGCTCGACCATGCTCGACAGGAACACCGCCGAGGCGATGCTGTCGCGGGTTTCCCGGTTGCGCAGCGCGAAAATGCCGAACATCTTGCGCTGCAGGCTGAAGGCCTTGATCACCGCCTGGGCGGCAATATTTTCCTGGATCACCCCGAGCAGCGTCGCTTCGTTGCGCTTCTGGGCGTAATTGGCATCCACCGCCATCGGCGTCAGAATGCGCGGACCGACCAGAATCACCGGGAAGATCAGAACCACCACGGTCGCCAGCTGCCAGTTCAGATACAGCATCAGGATGATGCCGGCGATCAGCTCCAGAAAGGGCAGGACCGCACTGCTGGTGAAGGACTTGACGGCATTTTCGAAGGACGAAAGGTCGACCGAGAACCGCGACAGGATTTCGCCATGCCGGGTGCGGCCGAAATAGGCCGCCGTCAGATTCTGAACATGCCCAAACAGGTGCCGGCGCACATCCGAAATGATATCCGCCGCCAGACGGGCGTCCCAGCGCTCGTACCACACCGCGATGATCGAGGTCAGGACCCCAGCCACGGCGAGCACGCTGAGAATCCTGTAGAGGGTGCCGAAATCCTCTTCCCCGAGAGCGTCGTCGATGAGGAATTTCAGGCTCAACGGCATCATGACGTTGAACAGCGTCTCGACCACAACGCCGAAACCGACGAAAACCAGTGCCCGCTTGTAGTTGGGAAGATAGGGTTTGACGAAACGCCAGACGCTGGCGAAAGCACCCGCCGCCTCGCGCGCGGTAAAAACGACGAGGTCCTCATCGTCTTCGTCGTCCTCGTCCTCCTCCTCGTCGAGATCCAGATCCTCGTCGTCGTCCTCCTCCTCGGATGCCAGAAGGCCCTGCCTGGCCGCGCCGTCCAGGCGGAGCCTGGCCTCCGCGCTTCCCTCAGGGGCGCGTGGCTGCTTGTCCGGCGAGGAAGTCCTTGGCGCCATGGAACCAATCGGTGCTGAGCGGCCGGGGTGACGGCGCGAATCCGAAGATGAAGAGCAAAACAGCTCGGACAGAGACTCTCGAAGGAATCAGAAATAGCATCTTCCGGAGGTTAAAGGACAGGGCTTTCCATCTCAAGCACCGGACGGAACCAAAAGGGGGGACGAAGCGATCCCCCCAAGCGGGTCAACCCCTGTCAATCTCTGCACCGTGAAAACGCTTACGCCTCGTCAACCTTGTCGAAGAAGGAATAACGCAGGCTTTCCGCATCGGCATACCAGTGATCAGGGCCTTTGTTCGCCGCCAGTGTCGCCGCCCACACCGCGTCCGTGCAGTCCTTGCGGTGCATCGACAGATCGAATCCGTTGCCAAAAAACAACTCCGACCATTCCCACCAGGTGCCGAGCTTTTTGACCCCGCGCAGGAGGTCATAACGATCAATCAGCGCCGGCGGCATATCCGAGGTCACGGAACCGAACACCAGCCCGGTCTTGACCACCCGCCTCAATTCGCGAATGGCCCGCCGCACATTGTTGCCCGAGATCTGACACAGACTGGTTTCAAACACGAAATCAAACGTGGCGTCTTCGAACGGCAGTTCCACCAGGGACCCGAATTTGTTATAGGGCTTGAGGTCCTCGGCAGTCTGGCCGTGGATGGAGCGGTTGTTTTCGATGCCCCAGGCATCCAGCCCGCGCGAGCGCAGCGCGCCCACCAGTTCACCACTGGCGGAACCGACGACCAGGAGCCTGTAGCCGCCTGCCCGGCCCCACACGATGTCGATCAGTCTGATCAGATAATCGGGATCGGTGAACTGCTGCCAGACCTGGCTATAGGGGCCGACGCCGCGATAATTCTCAAAATAGTCGCGGTCGATCTTGTCGGACAGCGGTTTGTCGCTCCGGGCCCGGCGCAGCCGCATGGTCTCGGTCAGAATGATGTCGGTGGCGGCATCCGAGGAATCGAGCAGCCCGTTGAGCGTCGAATCGAAGAGATAATCGCCGACCAGCACGATGCCGGGATGGTCCCTGGGCTCCGGGATATGGTTGGTCATGACATCGCGCACCGGCATGCCGCCCGGCAACGCATTCACCGATGACAGCCAGCGGTGAATCTTGCCTTCCATGAAGTGTGCCTGCGCATCACTCAGTTCCGCAGGCAGCGATTTCAGGGCGGTGTCGATCAGTTCCTGATCGGTCAGATTGGCAAAGGCGAGCGCGTCCGAGCCCGGAATCAGCCAGTTCAGAACGCCATAACGGCCGACGTCGTGGCGCGAGCCCTCGTTATAGACGCAGCAGCCGCCGAAGGCCTCCGACATGAACCAGGAACCCGGAATCTTGTCGCCCCAGAACGGGCTGTCGAACAGGATCGAGATCCGCAGATAATGGGCCGGCGTATCAAAATAGGCGATGTGCTTGACCATCGACTTGCGCAGCTGCTCGCCTTCCCAGCTCAGGGTGGCAAGCCAGGAATGCGGCAGGCATACCAGCACCAGGTCGAAATCCCGGGTCAGCGGCCCCTTGCCGTTCATCATCTTGAGTTCATAGCGCCCGGTCGCGGCCTTGCCGACGGTCAGAACCCGGTGGTTGAGCTGGATTTCGGCATTGATCTCCGAGCGCAGGCATTCGATCAGCTGCTCGTTGCCGTTCTGGATGGAATAAAGGCCGATATAGCCGTCGATATCCATCACATAATTTTTAAGCGCGTTCAGGCCGCTGGTGTTGTGGCTCTCGGTGGCGATATCGGATCGCGCCATCACCTTGAAAAAGCGCTTGGCAACGGCATCGTCGACCTCCTTGTCGAGCACCTCCTCCGCCGTCATCTCCGACCAGGGATGGTCGTTGTCGTGGGCACCGACGCCTTCATAATATTGCAGCGGCGTCATCATCTCGGTGCAGCGCCGGCGGAAGGCTTCGATCGCAGCGGCGGTCGACACACCGTATTTGCGCCGCATGCCGGGAACGTCGTCCAGAAGTTCATTATCGAGATGAACCTGCTCGGCGGTCATCGGGATGGTCTGCAACCCGAAATGCTGGACCAGTTCGCGCAACGGATCGGGACCCGTCATCGAATAGTCATAAAGCTCCGCGACCCCGGCCTCATAAATCGCTGGTGCCGAGTCAAACCGGTTGGTCACGACCTTACCCCCGAGCCGCTCGGAAGCCTCAAAAATCGTCACCCGGCACAGATCCCCGAGCTTGCGCCGCAGGTACCACGCGCTCATCAGGCCACCCGGGCCACCGCCAACAATTGCAAGATCCAGCATTTTAATTCCGCAGTCTCCGGTTGTCCGCCACAGGACCTCCGGTCCAAACTGTTGTAAAGGCACTATTCTTCCTGAAGGGAGGATGAATGATCCCCGGCACATTGGGGCAACCGATAACAAAAAAAAACCACACAAAAAACCGCAAAAAGGCCGGCGACAGCCGGCCTTTGTGCGATTACCTGCGCCCCGTTACCCGGAAAACCCGTCATTCGGCGGGCGGCAGGGCCACAGGCTCCACCTCTGGCGCTGGTGGCACCAGCGCCTCTTCCCTGGCCTTCTCGTCCAGGATCAACTTGTCCCGTTTCAGGGCGACTTCCCGGATCTTGGACATCGAGGCCCCGGTTCCGGCCGGGATCAGGCGGCCGACGATGACATTCTCCTTGAGGCCCTCCAGGGGGTCGACCTTGCCATTGACCGCAGCCTCGGTGAGGACTCGGGTGGTTTCCTGGAACGATGCCGCCGAGAAGAAGGAGCGGGTCTGGAGACTGGCCTTGGTGATGCCGAGCAGAACCGGCATCCCCGTCGCCGGCCTCCTGCCCTCCTCCCGGGCCTTGTCATTGACCTGGTCGAACTCGATCTTGTCGACCTGTTCGCCCTTGATCATGTCGGTTTCGCCCTCATCGTTGACCTCCACCTTCTGGAGCATCTGGCGGACGATGACCTCGATGTGCTTGTCGTTGATCAGCACGCCCTGGAGCCGGTAAACCTCCTGGATTTCGTTGACCAGATAAGCCGCAAGTTCCTCGATGCCCTTGATCTTGAGGATATCATGGGGCGCCGGGTTGCCTTCGACGATGAAATCGCCCTTCTCCACGACGTCGCCGTCCTGGAGATGGATGTGCTTGCCCTTCGGAATCAGATGCTCGGGCGCTTCCTCGGTCTGATCCAGCGGCTCGATCACGATCTTGCGCTTGTTCTTGTAGTCACGGGCAAAGCGGATGGTGCCGGCGACCTCGGCAATGATGGCAGCGTCCTTGGGCTTGCGGGCCTCGAACAGTTCCGCCACCCGCGGCAGACCACCGGTGATGTCGCGGGTCTTGGCGCTTTCGGTCGAGATCCGGGCCAGAATGTCGCCCGGCTTGATCCTGGCGCCCGAATCAACCGAGAGGATGGCGTCGACCGCAAGCAGATAGCGGGCATCACCACCACGGGCCAGTTTCAGGACCTTGCCGTCCTTGCCCTTGATCACGATGGCGGGACGGAGATCCGAGCCGCCGCGCGTTGTGCGCCAGTCGATGACGACACGCTTGGCGATACCGGTGGACTCGTCGAGCGTTTCCGAGATCGACTGCCCCTCCACCAGATCCTCAAAGCCGATCACGCCCTCGACCTCACTGAGAACCGGGCGGGTATAGGGATCCCATTCGGCGATGCGCTGGCCGCGCTTGACCATGTCGCCTTCGTCGATATGAAGCCGGGAACCGTACTGGATACGGTGGGTCGCCCGCTCGCTGCCGTCGGCATCGACGATCGCCACCACCATATTGCGCACCATCGCCACCAGATGCCCCTCGCTGTTGCGCGACACCGAGCGGTTCTTGATCACGATGCGGCCGTCGAAATTGGATTCGACGAAGGACTGCTCGTTGATCTGCGCCGCACCACCGATGTGGAAGGTGCGCATCGTCAGCTGGGTCCCGGGCTCACCGATCGACTGTGCCGCGATGACACCGACCGCCTCGCCGTGGTTGACCGGGGTGCCGCGCGCCAGATCGCGGCCATAGCACTTGCCGCAGATGCCGTTGACCAGTTCGCAGGTCAGCGCCGAGCGGATCTTCACCTCCTGGATACCGGCCTGCTGGATGGCGTCGACGTCACTCTCCTCCATCAGCGTGCCACGGCTGACCACCACGGTGTCGGTCGCCGCATCGCGCACGTCTTCGCAGGCGACGCGGCCCAGAATCCGCGACCCCAGCGAAGCCACCACGGTGCCGGCATCCACGATGGCGCGCATCTTGATGCCGAGCCTGGTGCCGCAGTCGTCCTGGGTGATGATGCAATCCTGCGCCACGTCGACCAGACGCCGCGTCAGATAGCCCGAGTTCGCCGTCTTCAACGCGGTGTCCGCGAGGCCCTTGCGGGCTCCGTGGGTCGAGTTGAAATATTCGAGCACCGACAGACCTTCCTTGAAGTTCGAAACGATCGGAGTCTCGATGATTTCGCCCGAAGGCTTCGCCATCAGGCCGCGCATGCCGGCGAGCTGGCGCATCTGGGTCGGCGAGCCACGCGCACCGGAATGCGACATCATATAGATCGAGTTGATATCGGCGTCCGCACCCGCGGCCGTCTTGCGGGTCGATGAGATCTCCTTCATCATCGCCTTGCCGATTTCCTCGGTCGCCTTCGACCAGGCGTCAACGACCTTGTTGTACTTCTCGCCATGGGTGATGAGGCCGTCGTTATACTGCTGCTCGAAATCCTTCGCCAGCGCCCGTGTGGTCTCGACGATCTTCCACTTGCCGTTCGGCACCACCATGTCGTCCTTGCCGAAGGAGATGCCGGCCCGGAAGGCATTGTAGAAGCCCAGCGCCATGATGCGGTCGCAGAAGATCACCGTCTCCTTCTGCCCGCAATGACGGTAGACCTGGTCGATGACCCCGGAAATCTCGCGCTTCGTCATCAGCTTGTTGATGACGTCGAAAGAAATGGCGGGATGTTTCGGCAGCACGTTGCCGAGCATGATGCGTCCCGGCGTGGTGTCGATCCAGCGCCGCCCCATCTTGCCGGTCTCATCCATCCCCTCCCAGCGATACTTGATCATGGTGTGGAGATGGATGACCTTCGAATGCAGCGCGTGCTCGAGTTCGGCCATGTCGCCGAACACCTTGCCCTCGCCCGGCATGCCCTCGCGCAGAATCGAGAGGTAATAGAGGCCGAGCACGATGTCCTGCGACGGCACGATGATGGGCTGGCCGTTTGCCGGATGCAGGATGTTGTTGGTCGACATCATCAGGACGCGCGCTTCAAGCTGCGCCTCCAGCGACAGGGGCACGTGCACAGCCATCTGGTCGCCGTCGAAGTCGGCGTTGAACGCGGCGCAGACCAGCGGGTGGAGCTGGATCGCCTTGCCCTCGATCAGGACCGGCTCGAAGGCCTGAATGCCGAGGCGATGCAGCGTCGGCGCACGGTTGAGCAGCACGGGATGCTCGCGGATCACCTCATCGAGGATGTCCCACACCTCAGGGCGCTCCTTCTCGACCAGCTTCTTGGCCTGCTTCACCGTGGTCGACAGCCCCTTGGCGTCAAGCCGCGAATAGATGAAGGGTTTGAACAGTTCGAGCGCCATCTTCTTCGGCAGACCGCACTGATGCAGGCGCAGTTCCGGGCCCACCACGATCACCGAGCGGCCGGAATAGTCGACCCGCTTGCCGAGCAGGTTCTGGCGGAAGCGGCCCTGCTTGCCCTTGAGCATGTCGGCCAGCGACTTCAGCGGCCGCTTGTTGGCACCCGTGATCACGCGGCCACGACGACCGTTGTCGAACAGGGCGTCCACCGCCTCCTGCAGCATGCGCTTTTCGTTGCGGATGATGATGTCGGGCGCGCGCAGTTCCATCAGCCGCTTGAGGCGGTTGTTGCGGTTGATGACACGGCGGTAGAGATCATTGAGGTCCGAGGTCGCGAAGCGGCCACCGTCGAGCGGCACCAGAGGACGCAGATCCGGCGGGATCACCGGAACCACGGTCATGATCATCCATTCCGGCTTGTTGCCGGAGTGACGGAAAGCCTCGACGATCTTGAGCCTTTTGGCAATCTTCTTGCGCTTGATGTCCGACTCGGTGTCGTTCATTTCGGCACGCAGGGTGGCCTCGATCTTTTCAAGGTCCATCCCCTTGAGCATCTCGCGGATCGCCTCGGCGCCGATCATGGCGGTGAAGGAATCCTGGCCGTACTCGTCCTGGGCCTTGAGATACTCGTCTTCAGACAACAGCTGACGGTCCTTGAGCGCCGTCAGGCCGGGCTCCAGCACCACGTAATATTCGAAATAGAGAATGCGCTCGAGATCCTTGAGCGTCATGTCGAGCAGAAGACCAATGCGCGACGGCAGCGACTTCAGGAACCAGATATGGGCAACCGGAGCTGCCAGCTCGATATGGCCCATGCGCTCACGCCGGACCCGCGACAGCGTGACCTCGACCGAGCACTTCTCGCAGATGATGCCTTTATACTTCATGCGCTTGTACTTGCCGCACAAGCATTCGTAATCCTTGATGGGTCCAAAGATGCGGGCGCAGAACAGACCGTCCCGCTCCGGCTTGAAGGTGCGGTAATTGATGGTCTCCGGCTTCTTGATCTCGCCATAGGACCAGGAGAGAATCTTTTCCGGGGACGCGATCGAAATCCGGATCTGGTCGAAGACCTGAGCCGGCGTCGTCGGACTGAAAAGATTCATGATCTCTTGATTCATCATCGTCTCCTCGCGTGCCGGAAAGACCGGCAGCAAATTCGGAAAGATCCCTTTTCCGGAAGGGAGCACCTGCCCCCTCCCGCTCAATCATCGTGACCCGCAAAAACCGTTACTCCGCCGCCTCCGACGTCGGCGTTGGTCCCATCTTTGAATTGTGCAGGTCGACATTGAGGCCGAGCGAGCGCATTTCCTTGACCAGCACGTTGAACGACTCGGGAATGCCGGCCTCGAAGGTGTCGTCGCCGCGCACGATCGCTTCATAGACCTTGGTGCGTCCGGCAACGTCGTCCGACTTCACGGTCAGCATCTCCTGGAGCGTATAGGCGGCGCCATAGGCTTCCAGCGCCCACACCTCCATTTCGCCGAAACGCTGGCCACCGAACTGCGCCTTGCCGCCCAGCGGCTGCTGGGTGACCAGTGAGTACGGTCCGATCGAACGGGCATGGATCTTGTCGTCGACGAGATGGTGCAGCTTGAGCATGTAGATATAGCCCACCGTCACCTTGCGATCGAAGGGATCGCCGGTGCGGCCGTCATAGACGGTCGACTGCCCCGAGGCATCGAGACCCGCCAGTTTGAGCATTTCCTCGATGTCGGTCTCCTTGGCGCCATCGAACACCGGCGTTGCGATCGGCACGCCGTGACTGAGGTTGCGCCCCAGTTCCATCAGTTCGCCTTCGTTGAGCGTCTTGATGGTTTCGTCCTCGCCATAAATCCGCTTCAGGGTCTCCTTCAGCGGTTTGATGTCCTGTTGCTTCGACAGATACGCATCCACAGCCTGGCCGATGCGCTTGCCAAGGCCCGCGCAGGCCCAGCCGAGATGGGTCTCAAGAATCTGCCCCACATTCATGCGCGACGGCACGCCGAGCGGATTGAGGACGATGTCGGCATGGGTGCCGTCCTCAAGGAAGGGCATGTCCTCGATCGGCACGATTTTCGAGACCACGCCCTTGTTGCCATGGCGACCCGCCATCTTGTCACCCGGCTGGATCTTGCGCTTCACCGCGACGAAGACCTTGACCATCTTCATCACGCCGGGCGGCAGTTCATCACCCCGCTGCAGCTTCTCGACCTTGTCGAGGAAGCGCTGTTCCAGCCCCTTCTTCGACTCGTCATACTGCTTGCGCATGGCCTCGATCTCAGCCATCAGCTTGTCGTTCGAGGTCGCAAACATCCACCACTGCGATTTCGAATACTCATCGAGCAGTGCGCGGCTGATCTTGGTGTCTTTCTTGAACCCCTTCGGTCCCGCCACGCCCGGCTTGCCGTCGAGCAGCTCCGCCAGACGGTTATAGACGTTGCGGTCGAGGATCGCCTGCTCGTCGTCGCGGTCCTTGGCAAGGCGCTCGATTTCCTCGCGCTCAATCGCCAGCGCGCGCTCGTCCTTGTCTACGCCATGGCGGTTGAACACCCGCACCTCGACGATGGTGCCCTGCACTCCCGGCGGCACCCGCAGCGAGGTGTCCCGGACGTCGGAGGCTTTTTCGCCGAAGATGGCGCGCAAGAGCTTCTCCTCCGGCGTCATCGGGCTTTCACCCTTTGGCGTGATCTTGCCGACCAGGATGTCGCCGGCCCGGACCTCGGCACCGATATAGACGATCCCTGCCTCGTCCAGATTCTTCAGTGCCTCTTCCGACACGTTCGGAATGTCGCGGGTGATTTCCTCCGGACCGAGCTTGGTGTCACGCGCCATGACCTCGAACTCCTCGATATGGATCGAGGTGAAGACGTCATCCTTCACGATCCGCTCGGAAAGCAGGATCGAGTCTTCGAAATTGTAGCCGTTCCAGGGCATGAAGGCGACCAGCACGTTGCGGCCAAGCGCCAGTTCACCCAGATCCGTCGACGGACCATCGGCGATGATGTCGCCCTTCTTCACAGTATCACCGACCTTCACCAGCGGTCGCTGGTTGATGCAGGTGGACTGGTTGGAGCGCTGGTACTTCATCAGCCGGTAGATATCGACGCCCGACTTGGTGGGATCGAGATCGGCGGTGGCGCGGATGACGACGCGGGTGGCGTCGATCTGATCGACCACGCCGGAGCGGCGTGCAGCGATGGCGGCTCCCGAATCGCGGGCCACCACCCCTTCCATGCCGGTGCCGACGAAGGGCGCTTCGGCGCGTACCAGCGGCACCGCCTGGCGTTGCATGTTCGAGCCCATCAGGGCGCGGTTGGCGTCGTCATTCTCAAGGAACGGAATCAGTGCAGCAGCGACCGAAACCAGCTGTTTCGGCGACACGTCCATATAATTGACCTTGTCGGGCGTCACCGGCAGCACTTCGCCGGCGTTGCGGCATACCACGAGGTCCTCGGTGAAACGCCCCTTGGCGTCGAGCGGAACGCTGGCCTGGGCCACCCGGTGGCGGCTCTCCTCCATCGCCGAGAGATAGACCACCTCGTCGGTCACGCGACCGTCCTTGACCTTGCGGTAGGGGGTCTCGACAAAGCCGTATTTGTTGACGCGGGCGAAGGTTGCCAGCGAATTGATCAGACCGATATTCGGGCCTTCCGGGGTCTCAATCGGGCAGATGCGGCCGTAATGGGTCGGATGAACGTCGCGGACCTCAAAACCGGCCCGCTCACGGGTCAGACCGCCCGGGCCAAGGGCCGACAGACGGCGCTTGTGGGTGATCTCCGACAGCGGGTTGGTCTGGTCCATGAATTGCGACAGCTGCGAGGAACCGAAGAATTCCCGTACCGCCGCCGCCGCCGGCTTGGCGTTGATCAGATCCTGCGGCATCACCGTGTCGATGTCGACACTGGACATGCGTTCCTTGATCGCCCGCTCCATGCGCAAGAGGCCGATCCGGTACTGGTTTTCCATCAGTTCGCCCACCGAGCGCACCCGACGGTTGCCGAGATGGTCGATGTCGTCGATTTCGCCCTTGCCGTCCCGCAGGTCCACCAGGGTGCGGATGACGGAGAGGATGTCGTCCTTGCGCAGCGTGCGCTCGGTGTCCGGGGCATTGAGATCAAGGCGCATGTTCATCTTGACCCGGCCGACGGCCGACAGGTCATAGCGCTCAGGATCGAAGAACAGCGACTGGAACATGGCCTGCGCCGATTCCAGCGTCGGCGGCTCACCCGGACGCATCACCCGATAGATGTCGTACAGCGCGTCCTCGCGCGTCATGTTCTTGTCGGCAACCAGGGTGTTGCGAATATAAGCGCCGATATTGACGTGATCGATATCGAGCAGCGGCAGGTCCTTGTAGCCATGCTCGTTGAGCGACTTCAGGAGCTTGTCGGTGATTTCCTCGCCGGCCTCGGCATAGATCTCGCCGGTCTTGGCATTGACCAGATCCTCGGCGACGTAATTGCCGAACAGCTCCTCCTCCGACATGCGCAGCGCCTTGAGCCCCTTCTCCTGGAGCTGGCGGGCGGCACGGACGGTCAGCTTCTTGCCGGCCTCGAGCACGACCTTGCCGGTGTCGGCGTCGATCAGGTCATTGATGGTGGAGTAACCACGGAACCGGTTGGCATCGAAGGGCACACGCCAGCCATCCTTGGTCCGCTTGTAGGAAATCTTCTTGTAGAAGGTGTTGAGAATCGCCTCACCGTCGAGCCCCAGCGCGAACATCAGCGACGTCACCGGGATCTTGCGGCGACGGTCGATACGCGCATAGACGATGTCCTTGGCGTCGAACTCGATGTCGAGCCAGGATCCGCGATAGGGAATGACACGGGCGGCGAACAGAAGCTTGCCCGAGGAATGGGTCTTGCCCTTGTCGTGATCGAAAAACACACCGGGCGAGCGATGCATCTGCGACACGATGACGCGTTCGGTACCGTTGACAATGAAGGTGCCGTTGCTGGTCATGAGCGGAATGTCGCCCATGTAGACATCCTGCTCCTTGATGTCTTTCACCGATTTTGCCGCGGTCTCCTCGTCGATATCAAACACGATCAGGCGCAGCGTCACCTTCAAAGGCGCGGCAAAGGTCATGCCGCGCTGACGGCACTCGTCGACGTCGTATTTGGGCGACTCGAATTCGTAGCGCACGAATTCGAGCATGGAGGCTCCGGAGAAGTCCGAGATCGGGAACACCGAACGGAACACAGCCTGCAGCCCTTCGTCCGGGCGGCCGCCTTTAGGCTCCTCAACCATCAGAAACTGATCATAGGACGCCTTTTGAACCTCAATGAGGTTCGGCATCTCGGCGACTTCCCTGATGTGTCCGAAGAATTTACGAACGCGTTTGCGACCCGTGAATGTCTGCTGCGCCATCGTCGCCTCTCATGTCGGCGCCCACTGAAGAGCGCGCCCTTCCAGAACAAGACGGCCGTTGCCGCTTTCTGGACCAAATTTCTCGAACCGGAACCGAAGCGTCAGTCAGGAATCCTGAATCTGTTCTTCGCACCTTTAAAACGCAAAACGACGTGCGGGGCGCACGCGCACACCCGCCCGTTTCCGACGATCATCCGCACGGACTTGACCAGCCCGAAATGGTCATCTCCCAACGACTCCGGAAAGTCCGCAGTCGTCTTTCGTAAGTCGTGTTTCGTAGTCATCAACACCATTCCGTGCGCCATTTGCACGAAATGGTGTTGACGTTCAATCGGTTACTTCAGTTCAACCTTGGCGCCAGCCTTCTCAAGCTGAGCCTTCACCTTCTCGGCCTCATCCTTGTTCACGCCTTCCTTGACCGGCTTCGGCGCGCCCTCAACGAGGTCCTTCGCTTCCTTCAGGCCCAGACCGGTAATGGCGCGGACTTCCTTGATGACTTCAATCTTCTTCTCGCCGGCGGCGGCGAGCACCACGGTGAACTCCGTCTTCTCTTCTTCCTGCGGCGCAGCAGGACCAGCGGGGCCCGCCACTGCGACGGCAGCCGCAGCGGAGACGCCCCAGTGCGCTTCGAGGGCCTTGGCGAGTTCCGCCGCCTCAAGAACAGTGAGGGCGGAAAGCTCGTCGACGATTTTCTGCAGATCAGCCATTTTATTTCCTTAAACTCGGTTTGGTTCGATTTTAACTGGTTGCGAAGGGGGTCAGGCCGCTTCGCTCTTTGAGGCGTAGGCCTGAATGACGCGGGCAACCTTGGCTGCCGGCGCGGTCGTGAGCTGAGCAATCTTGGTCGCTGGCGCCTGGATGAGGCCAACGAGTTTGCCGCGCAGTTCATCGAGTGACGGCAGCGAGGCGAGTGCCTTGACACCATCAACATTCAGGACGGTCTTGCCCATCGAGCCACCCAGGACGACGAATTTGTCGTTGGTCTTGGCGAATTCGACGGCGACCTTTGGCGCCGCTACCGGATCGTCTGAAGTAGCGATCACAGTCGGTCCCGTGAGCAGGGAGCCGATGGCAGCAACGTCCGTGCCTTCAAGAGCAATTTTGGCGAGACGGTTCTTCGAGACCTTCACCGACGCCCCAGCCTGCTTCATCTGCGCACGCAGCTTCTGCATCTGGGCCACGGTGAGGCCGGAATAATGAGCAACGATCGCAACACTCGTGGTCCTGAAGACCTCGTTGAGTTCTTTGACCGCTGCTGCTTTTTCCGCTCTTTCCACAGCACTCTCCGGTTGGCAGTCTGAGGGACCGCCAGGTTGCACCCAATCTCTCTTCCACACCCGGGCCGAAGCCCTGAGAGTAATGGTGAGAGACGTTTCAGCCTGCCCTCCGGGGAGCAAAGCTCCACAGAATGTCGAGGTCCGAACCAAACCTGTCGCATCACATCCGCGATGCTGAAATCCGGTCATCACCCGTCTGTGCAGGTATCATTAAGCCATTGGAAATTCGAAAATTTTCCGCAAGCACCCGCAGTCTCGGACAGGACTTGATCATCCAGTCACCTGGATGACCATTGCCCGCTCTTCTCGCCCCCTTGCACAAACGAACCCCCGTTCGGGAAAATCCTTGCGGACCCTGAACTGGGAAAGCTCCTGCATTTGGGGTTTCAAAATGCGAACACAGGCGTGCCAGCGGTAGCCAGCACACCCGAATCACGTCTTTATCCGGTTCCGGGCGGCTTGCCAAGAGCAAAATTCACACCAATTCACGCAACCTTAATCCTTCTCTGAGCAAAGGAGTGATTCGTAGCGATTTTTTTGCAGCTTCAGCAACTTTCCAGGTCAGCCGAGGCAGGACGAACCGTTGCCTCGCTCGAATTCGCCAACAGCCCGCCCCCGGAATCAAAGTGGGGCGGATCAGTTGTCCGATCCACCCCACCTGTAATCTCCGTTTGCAGCGCCTTTTTTTAGAGCACTGTGCCAGGCTCCACTTTCACTCCCGGCCCCATGGTTGAGGACACCGCAACACGCTGGATGTAGGTACCCTTGGCACCAGCGGGCTTGGCCTTCGCCACAGCGTCCGCCAAGGCCTTGATATTCTGGACCAATTTGTCAGCGGCAAACGAGGCCTTGCCAACACCAGCCTGGACGATACCCGCCTTTTCGACCCGGAACTCGACAGACCCGCCCTTGGCAGCCCTAACAGCGCCAATGACATCCATCGTCACGGTACCGATCTTGGGGTTCGGCATCAGACCACGCGGGCCCAGAATTTTGCCGAGTCGGCCAACCAGCGGCATCATGTCCGGAGTGGCGATGCAGCGGTCGAATTCGATCGTCCCTGCCTGCACCTTTTCCACCAGGTCCTCAGCGCCGACCACATCGGCACCCGCCCCCACCGCATCATCGGCCTTGGCGCCGCGGGCAAAGACACCGACACGGACCGTGCGGCCGGTCCCGTTGGGCAGCATCACGACGCCGCGAACCATCTGATCGGCATGACGGGGATCGACGCCGAGATTGATCGCGACCTCAATGGTCTCGTCAAACTTGGCGACCGCCCGCTCCTTGATCAATTTGACTGCCTCATCAAGCGGATAGAGCTTTTCGCGATTGATCCCTTCGCGAACCTTCTTCAACCTTTTCCCAATCTTCATGATCTCACTCCCCAACAACGAGGCCCATCGACCGGGCAGAGCCCTCGACCATTTTCATGGCCGCGTCGATGCTGTCACAATTGAGATCCTTCATCTTCCGCTCGGCGATCTCACGCACCTGAGCTGGTGTCACCTTGCCCACCCGATCGCGACCAGGTGCCTTTGATCCCGACTGGATCTTCGCCGCCTGCTTGAGGAAGAAGGACATCGGCGGCGTCTTCATTTCGAAGGTGAAGGTCCGGTCCGCATAAATCGTAATCACGACCGGAATCGGAGTGCCCTTTTCCTCCTTCTGCGTCTGGGCGTTAAACGCCTTGCAGAATTCCATGATGTTGAGGCCGCGCTGCCCCAGTGCGGGGCCGATCGGGGGCGACGGATTTGCCGCTCCCGCAGGGACCTGCAACTTCAGGGTCCCGGTCACCTTTTTTGCCATAGATATCCACTCCTGTTTGTGGTCCGGATCCGGGCGGCTGGCGACCTACCCTCTTCCTCCCACAGCCTCGATTGGCGCGACGGAATGTCGCGCCGCCCGGTCAGACCTTTTCGACCTGACCGAATTCCAGTTCCACCGGGGTGGCGCGACCAAAGATCGATACCGCGACCTTGAGACGCGACCGCGCCTCGTCGACCTCCTCGACCACACCCGAAAACGACGCAAACGGGCCGTCAGCGACCCTCACATTCTCACCGACCTCAAACGACACCGATGTTTTCGGCCGCTCCACGCCCTCCTGCGCCTGCTGCAGGATGCGCATCGCCTCGGCTTCGGAGATCGGCACCGGCTTGTTTTCGGCACCCAGGAAGCCTGTCACCTTCGGCGTATTTTTGATCAGTGAAAAGGCCTCGTCGGTCAGACGCATTTTGACCAGCACATAGCCTGGGACGAGTTTCCGCTCAGCCGTCACTTTTCGGCCGCGGCGGACTTCGATGAATTTTTCGGTCGGAACCTCCACCTCTTCGAACAGGTCCTCAAGGCCCCGCTGTTTGGCCTGGTCTCGAATCGATTCCGCCACCTTCTGCTCGAAATTGGAGTAAGCGTGGACGATGTACCAGCGTTTGTCAGAGGACTGTGCTGCGGTCGCCATCAGTGGATGCCCAATAGAGAAGTCACGATGAAGCGAATCAATGTGTCGCCCAGCGCAAAGAAAACTGACGCCAGCGCCACCATGACGAAAACCATGATCGTGGTGATCGTGGTCTCCCGGCGGCTCGGCCAGGTGACCTTCGCCGTCTCCGACCGCACTTCCTGGATAAATTTGACCGGGCTGTTTGCCATCTGGTGTCCAATCCGTCGTCTGGCGGGTTCATTGAGAAATCCAAACAGCCATCATTCGGCCCGCCTCTCATGTGCGATAGCCTGGACGGCTCGTTTGTTCTGGGAACAAAAACGCGTCGGAAATCCGCTTGTTACACGGGCCGCCCGCTGTTCCTGAGTGAATACTGTCAAACCATTGGATGGTCAAGATACCAAGCAAAGCGATGCAAAACGATCGGCGGAGCCCACTCAACTGGGTGAAGAGCCGGAAAGCTGCTCAGGCAGGCCTCTTTCGACCGAAAGAGAGGGGCAAAAAGAGAACTCGTTTGTCCGCAACGCCCCCAAAGCGAAATGCAGGACTGAGATATTTCCTAACTTTTTCAAAGACATACCATGTTACCCTCACTTGGAAAAGATTGAGGCTTGCCAATGATTGAAAGATTCTGGGGGCGTTTGTTCGCCACAAATTACGAAATAAAATGCTGACTGCACAAAATGTGACATTCCCGCCACACTTCAAAACGCCAAAGGCTCGTCGCTCCTGCTCGACAAGACGCATTTCAGCATGATTCTTGGAACAGAATCATCCGAATTCGTAGAAATTTGGAATTTTTCACTCCGCACAGCCACAGAAACGGGAGATTTTTACTGTTGTTTTGGAGAATCTGGGCACATCCAGCTGACTTCCACGCAATTTGGTGGCCTTAATGCACTGGCTGGGAACAATGGGCAGCAAAAGTGAGCGTGGGTAAACGACAGCTCAGAAAGCAAATAACCCCGCCATCTCTGACGGGGTTAAGAACCGGCAAATGACCTTGGGATGCCGAGCCCGCTCGAAGGGTCTTTTTGCTTGCGAAAAGCGACCGCCTCTCGATATGCTACGTTCTCTGGCTAGCATAGCCTCCAAGCCAACGCAAGCAGGAGAATTGCATGCAGATTTGGGGTTTTGACATTGGCACGACCTCGATTGGCTGGGCTGTGATCGAACATGAATTTGCCACGAGTACTGGGCGAATTCTTGGAATGGGCGTCCGCATCTTCCCAGAAGCGCGCGATCCGAAAGGAACGCCGCTCAATCAGACCCGGCGCCAAAAACGACTGGCGCGCCGCCAACTGCGACGGCGGCGGGAGCGACGCAAGACGCTGAACCAAGCGCTGGCTGATGCCGACCTGCTGCCGGCGTTCAGCAAAGACCAGGGCAGCGAGTGGGCGCGCGTCATGGCCCTTCCTCCACTGCCAATTCGCGAACGGGCTCTGCGCGAACGGGTCGAGCTGCACGAGTTTGGCCGAGCGCTCTATCACCTCGCCAAGCGCCGTCATTTCAAGGAACCCGACTTGAACGAAAGCGATATTTCCGAAGTCGAAGATGCCGCCGAGAAAGCCGCCTGCGATGCGCGCAATCAAACGATCAAGGAACTTAAGGCAAGCGGAAAGACTCTCGGAGAATCGCTGTCGACGCGGTTTCCTGTGCAGGGCGACAGAACAAGGGGGATCAAGGGTGCTGTTCCATCCTCGCAAACGCGCCGCATTCATGCACTGCGTTCCCATGTGGTTGCAGAATTCGAACGCTTGTGGTCCGCGCAGGCGCTGTACCATCCGGCCCTTACGGATGTACTGAAGACCCATATTTTCGATGTGATGTTCGTGCAGAAACCGGTATTCTGGCGCAAGAACACGCTCGGCCAATGCAGGTTGATGCCCGGCGAGGAGCTGGCGCCCAAGGGGTCGTGGCTGTCGCAGCAGCGGCGCATGCTGGAAAAACTCAACAATCTGGAGGTCGCCAGCGGCAATCGCCGCCCTCTCGATCAGGAAGAACGCACCGCGATCCTTGCTAGATTGCAGGTCCAGGCGTCCATGTCGTGGGGCGGGGTTCGCAAGGCACTCACGCCCCTCTTCACAAAGCGTGGAGAGAAAGGTCTCGAGCAGCGGATCAGGTTCAACCTGGAAATAGGTGGCGAGCCCAAACTGCTTGGCAATCCGCTGGAAGCGAAGCTGGCGGGAATCTTCGGCGACGGATGGGCGATGCATCCCCACCGCCAAGCGATCCGGGATGCAATCCACCATCGGTTGTGGTCCGCTGATTATGCTGAAGTGGGCCAGCGTGTGGTCATCCTGCCAGCCGCTGAGCGGGAAATCCGTCGGGCGACGGCCGCGGAGCGCCTGAAAGCAGATTTTGATATCACCAATGCCCAAGCTACGGAACTCACTGGCCTCGCACTTCCAACCGGATGGGAACCCTTTTCGACCAAAGCATTGGAGGTGATCCTGCCGGAACTGGAGCGTGGCGAACGTTTTGGAACGCTGATGGTTTCGCCTGAATGTGCCCGATGGCGCGAGGCAACCTTTCCGAACCGGGAGGCACCTACCGGCGAAGTACTGGACCGCTTGCCCAGCCCTGCGCGCAGGAAGCTCCCGAACGGCGAATGGGATAGCTCCGAGCAGGACCGGATCAAAGCAATCCGCAATCCCACCGTGGCGCGGACCCAGAATGAACTCCGTAAGGTGGTCAACAACCTGATCGACGCCTTCGGCAAGCCCGACCTGATCCGGATCGAGCTTGCTCGCGAGGTCGGGCTCTCGAAACGCGAGCGGGAGGAACGGCAAACTGGCATTCGAAAGAATGCCAGTAAACGGGCGGACGCAAAGAAGGATCTCGAAACAAAGGGCATTTCCCAACCTTCAGCGCGAGACATCGACAAATGGGTATTGTGGAAAGAGAGTGGCGAATGCTGCCCCTATACAGGCGAAATGATCGGATTTGACGCGCTGTTCCGCCAAGGGGCGTTCGAAATCGAGCATATCTGGCCGCGCAGTCGATCATTAGACGACAGCCAAGGCAACAAGACACTGTGTCGCCGTGACATCAATATCGCCAAGGGTAATCGAACACCATTTGAATTCTTCCAATCACGCCCGGACGACTGGAATGCCGTAAAGCTGCGTCTGGACAAGATGATCGCCGGCAAAAACAGCCCCGGTCTTCCAAGGGGCAAGGTCAGGCGCTTCCTCGCCGAAACGATGCCTGACGACTTCGCAAACCGACAGCTTACCGACACCGGCTATGCCGCGCGCCAAGCCGTTGCCCTGCTCAAGCGGCTCTGGCCTGACGTAGGAGAGCCCAGTCAGGCAGCAGATTTTGGCCTCAGCGAGGAACTGCGCCGCCGAAAGGTACTCCCGGTTACCGGCAGGGTCACAGCGCAATTGCGCAAGCTTTGGGGCCTCAACAACATCCTGTCTGATGATGGAGAGAAAACCCGAGCTGACCACCGCCACCACGCCATTGATGCCTTGGTGGTCGCCTGCACTGATCCGGGCATGACGCAGCGCCTGTCACATTATTGGCAGCAGAAGGATGTACCCCACGCCGAGCGCCCGCATTTGCCGCCGCCATGGCCCGGGATCAGGGAGAACGCGGAGCTGGCCGTTAAAGCCATCATCGTCTCCCACCGTGTCCGGAAGAAGGTGTCGGGGCCGTTGCACAAGGAGACGGTCTATGGAGATACGGGCCAGGAGATCGAGCGCCACCGGATAACTTATAGACAAGTCGTCACCCGAAAACCCCTCGCTGAACTATCCAAAACGGAACTTGGCGCGATCAGGGACACGCATATTCGTGAGATGGTTACAGATTGGGTGAAAAAGAACGGTGGTGATCCGAAGAAGGCTTTTGGAATATTCCCGAGAAATACGTCGAAGGACTCGAAAGTTCAGAAGGACCGGCCTGAGATTCACAAGGCCCGTATCATTGTCGAACAGCAACCGTCCCTGATGGCACCGGTTGCAACGGGGCGAGTCTCTCTAGGAAATAATCACCATCTCGCCATTTACCGAACGACGGACGGAAAAATCGATTGGCGGATTGTAAGTATGATGGAGGCCGCGCAGAGATTGGCGCGACATCAACCTATCGTTACCAAAGCCCTAACCGACGGAAGTACGCTTGTAATGTCGATATCGCTTGGCGATACTGTGTGTATTTGTCACGGTGAAAAGGCGGGCTATTGGATTGCCAACATCCTGTCGGCAAATGGCCAAATCTTCTTTCGCCGAGCGGAAGACGCCTCCGGAGAGAGCAAGTGGGGACCAAACGCCAACACTCTTTTTAAAGAAAACGCATGCAAGCTCTCCGTCGATCCAATAGGCCGCGTGCGGCCAGCGAACGACTGACCGATGCTCAAGCGCACAGTTGAATTTTCCACTCATGGCACACGGCTGTCGGTAGCGCATAGGCAGCTCGTGGTTGAACGACCCGAATTACCAAAGACGACCATTCCCATTGAAGATCTGGGCGTGGTTATCGTAGATGATGCCCGCGCGACCTATACACAGGCTGTCTTCCTCGAACTGATGGAATCTGGAGCGACGGTGATGGTCACTGGCCGTGATCACCTGCCAGCCGGGATGATGCTACCACTCGACGCGCATCATGTCCTGACCGAGCGCCATCTGGCACAGATTGCCGCGAGCGAACCCACGCTCAAGCGGACATGGCAAGCCCTGATCCATGCCAAGATCGCACAACAAGCTGCCGTGCTCACCCATTTCACCGGCTCCGATGGCGGCCTGGGGCCAATGGCGAAGCGGGTTCGCTCCGGCGATCCGGACAATCTGGAAGCGCAAGCGGCTCAGCGGTACTGGCCCTTACTGTTCGGCAAGGAATTTCGCCGCGACCGAAACGCCAGTGGAACCAATGCGCTCCTCAATTATGGATATGCCGTGGTCCGAGCGGCAATCGCCCGAGCAATCGTCGCGAGCGGTCTCATACCTTCCCTGGGCGTCTTTCACAGGAACCGGGCCAACCCCTTCTGCCTCGCTGATGACCTGCTCGAACCCTTTCGGCCGTTCGTAGATTGGCGGGTGCAACTTCTGCTCAAGGAGAGTGAAACCTCATGCACATTGCCAGACCTGAGCGAACGCACGACGAAAGCAACCCTTCTTTCACTTTTCAATGAAACCATTTTGGTCGGCGCACGACGCAATCCGTTGCTGGTGGCCATCCAGCTGAGCGCCGCCTCGCTCGCTCGGGTGCTGACGGGAGATGGGACGGCCTTGGCTCTGCCAGTAGGGCTGCCCCTGTCGCCTGATCTGCTGGGACCAGACGGTGTCGATTAATGGCTGCAAGCCCACGACCCGTTCCAGAACTGCCTTGGGGGTGGCGCTCCATGTGGGTTATCGCGATGTTCGATCTACCGGTCGACACGCCAAAGGAGCGCAAGGCCTATGCACGATTTCGCAAGTCCTTGCTTGCGGACGGGTTCACCATGGCCCAGTATTCGGTCTACGCTCGGCATTGCGCGTCGATCGAGAATGCCGAAATTCACGTGACCCGGATGGGCAAGTGCGTCCCGGACGACGGCGAGGTGCGATTCATGACCATTACCGATAAGCAGTGGGAACGAATCCGGATCTTTGTTGGAAAAACCCGGCGTTCAGCCCCGCCATCCCCCGCGCAATTGGAGCTTTTCTGATGTGCCATCATCGAGAAAACATAATATTTTCAGGATGATGGCACACAAGGTACTGTAGCATATCGAGAGCCGGCCGCAATCCGCAGCAGTTGCGGGAAATGGTTCATTGCGGGCCGCACTGTAGCATATCGAGAGCCGGCCGCAATCCGCAGCCCAGAGTGCACGCCAGACCGGAAGGCGACAACTGTAGCATATCGAGAGCCGGCCGCAATCCGCAGCTTACTGACGCCACAGTGTGTCGCGTGACTGACTGTAGCATATCGAGAGCCGGCCGCAATCCGCAGCCCGAGATATCGTGGCCAATGGATTTCTTCTACTGTAGCATATCGAGAGCCGGCCGCAATCCGCAGCCCAGATGCTGCATCAGCGACACAAGCTGCCACTGTAGCATATCGAGAGCCGGCCGCAATCCGCAGCCGGCACCACTCGCGAGCCGGCCGTCGCACGACTGTAGCATATCGAGAGCCGGCCGCAATCCGCAGCCAGACAAGGCGGCGGCGCGTGCGGCCATCACTGTAGCATATCGAGAGCCGGCCGCAATCCGCAGCTTTCCGAGCTTCGTTATGGTGATGCTTTTGACTGTAGCATATCGAGAGCCGGCCGCAATCCGCAGCCAATCCGCTGCTTGGGGATTACCGGGAGCGACTGTAGCATATCGAGAGCCGGCCGCAATCCGCAGCATCAACTTGATCATCGGCACAATACCGACAACTGTAGCATATCGAGAGCCGGCCGCAATCCGCAGCGCACTTACTCTGTTGGGTCAAGAACGGCGCACTGTAGCATATCGAGAGCCGGCCGCAATCCGCAGCCCTGTGCCTGCTCTTTCAGAAAGTCAATGGACTGTAGCATATCGAGAGCCGGCCGCAATCCGCAGCAGCGTCACCGAGATGCCGCGGCTGGCGCACACTGTAGCATATCGAGAGCCGGCCGCAATCCGCAGCGGAAACAAGGGAATACATTCTCGGCAATCAACTGTAGCATATCGAGAGCCGGCCGCAATCCGCAGCAGTAATTCTACCCGACAATCTGCAGGGCCGACTGTAGCATATCGAGAGCCGGCCGCAATCCGCAGCATTGGGAAAGCGAAGTCGCCGAAGTCACAGACTGTAGCATATCGAGAGCCGGCCGCAATCCGCAGCCAAGTGCGCGCTATGCTGCAAGCTGAGGCAACTGTAGCATATCGAGAGCCGGCCGCAATCCGCAGCGGCGTGGATTGGGTGGATAACGGTGAAAAAACTGTAGCATATCGAGAGCCGGCCGCAATCCGCAGCGCAGCATTCCAGATGCCAGGAGCGGCCATGACTGTAGCATATCGAGAGCCGGCCGCAATCCGCAGCGGCGCGCTATGGGGATCAGACCAGATGAGCACTGTAGCATATCGAGAGCCGGCCGCAATCCGCAGCGTCGCCAAAAGGGTGCGTTACGCTGTGCGGACTGTAGCATATCGAGAGCCGGCCGCAATCCGCAGCAGTGATGGCGAAATATCAGGGAGGCTCCCCACTGTAGCATATCGAGAGCCGGCCGCAATCCGCAGCGATCAGGCTCGCCAGCACATTCTGGAAGTGACTGTAGCATATCGAGAGCCGGCCGCAATCCGCAGCGCCACCTGATGCATCTCTCGCGCATCGCTGACTGTAGCATATCGAGAGCCGGCCGCAATCCGCAGCTCACCGAGTGCGGGGTCTACGAGGCGCCGGACTGTAGCATATCGAGAGCCGGCCGCAATCCGCAGCATCGCGGAAATTATCGAACAGGAAACCCAAACTGTAGCATATCGAGAGCCGGCCGCAATCCGCAGCTCCGACCTCGAGATCTATTCGGCCGCCGGCACTGTAGCATATCGAGAGCCGGCCGCAATCCGCAGCGGACGCGCCGATACATGGGAGCCGGCAGCTACTGTAGCATATCGAGAGCCGGCCGCAATCCGCAGCCAAATTGCTTGTTGTCCTCCCTGTAGACCAACTGTAGCATATCGAGAGCCGGCCGCAATCCGCAGCAACCAACTATGTCGCTGTACATCAGACCCAACTGTAGCATATCGAGAGCCGGCCGCAATCCGCAGCCGCTCTCAGACAGGGCTCGAACATGTCGCGACTGTAGCATATCGAGAGCCGGCCGCAATCCGCAGCGGCGGGAACGTTGTGTGCGGTGAAGCCGGTACTGTAGCATATCGAGAGCCGGCCGCAATCCGCAGCCAAAGTCTATGATCCCCGTCGGAGCGATCGACTGTAGCATATCGAGAGCCGGCCGCAATCCGCAGCGACAAAGTGCCGCGACCAATCGTGCGCGCGACTGTAGCATATCGAGAGCCGGCCGCAATCCGCAGCAACGAGCTCCGGGAGGCATCACCTTCACTACTGTAGCATATCGAGAGCCGGCCGCAATCCGCAGCCTGTGAGCATGACCAGAGCGGATTCCGCTCACTGTAGCATATCGAGAGCCGGCCGCAATCCGCAGCCGCGTAATTGCTGTGGAGCACCATACAGGAACTGTAGCATATCGAGAGCCGGCCGCAATCCGCAGCAATATGTCATCAGCGTGAACACTTTTTATTACTGTAGCATATCGAGAGCCGGCCGCAATCCGCAGCCTGCAAGCTGATCAGGGCCGACCTCGGCAAACTGTAGCATATCGAGAGCCGGCCGCAATCCGCAGCCGCGGCGGTGGCGACCTCCAGCTGACCGGTACTGTAGCATATCGAGAGCCGGCCGCAATCCGCAGCAACGTCGCGACGGTCCAGAAAAAGCCGTGTACTGTAGCATATCGAGAGCCGGCCGCAATCCGCAGCCATATCCCCAGCAGGCGAATCAGGCTCCGACTGTAGCATATCGAGAGCCGGCCGCAATCCGCAGCGACGCGGCGGCGTTCCTCGTGGTACCTCGTACTGTAGCATATCGAGAGCCGGCCGCAATCCGCAGCGCCATCCTCACATTATCACCCGCGACTTGTAACTGTAGCATATCGAGAGCCGGCCGCAATCCGCAGCCTGTCGCTGCTCTTGGTGGCGCCTATCAGGACTGTAGCATATCGAGAGCCGGCCGCAATCCGCAGCCAAAGTCTATGATCCCCGTCGGAGCGATCGACTGTAGCATATCGAGAGCCGGCCGCAATCCGCAGCACTGGCGCGACTGGCGCGACTCAATCGATCACTGTAGCATATCGAGAGCCGGCCGCAATCCGCAGCGCCGGTGAATCAGCGATTCCAAATGGCCCTTCCATCGGGTGCCGATCCCCCAGTCTGCGTTTTTTCAGGGAGGGCGGCCAGACGCGATGGTCGTCATCAATGCCCACCAATCCGGGAAAACCAGATAGG
>WQYW01000045.1 GCA_009781045.1 Alphaproteobacteria bacterium
ACTCACGCGGCATGGCTGGATCAGGCTTGCGCCCATTGTCCAATATTCCCCACTGCTGCCTCCCGTAGGAGTTTGGGCCGTGTCTCAGTCCCAATGTGGCTGATCATCCTCTCAGACCAGCTACTGATCGTCGCCTTGGTGAGCCGTTACCTCACCAACTAGCTAATCAGACGCGGGCCAATCTTTCGGCGATAAATCTTTCCCCGTAAGGGCTTATCCGGTATTAGCCCAAGTTTCCCTGGGTTGTTCCGAACCAAAAGGTATGTTCCCACGCGTTACTCACCCGTCTGCCGCTGACGTATTGCTACGCCCGCTCGACTTGCATGTGTTAAGCCTGCCGCCAGCGTTCGCTCTGAGCCAGGATCAAACTCTCAAGTTGGACTTGAACTTTGAACCGGCTGATCACAACGTTTGACGAGGTCCCACCGTTTTCTTCGCTCGACGATTCACATCGTCGGCGAAGCGACCTTCCCTGAATGGCTCAAGGAAGACCATGGTGTTACCTTATTCGAAACGTGTACCGCCGAAGTCTTTCGTCCGACCCCGCTCTGCATCACCTGAAAGGTTCCAGGCTCGTCAGCTCGGGATCCGCAAGGACTCCGCCGCCCACGTTTCTCTTTCTTCATCTGAACTTGTCAAACAGCCCGGAACCACAGGGTGTGGCCCCAACCCTCGAAGAGGGTATCCCGCCCCTTTGAAGCGACAGCAAATCAGCCGACCGAGACCGGCTGTTTTATTCACTCATCAAAGAGAGGAGTTAGAGACACGTCTACTTGCATTGACCTCCCGGCCAATGCAGCGCCGCGCTCAGTGGTTGTGTTATAGGGCCCGCCATTGGCCCCGTCAACACGAAATCTGCCCTCCGTCATAAATTTTTTGCAATGCGGAATTTGGCGTCTTTCCCGGAGCTTAGACGAAAAATGGGAGGCTGCGGAGTCGCTTTCCCCCAAAAAAACGGGCAAAAAAGATCCGCCTCTCCCCGCCTCCCTGTGGCCCTCTCTCCCCCGCGGTTGGCAGGCTCCCGCCGCCAGCTCCTGGCCGGACGAAATTCTCCCCGTTTGCCAGAATCGGCGTCCTTTCAGGATCTTAACCCAAATCCTGGATACCTCTGGAGGGTTTTTGCCCAAGGAACGGGGAAAAAATTGCCTTTCAGGCCCCCCGCCCCGCAGGCCTGAATTTTTCCCGCCTGCGGGAATTGGCATCTTTTCCCGCCGCTTCACTGGCTGGGATTCGGGGGGCACAAGGCCTCTGCAGTCTGCAGATCGGGAGAGACAACCAAAAAACTGCCCCCCTGGTTCTTTTTGCTTTCCCGGCCCGCTGCGTCGCAGAAGATCCCCCAGCCTGTTGAATTTTTCCAGCTTGCGGGAACTGGCGTCCTTTCCCGCGGTGGGGCGGAGGCGGACAAAAATTGCGCTTCCCCCCGTCGGATGACCCGCTTTGATTTCCCGGCCTGCGGCTGCGACGCCCCCCCTCACCCCTCACCCTGGCCGGGAGCAATTTTCCCGCTTTGTGGGAATTGAATTGGCGTAACTGCCCAGGTGGATACAGGAGGGCTTCCCCATTCGGCTTGACCCCTGAGAAAACTGCCTTTGCGCAAGCCAGGATGTGCCTCTTTTGCCACGAAGCACCTCCATGATGAGACGCGTGGGTGTGGCGGGCGCGGCCTCCTCAACATCAAAAAGAAAAAGGCAGCATTGTCAGTCGTTCCAGAAATGGAACGTGGGTTGAAACCGAATCCTCTCCCTGGACAGGATCCGAAAGGGTGACAGCGCCCCTGCCCCGCATTTGGCCCCAAAGACGGGCGATGTCCCCGGATGGCGCTCCTGGTTTGTGGTCCTGCCACCTCCTGCCCGCCGGATACCCCCCGTCGCGGTGGATGACCTGGCGGATGGCGTCAACGGCTTCGACTGCATCGATCGGGATAATCGAAGGCGCCGCTCCATCCTGCGTTGGCAGGTCTCGGGAGGTGCCGGGCTCATCCTGACGCTTCTCAGGTTCGCAGCGTCGATCGGTGAGCGGGCGATACCGGCTGCTCTCTCGATGGTGCCCACAATCTCCTCAACGACCTTCGACCTTCTCCCAGCCAGGCTCGCGGGCGCGTGGCCCTGAGCCGCCATTGGCCGCCACCCTGCCCCTGAGGGCAGCGTTGCGCTTCCGGATCCGGTTCGGACAAAGAGCGGTCATTCCATCCTGGCAGGTCATGGAGACGTCCCAGTTTTTCTGGTACGTTTGCGAAAACGGCAGGGCGCTTCGGTGCATCTCCATTCGCTGGCGGGATGAAGCCGCATCACGGGTTGTTTCCTTGCTGCTGGAGGGCACAGAACACCATTGTGCCAGCGTTCATGGAGAATGCCGTGAGGAACTCAACGGGCAGTCGCCGAATAGTCGTCGAAGACCACGAGTATCGCTGGAGGGTAAAAGCCAGCAAGTGGCCTTTTCCCGGCGACGACTTAATTTCGATCGGAATCTGGCCGACGAACGGGGTTGGAGGCTTCATTTGTGGAACGATGCCATGTGATGTGACGTATCTGCCTTGTGGAAACGGCTCCGGGACCGACGCAGGAGACCAAATCATCATCACGAACAGGCTCATCCGACGGGCGATCTGTTACGCCATCTCTGAGCATGGGTACGATCCGAACAGGAAATCATCAAAGCCGATTGATCTGCCACGCCTTGATCTTATGATCAGGTGGGACGACGCCCTACGGTCGCCCTTTCATGACCCCAGACAGCAGGCGACCGAGATTCTGGGGACGCCCACAGCGGCCGGTGCGTTGGCGAGGGATTCAGGAGATTAAGAAACGACTGCCCCTGCCGGCCCGCGCAAACGAAAATCCGCACTCAATCCGCCCGCAACAGCGATCCGGCGGAACTCACAACTTCGGCCTCATCCGACAGATGACGCCACAGCTTTCCCTTCAGCACCTGCCGACCGCGTCCTGGAGGCGGCCAGTCCGCGAGCAACGCAAAAACAAAAAGAATTGGCGTCTTTATGCCTGCGATGAGACTGCCGCTTCGGGATTTGTCAGCGAGGCCGCTCCTCTGCGTCAGGTCCTGCTCAACCTCGCTGGCACCGCGATCAAATTCACCACCAAAGGCGGTATGGCTGATCGTCGACCCCTGGATCGAGCCCCTGTGAAATCTGCTTCATGCTGCGCGACAGCAGAATTCGGTGTCGCTGACGATGCTCGCGCCCGCATCTTCCGCAAATTCGAGCAGGGCGACGAGGGGGGCACGCATCTGCGGCATCATCCAGAGCATGGCGGCAAAATCACGCTTCGGAGCGAACCGGGCCGCGGATCCACCCGACCTGCGGCCTGAAAGAGGGGCCTCGGCAGGTGGACTGGTGACCATGCCCTTGAACATGAAGCCGAATGTTCGCCATCAAACCCGCATCAGGGGGCGACGTCTGCAGAAATAAACCGGAAACGCCCGAAAGGACCCGGAACGCCACACAGTCAACGATCCTGACGAAAATCGCCCGCAACGCCCCCGAAAATCGACATGGGCTGGAGAATTTCCAACATCAGGGCAGACCGGCTGCCAGGGCCCGAATCAACCTCGACCTTAAGTCTGCGCACACAAAGGCAGGGGCGTCCGCAAAAAAGCAGTGCCGGGCGGCTTCGGGCGGGAAATGAGGCCCCGTTGAGAGGCAACGGGGGGCCAAGGCGTCCGCCGGGCGAAGGGGGCATTTTTTTCTCGCTCTTCTGGGGACTAAAGGCATCAGGCCACACTTTCAGGGAAAGCTCCGCAAAAAGGACGTAAGCGGGAAAAATTCCTCCCAGCCCTGGGTGAGGCCGTAAGGCGGCAGTCGGGAAATCCAGGACAGCCGTCTGGCGGGAATGGCGCATTTGTCCGCCCGTCCCCTGGAAGAAACTGCCGTCAAGTGAGGGTATGGCGGTGCCCCGGGGGGGCGGGTTTCATCCAAGGGGGCGGCGGTACGCCGGTGTGGAACTCACATGGCACGCCCCGTGAGCCCCAGGCTTTGCAAGAGGATCCGCAAAAAAGACGCCAATTCCCGGAAAGCACAGAGAAAATTTTCTGCCGGGCAGGGTGAGAGGGCATGACGCGGCTGTCAGGCAGCGGCGGTGCCTCAGCCGCTCCTGGTGTCCCCCTACCGCTAACCCAGATCGGACTTTAATCACATTTGTCCAATTTTGCCGCACTTGAGCCACAATCTCCCTGCGTTGTGCCATAAGAATGGCTGTGAATCGCCTGATATCTGTCAGGCTTGGTTACGTTTTTTCCTTCGGCTTCTCCCCGGGGGCGCTCCGATCGAAAGTTGGGTCGGCTGCTCTTTCAGGAGCTGGCGACAGGAACAGGGTCTGGTTTCGTGCGAGCCGGCCTGGCTGATTTTCAGCCCCCCGATCAGGGCAGGCTGTTTTTTGGCTCCCCTCGCATGAGTGCCTTTGCCATTGCTCCCTCCCCCGGAGGGAGGATAGGGAGGGCGCGAAGACGGGATTTGGCGTTTTGACGGGCTCAGACAGGCGGGGGTGCGGGTGAATCAGAAAACGTCACGCGGAGGCTACGGACGCGGGATTGCCCCGATTGATCTCGGGCATGAACCCCCGCTTTGCGTCGACGGCTCTGACGCGGCGGTCATCGACCACCGCAATGTCTCGCTGCGCTGGTTCAGCGGCACGATCCTGACCGGCCTGTGCGGGGCCGCCCTGATCGGCGGCACCGTCTTCGCCTCACTCAACGAGCCGGTACCCGGGGCCGAGCCCTGCGACCGTGCGATGCTGTACGGCGGCTGCAGCAGTCCGACCACCGGAGGCGACAGCAAGGTCGGCAAGACCGATCAATTGCCCCGTGCCACGGAGTCACCCATGAGCGGCAGGCGCGAGGTGGTCCGGGTGACCATGACCGACCACGTCAATGGCCGGGAAATTCCGCGGGTCAGGCCCTTCATTCATCTCACCACCAATCTGTCGATGGCCAGCGACCCCTCGGTCAAGATACCCCCATTCAATCCCCAGCGTCTGTTGACGGATGTCGGCACGGAACCCGCGACGCCGGCCGACAATCCCAACAATCCCGACGCTGTTGAGCCGGATGCCGAGGTCTCGTTTGTCACCAAAGACCTCTCCGCAATCCTGCCAAAGGCAAAAATCGCAGCGACTGTGACACTTGCCGACGCCCAGGCCAGGGTTCGCGAGGTCGTGAACTGGAGCAAGGCAGGTCCCATCCCGATGCCGCCGACCCCGGCCTCCTTCGGGACCGCGCCGGAACCAGCGAAGATCCTCAACCTGATGACCAAGGCCAAGACCCGGGAGGACCGGGCCACGGGGGGCAATCCCAACCCCGAGCAGGTTCACATCGTCAAAAAAGGCGACACGGTGGCCTCGATCCTGCAGCCTCTGGGAGCAACGATTGAGGATGCCAGAGCGATCGCCTCCACACTTGGTGCGCCGGGTCGGGACGGCGGCCTGAGGGAGGGGGAACGGCTTCGCATCATGCTCGCCCCCGGCCCCAGCGGACGCATGCAGGCCTGGCGGGTGGTGGTCGCCACCGACACCGCAGTGGAGGCAATCGCGGCGATGACCGACCTCGGCAGATATGTCGCAGTTGACCCCTCGACCATGAACACCTTCAACACTGCGGCCGGGGGCCACAACGACAGCGGCGAGGAGGAGGAGGAGGACAACGGCTCCGGAGTCCGGCTGTACCAGAGCATTTATGAGACTGCGCTGCGCAGCAAAGTGCCGATGCAGATCATTGATGACATGATCCGGATCTACTCCTACGACCTCGACTTCCAGCGCAAGGTGCAGCCGGGCGATTCCTTCGACGTGTTCTATGGCGACGACGAAAACGCACAGGCCAACAAGAGCGAGGTGCTCTATGCCGCGCTGACCGTGGGCGGCGAAACCAAGAAATACTACCGCTACCAGAGCACCGATGACGGTGTGGTCGACTATTACGACGAGACGGGAAAGAGCGCGAAGAAATTCCTGGTCCGCAAGCCTGTAAACAACGCGGTCATGCGTTCCGGATTCGGCGGCCGCCGTCACCCGATCCTGGGTTATGTGAAAATGCACACCGGTGTCGACTGGGCAGCCCCCTACGGCACCCCGATCTTCGCCTCGGGCAGCGGCGTCATCGAGTCCGCCGGACTTCATGGCGGCTATGGCAAATATATCCGCATGAAGCACGCCAACGGTTACGAGACCGCCTACGGCCATATGTCGGCCTTTGCCAAGGGTATCGAGCCCGGCAAGAAAGTCCGGCAGGGTCAGGTGATCGGCTATGTCGGCTCCAGCGGACTGTCGACCGGACCGCACTGCCATTACGAAATTCTGGTCAACGGCCGCTTCGTCGACCCCATGCGGGTGAAACTTCCCCGTGGCCGCACCCTCGAAGGCACGGTACTGGCAGGCTTCGAGAAACAGCGTGATCAGGTCGAGAACATGCTCGGCGGCCGCTCCGGCAGCAGCTTCCGCATCTCCGACGCCAGGTGACCCCGGGAATCTGTGTGCCGGAAAATCAGGTGACGGCCGCGAATCAATGCCCGGCCGGACCGAAATGACGGCCACGCCTGAGCCCTTCATCGGTTCAGGTCTGGCTGTCTCATTTTTCTGACCAATCAGACCAGACCCTCGCCGATCACGCCCGATCGACCGTCGACGCCCTGCGATTGTTTCTACCCACATTCCATTGCTGGAGTGACTGACCGGGCCCCACTGTGCCTCTTTTTGAGGTTGCCGAGGCCCCAGTCGGGTTTCCTGATGGCGGGGATCGTGGCCATCCCGGCTGGACAAAGGCAATTTTTCCAGGGGTTCGAGGCGGTGCGAGCCGCCCCTGCCGCCCTGGCCTTGTCCGACCTCGGCAGTTACCTGCGATTGAAGCTCAGCGCCTCTTCGGTCGCAGAGATTGCGACCTCATCGCCATCCTTGACCTCCCCGCCAAGAATCATCTCGGCAAGCGGGTCCTGCAGATAGCGCTGGATCACCCGCTTGAGCGGGCGGGCACCGTAGGCCGGCTCCCATCCCTTTCTGGCAAGCCAGTCCCGCGCCTTGTCATCCAGCTTCAGGGTGATCTTGCGGTCTTCCAGGAGTTTTTCGAGGCGGCCGAACTGGATTTCGACGATCCGCCCCATATCGTCCTGCCGCAGCCGGTGGAACAGGATGATCTCATCGACCCGATTGAGAAACTCGGGCCGGAAATGCGCCCGCACCATGGCCATCACGGGTTCCCGCACCCTGGAGCTGTCTTCGCCCTCGGGCTGGTTGACCAGCAGTTCCGAACCGAGATTCGAGGTCATGATGATCAGCGTGTTGCGGAAATCGACAGTGCGCCCCTGGCCGTCGGTCAGACGCCCGTCATCAAGCACCTGCAACAGCACATTGAAAACATCCGCATGGGCCTTTTCGATCTCGTCGAACAGCACCACCTGGTAGGGCCGCCGCCGCACCGCCTCGGTGAGCACCCCGCCCTCATCATAGCCGACATAGCCCGGAGGCGCCCCGATCAGCCGCGATACCGAATGCTTCTCCATGAATTCCGACATGTCGAGGCGGACCATCGCGGTTTCGTCGTTGAAAAGATACTGCGCCAGGGCCTTGGTCAATTCGGTCTTGCCGACACCGGTCGGCCCCAGAAACATGAAGGATCCCATCGGCCGGTTCGGATCCTGCAATCCGGCGCGCGAACGCCGGACCGCCGTCGCCACCGCATGGACCGCCTCATTCTGGCCCACGATACGCCGGCCGAGCTGGTCCTCCATCTTCAGGAGCTTTTCCTTCTCGCCCTCCAGCATCTTGTCCACCGGCACGCCGGTCCAGCGCGACACCACCTGTGCGATGTGGTTGGCAGTGACGGCCTCCTCCATCATCACACCGACATTCTCCCGGGTCTCAATATCGTCGAGCTGCTTTTCCAGTGCGGGTATCCGGCCATAGGCAAGTTCACCCGCGCGCTGATATTCACCCCGACGCTGGGCATCGGCGAGTTCCTGCCGCAGGCCATCCAGCTCCGCCTTGAGCTTCTGGGCATCCGCCAGCTTGTTCTTCTCCGTGTTCCAGCGCGTGGTCAGGGCCACCGATTTTTCCTCGGCTTCGGCCAGTTCCTTTTCCAGGGCCTTGAGGCGGGTCCTCGAACCCACGTCACTTTCTTTCTTCAAAGCCTCCTGCTCGATCCGCAGGCGAATGATATCCCGATCCAGCGAATCGAGCTCTTCGGGCTTCGAATCGACCTGCATCTTGAGCCGGGCCGCCGCCTCGTCCATCAGATCGATGGCCTTGTCGGGCAGGAAGCGGCCGGTGATGTAGCGATTGGACAATGTCGTGGCCGCCACCAGCGCCGAATCGGTGATGCGCACGCCATGATGCTGCTCGTATTTGTCCTTCAGGCCACGGAGAATCGAGACCGTGTCTTCGACCGTCGGCTCCGCGACAAAGACCGGCTGGAAGCGCCGCGCCAGCGCCGCGTCCTTCTCGACATGCTTCTGGTATTCATCCAGCGTGGTGGCGCCGATACAGTGCAGCTCTCCGCGCGCCAATGCGGGCTTCAGCAGGTTGGAGGCATCCATGGCGCCATCGGCCTTGCCGGCGCCAATCAGCGTGTGCATTTCGTCGATGAACAGAATTATCTTGCCGTCGGTGGAGACCACCTCCTGGAGCACCGCCTTCAACCGCTCCTCAAATTCACCGCGATATTTGGCTCCTGCGATCAGCGCGCCGAGATCGAGCGACAGCAGTTTCTTGTCCGTGAGGCTTTCGGGCACGTCGCCATTGACGATGCGCAGCGCCAGCCCCTCGACGATGGCGGTCTTGCCGACGCCGGGCTCGCCGATCAGGACCGGATTGTTCTTGGTACGACGCGACAACACCTGGATGGTGCGGCGGATTTCCTCGTCGCGCCCGATCACCGGGTCAAGCTTGCCATCGCGCGCCGCCTGGGTCAGATCCCGGGCATATTTCTTCAAGGCATCATAGGCATTCTCCGCCGTCGCGGTGTCCGCGGTACGGCCCTTGCGTAGCGCTTCAATCGCTGCATTGAGGTTCTGCGCCGTGACACCACCCTTGCGCAGCAGAACGCCGGCCTCGCTGTCCTTTTCCAGCGTCAGCCCGAGCAGAAGCCGCTCCACCGTGACATAGCTGTCGCCGGCCTTTTCGCCGGCCTTTTCCGCAGTGGCAAAGGCGCGTCCCAGTTCCGGCGCAAGATAGAACTGCCCGGCACCGCCGCCAGTGACCTTCGGTATTTTTGCCAGAGCCTGGCCTGTGGCCTCAAGAATCGCCCGGGAATTGCCGCCCGAGCGGTCAATCAGCCCTGCGGCCATGCCTTCCTCATCGTCCAGCAGGACTTTCAGCACATGCAGGGTCGAAAACTGCTGATGGCCCTCACCCATCGCCAGCGACTGCGCGGACTGGATGAAGCCTCTCGCTCTTTCAGTGTATTTCTCAAAATTCATATCGGTTGCCCTCGGCCTGCCCCCGGGGTCCACGAGGCCCCCCAGAGCGCATCTTCACTGGGTTTCTCCGGTTAAGAACTGCTTAACCGGAGGTTGCTGCGGCCCGCGCCGGATGGCACGGCCAGGAACAAATGTGGGAATCTTCCCGCCCAAACAAAAGAGGTCCGACAACAAAATCATCCCTGCCCTGCGCACGCGCCCTGCGGACAACCAGCTTGGTCCTGCCTGATCCTGCCCAGTGCCCCTACGGGGTGCCAGGTCTTGCTTGACGACCCAAGGCCTCGCCCGCTGTGCCGCAGATGTAATTGGTGTCGAAGCGCTCCCCGGATCGTCGACCAGACCTGCCCTGATTCTCAAAAGATCGTAATGCTTGAGCGTTGCAGCCGGGTTCGCTTTGCAATCCGAACTGCAATTTCTCCAGTGCAGCACGCAGCCGGCTTCGTCCAGATCCGGCTTCAGATTGCGGAACCAGCCGTCATCCGGCGCTGAATTTCAGCCCGCCAGACCGCTGCTTCGGCTTCCATTTCCTCCGAGGTGAGGACATCCCCGGCCTTGGCAGCATCCATGCCGATTTGCACCTGCTCCCTGAACCATGCGCCGTACTCTCCCGCCTGGCGCATGCGCTCCGTCCTGATCGGGGCGGCGGGACAATTTGCCGGGCTCGAAGCCTGCGGCATCGACATCAAAGCGGGAAAGCCTGAGGTGCCCCTGTACAAAAGCGGCTGCTGCCTGGAGCGTGTGCCAAAGCCGGGGTTTCGTGGTACGCCTGACGGCTACAACACGTTCCAGCGCACCGTAGCGCCGCATGACTGCCCAGCCGCCAGCCGCCCGAGCACGGTTGCCGAGCGGATCGCCCGACCCGCGACGAGGCTTTGAATGGTTTTCCCGTCAATGGTTTCGGGGTTTTGGGATGTCATTGGCTGCCGATCCGCTTCGAACCCGATGCATGTTGGCGCAGTTCGCCAAGCACGTCGCCCATCACAGCCCTGGCTGCCTCCGCACTACCCCATTGCTTGGCCAGAACCTCTGCAACCAGCGGCCGCAGCGCTGTCAGCCGCAGCAGCGCAGACGCCAAAGCCTTTGTACCCGCCACCCCGGCTCCCGCCGCATCGGCCGCCAGTTCGCGCTTGCGACTCCAGAAGCGCTCCGCCCGACCGAAACTGTCGAGAAAAATCTCGGCAAGAATCGTCGTCAGCCTGGCAAAAATGAAGCGTCCAACGACCTTGTGTCCTTTGAGCGCTTTCAGATCACCGATCGAACTCTCATAGGCTGGAGCAAAGCGCTGACCGTAGACCGTGTCGCCGCCGGTAAAATGCGCCAGCTCGTGCCCGATCACAGACTCTGCCTCCGGCGCATCCAGGAAAGCCATGTAGGGCAGCGGAAGATAGAGCACGCGCCCCTTCAAAACCTCTGTGCCGCTCCGAAGGCACAGCGGGTATTCCGTGACGAAGAACCCGCGGTCCATTCCGGCAACAATGACGTCGGGCATGTCGGCATGGATGCGCTCAGCCACCTCTCCGACAAACGACCACAAGCGGGCTGCCTGCGCCCGAGTCACGATCCGCCCCAGGATCGGCAACGGCTCATCTGCCATGGGACGCCACAGCGCCCGGACCAGGACGATCACAACCCTCGTGCCACCATGGAGCACGAAGAGCGCCAACAAGATGAACGTGAAGGCGATGATCATCCTCCCATCACGTGTGATATGCTCCTGATAGTGCAGAAAGACCATCGCTTCATAGAGCAGCAATGCCGTGACCCCGACACAATGCACGACAATGGTGGCCACCAGATGGAAGGGCAGAAGTCTCCTGCCGCGCAGAAATGCCTCCAGCAGCAACTCGCGGGACTGCATCCCCCGCGCCGCCAGGCGGCGCTGATAGACCAGTCCCACCCCCGATAACAACGTCAGACCGCCACAAAGAATGGCCACACAAGCCAGTGGCTGTTGCAAAGTGAAGCTCAGACCGTTCAGGCCGGCCTCCAGATCATGAGTTTCCTTCTCCAGCAATTGCCTGGCCTCAGTTGCCGGGATGGCCGTGAACCCGCCATGGGCGGTGTGCGCCATGACCGAAACGTCCCTTGCGCCGGCCTGCCCCAGAGCGTCGTTGATCCGGCTAATCATGATCCGGTCGCTGTCGATCCGCGGTTGCGCCGGATCCACTGGCGGAACCCGGCTGAATTACCACAGCGCCAGCATCAGCATGAGGACCGGCATCCCGATCAACAGAAACAGCCGCTTCCCAAGCGGCACCGGCGGCGCAGCGTCCAATTCAACCTCGGTCCGGGAATCAACCTTGCGCTCCACGCCCTGCACTCCTCACCTTGTCGCTTTCCCTCTGCCCGCCTTTCACCTTTGCGCGCCGGGAGTCGTCGATGCCGCGGAGTGATCTGCTCTTCCTGAGGGATCCGGTCCTGCTTCCGCAGCGGACGTGGCAACATCACTCCGCCCCGGCCGGTGCCGCCATATCGTCAGCGCGTGGGGTGTTGCCGTGGTTGCCGTGGTTACCGCCGCGGCGCAGCAGGAACACACCCTGCTCGCCAAACAGGTTCCACACCCACCATGGCAGCCGCACCCGCAAGGGGTGACCATCGCGGTCAAGCGCCCAGGAGCGCTCCATCTTGACATCGATTTCGTTGCAGAGCTGGACGAAGTCCTTGATGGTACAGAAATGGATATTCGTGGTATCGTACCAGCTCGCCGGCAGATTGGCCGTCGACGGCATCTGGCCCCGGACCAGGAGCTGCAACCGCATCTTCCAGTAGCCGAAATTCGGAAACGACACGATGGCGCGGCGTCCGATCCGCAGCAGGTTCTCCAGCACCACACGCGGCTGCCGCGTCGCCTGCAGCGTCTGCGACAGGATCACATAGTCGAACGCATCATCGGGATAATTGACGAGATCGGTGTCGGCGTCGCCCTGCACCACCGCAAGCCCCTTGGCCACGCAGCGGTTGACCCCCTCGCGCGACAATTCGATGCCGCGTCCATCGACGCCGCAGCGCTCCAGAAGCTGCAACAGATCGCCTTCGCCACAGCCGACATCGAGCACATTCGAACCCGGTGCCACCATCCCGGCGACCAGCAGATGATCGGCGCGGTAGTCTGTGGCACCATCAGCGGCCACCGCCCGCAGCGACAAGCCCTCCTGCACCGACATCACCGGCGCTCCACCGGCACCCGGCATGGCCTGGCCATGCGCAAACCAGATCGCCAATCACGAGTCATCACATCCGTCATCCCTGTTGAGACCCCGCGCTTCGCCTGCGGATTGCAGGAAGGCGCGGGCAATATCAAAAAATTCAGGCACGTCGAGCAGGAAAGCATCATGGCCGCGATCGGTCTCAATTTCCGCAAACGAGACCCGGGCATTGGAGGCGTTGAGTGCATGAACCAGCGCACGCGACTCCGAGGTCGGGAACAGCCAGTCACTGGTGAACGAGATCACGCAGAAACGGGTCTTGACGCCGCGGAAGGCGCGCGCCAGCACCCCGTCATGGTCGGCGGCAATATCAAAATAGTCCATGGCCCGCGTCAGATAGAGATAGCTATTGGCGTCGAAGCGCTCGACGAAGGACGAGCCCTGATAGCGCAGATAGCTCTCGACCTGGAAATCGGCAGCAAAGGAAAAAGTCGGCAGGTCGCGGCCCTGCATGCGCCGACCGAATTTCCGGTGCAGTGCTGCGTCCGACAGATAAGTGATATGGGCCGCCATCCGCGCCACGGCGAGGCCGCGATGGGGTATAATGCCGTAATCGGAATATTGCCCGCCGCGCCAGTCCGGGTCGGCCATCACCGCCTGGCGGCCAAGCTCGTCAAAGGCGATATTCTGCGCCGAATGATGGGTCGAACAGGCGATCGCCAGCGCCGAAAACGTGCGCTCCGGAAAAGCCGCGGTCCATTGCAGCACCTGCATGCCCCCCATCGAGCCCCCGACCACGGCAAACAGGGTGTCGATGCCAAGACGGTCGATCAGCATCGCCTGGGCCCGCACCATGTCGGGAATGGTGATGACGGGGAAATCAAGCCCCCACACCTTCCCGGTCGCTGGATTGGTCGAAGCCGGACCGGTCGAGCCCATGCAGCCGCCGATGACATTGGCGCAGATGACAAAATAGTGATTTGTATCAAGCGGACACCCGGGACCAACCATGGTCTCCCACCAGCCCGGTTTGCCAGTGACCGGATGGATATTGGCGACATGCTGATCGCCGGTCAGCGCATGGCATACCAGGATGGCGTTGGAACGCGCAGCATTGAGCTCACCATAGGTCTGGTAGGCAATCTGGAACGGCGCCAGATTGATTCCACAATCGAGCGCCAGTGGCTGATCGGATCCAAACCGGGCGAGCTGTGAACTCGGGTGATCCACCTCATGGTTTCTTTCATCGGCACGACCAGCGCCGGCATCAAGCGCGCATCCGTCAACCATCTCGCACCCTTGACCTCATTTCTCTTGCCGCCCCACCGGCACAAACCGCCCTGGAACAGCCCTGAGGTCACAAAAAACCCGGCCTGAACAAAGGTTTCAGCCGGGGGCGGAGATTTCCCCGGCCTGTTTAGCGAGTTTTTTAACGTGGCTGCAAGCCGGCCGGCTCAAATGACCACGGAACGATTCAAGAATTAGGTTCTCCGACCGGCTTCGTCAAGACACTGCCGAGACCTTTGTTCCGATCTGCAATGGGACATTTCACCGCCGCGGTGCCGCCCTTATCGGCTCATCGCAGCCTCACCACTGCTTTGCCGAGCCCCCCTTGCGGGCCCTTCCGTCTGCCGCCCGCTCGGCAACCAGCTTTCCTGGACGGCGCGATCTCCGCCCGGCTCCCCACATTGCGACCATGCCGGAACTCGGAGGCAACCGTGAAAACCCCCGCAGATCAACAAATTGCACGGAAATTGGAGCAAATTGCGTGAAATTCCGGTGGTCTCATTGCAGAAATCCAGCTTGACAGGGAGGGGAAAATTCCTTTGCAGCTGTGGTCCTCACGGCTACGGGCGTCACAGCCATCGCCGGAGTGTTTCTCCCGCGCAGGCCGCCAAACGAACCAAAACTGAAAAATCAAACTGAAGCCAGACCGCAAAAGAGAAGAAAGAGCGCCCTGCTCACGCACTGCCCAACCGTCCCCGATCCGGATTGAACCTGGCAGCGATACCTTCGGTCAGCAGCAAACCTGGCTGGAGTGTCGTGTGACTTTGATTTGTGCCAGGATGCGCGACTTCCTATCAATGCCATCCATCTTATCGCCTGAGGATCTGAAATCCGATCTCCTCACGTTCATGGTTGCGCCACAACGCCCGAAGATTTCTTTGTCGCCTACGAACCAACGACGAACGGAAAGATCTGCCCACCCCAGGAATCTGATTTGAAGGGGCGATGGCACCTTTCGTCTTGCGAGTGTCCCTCTCGCGAATGTCCCTCTCGCTCGCAGGAATGCGATCTCGGACTTCACAGTCCGGCGGGGGATCCTTGTCCCTGAGCCACGTCATCGTGGTGGCGCAGCTTCCGCTTCCATCTGGCGCAACGCCTCCCCGGCAACGGCATATCCCTGCTCAGCCGCCTTGCGGAACCAGGCCACCGCCTCGCCATCGTCACGGGCAACACCACACCCCTTGCGGTACATGAATCCTAGATTGAACTGGCCCACCGCATTTCCCTGCGCAGCCGCTTTCTGGTACCAGACCACGGCCAGCGCGTCGTCGCGCGTCAATCCCAGCCCCTTTTCATACATCACACCGAGATTGCTCTGCGCCTCTGCAAAGCCGCGCTCGGCCGCCTTGCGATACCAGCTTACGGCCTCGCCATCATCGCGCGCCACACCTCGACCGGTCAGATACATGGTACCAAGACTGGACTGGCTGCGCACATCGCCCTGCTCGGCGGCCTTGCGGAACCAGACCACCGCCTGGGCGTCATCGCGAACGACGCCGCGGCCGTTTGCATAGACCTTCGCAAGACTGTTCTGCGCCTGCACATCCCCCTTTTCGGCCGCGGCACGCAACGCCGCGATCAGCGCCTGGTCCCCCGCCTTCGCTTCGAGCTTGCGCAGCACCTCGGACGCCTCTCTGTCCCCCAGCGCCACGGCCTTGCGCAGCCAGACGGCCGCCTCCGTCGTGTCCTGTGCCACACCATGGCCCGACGCGAACATCATTCCGAGACGAAAGGCGCTGCGGGCATTGCCCTGTTCGACGGCCTTGCCGTACCAGGCCACAGCCTCCGCCGGATCGCTCGCCACCCCGACACCGTTCTCATACATCGCGCCGAGATTGCTTTGCGCCTGCGCCAGGCCCTGCTCGGCCGCCTTGCGATACCAGTTTACGGCTTCGGTCGAATCCTGTGCGACGCCCGCACCTTTCTCATACATCGCGCCGAGATTGAGTTCCGCCCGCACATCGCCCTGTTCGGCCGCCTTGCGATACCATCGTGCGGCTTTCGCATCGTCCCGTTCCACCCCCTGGCCGCTCGCATACATCACGCCAAGATTATACTGCCCACTGGCATCGCCATGTTCCGCTGCCCTGGAAAACCAGGCGACGGCCTCCGCCGTGTCGCGCGCCACACCCTGACCGCTTGCATACATCACGCCGATCGAGTTCTCGGCGTTGGCATCGCCCTTCTCGGCCGCGGCTTCCAGATCATGCAACACCGCGGCCTGACGCGTGTGCTCGTCTTCGATGCCGCGCACCACCACCCCGGCCTGTGCATCGCCCTGCGCCACAGCTTTTTTCAGCCACAACAGAGCCAGCGCTTCATCGCGCGCCACACCCCGGCCCTGCTGATAGGCCAGACCAAGACTGCTCTGCGCCCCGACATCCCCCTGATCCGCGGCCCGGCGCAGCCACTTCACCGCCGCAACCGAGTCCCTCGCCACCCCTCGTCCGTTGAGATACATCTCCCCGAGCGCGCTCTGCGCCCGGGCTTCGCCGCCGACGGCGGCCTTACGCAGCCATGTTGCAGCCTCAACCGGATTGGCCGCGACACCGCGGCCATCGCGATACATCAGACCAAGCTGGGCCTGGGCCCTGGCGTTTCCCTGATCGGCGGCAGAACGCAACCAGCCCACCACCTCGGCGGAGTCCTCGATCATGGCGCTACCATTCACGACCAGCACCCCAAGGCGGGCCCTTGCCGCATCATCGCCCTGATCCGCAGCCTTTCGGTACCAGACCCCGGCCTCGGTGGCGTCCGGCTCCACACCGAGGCCCTGTTCATACATCTCCCCGAGATCACTTTGTGCCGGAGCATAACCCTGCTCGGCCGCCCCCCGGCACCAGATCGCAGCCTGCGCCGCGTCCCGGATCACGCCCCTTCCATCCCGGTACATCAAAGCAAGATTGTGCTGGCCCTCGGCAAGGCCCTGTGTCGCAGCCTTCTGATACCAGAGCACGGCTTTCGCATCATCGCGTGTAACGCCAAGGCCCTGTTCATACATTCCGCCAAGACGGCTCTGCGCTTCGGCCACCCCCTGTTCGGCGGCCTTCTCATACCAGAGCACCGCCTTGCCATCATCGCGGGGGACGCCAACGCCATTTTCATACATCCCGCCAAGACGGCTCTGCGCCGCGGCAATCCCCTGTTCTGCGGCCTTCTCATACCACAGCGCCGCTTTGGCATCATCGCGGGTGACGCCAAGGCCCTGTTCATAGATCCCGCCAAGGATGCCCTGCGCCTCGACCACGCCCTGGGCTGCGGCCTTCTCATACCAGAACGCCGCCTGCGCCGGGTCCGGGGCGACACCCCAGCCATCCCGGAAAGCTACAGCGAGTTTGTGTTGGGCCCACGCCACCCCCTGCTCGGCGGCCTTGCGGAACCATAGGACGGCCTGCGCAGGATCCTGCGTCAGGCCACCGCGGCCGCTCTCATACATCACGGCAAGATTGATCTGCGCTTCTGCAAAGCCCTGCTCGGCAGCTTTGCGGAACCACTCCACTGCGCGCGCTTCGTTAAGCGCGACTTCGTTACCTTCGTCCCTGTACATCGCACTCAGACTGCATCACAAATCCACAGTCCACCGTGACGGCCCGAGGGCCCCACGCAGCCTGCACCTTCCTCATCGCCCGCCATCCCCACGCACACAACCTCATTTTCCTGTGCGGCCAGTCTCTTTGTTCTGACCTTGCCGCACAGAAGGCGATCGGGATGATGACGCGGAAAACCCGCGCTATCAAGGGGTTCTGTGAAGTCACGTGAAGCTTGATCCGCTCACGAGCATCCCTGCAACACTCGCCAATCCGGCGTCCGGGAAACCGTCGGGCAGTTTCGCGACAGGAGCAGAAAATCGCACAATGTTAAGATGTGAATATGCCGATAGCGGTAATATAGTAGGAAACGATATACTGAGACCATCCCCCGATACCTCCTCAGCAGCAGAATCTGCTCCTCAGCAAGGCCTGCTTCTCAGCAAGACCTTGTTCTCAGCAACGCCAGCTCCTCAGCAAAGCCTGCTCCTAAGTAAGACCTGCGGCACAGAACCAGCAAAGACTGTGGTTAACAGGACCCGCGAACCGCCCGGATCGCCGGAAATGGCGAGGGGTGGGCGCGAGGGTCCGGTCCGCCGGGGGCGGTGGCGAGGCTCCTGTCCACCGGCACGCACCTTCAATTGTCTTTACATTTCGCAAGGGGGACGGCCTAATCAGACAGTGGTGGCACCCGCCACCGCCCGGATGTCCGCCTCCCCTCCCCTGACCTCCCTCCCTTGACCTCCCTCCCTTGACCTCCCTTGCCTCCCCCCTTGCAGTTGATCGCCATGTCCCAGCTTCCGCCCGCCCCCCCATCGTTGCAGGAATTACGCCAGGAGATTGATGGCATCGATGAGGCCATGCACCGGCTCCTGATGCAGCGCGGGGACATCATCGACCGCCTGATCCAGGTGAAGCAGACCCAGGAGGTCGGCTCGGCCTTCCGCCCGGCGCGCGAGGCTGACATGATGCGGCGCCTGGTGCAGCGTCACCACGGCATCCTGCCGCTCGACACGGTCGAGAGCATCTGGCGCGTCATCATCTCCACCTTTACTTTTGTTCAGGCTCCGTTCTCGGTTCACGCCGACATCTCCGCCAGTGAACCGGCCATGCGTGATTCCGCCCGTTTCCATTTCGGCTTCACGGTGCCCTATATCGCCCATTTCAGCGCCCAGGCGGCGGTCGAGGCGGTGTCCAAATCCAAGGGCGATCTCGCCATGGTCTCCGCCACCTCCAACCGCACGCCATGGTGGCTGTCGCTGGAATCCCGCGGCGCGCCCAAGATCATCGCCCGCCTGCCCTTCATTGAGCGCCCCGACCATCCAGCGGCACTGCCGGTTTTTGTCATCTCCCGGGTCGCCGACAGTGCCATGGTGACGGAGGTCGAAACCTGGAGCATCCGGGTTTCGGGCTGGAATGCCGAGATCGCCCGGGCCTTGTCGCCGCTTGCCGAAGTCATGGCGGTCCCCGACAAAGCCTTTGACGGCGCTGCACTTTTGATCTCGCTCACGGCTGCAACCGGGATCGACAGCATCCGCGCCGCCCTGATCGAGGCCGGGGCCTCAATCCGCTCAACGGCCCTCGTCGGCTGCCACGCAACACGCTATACGGTGGGGTAAGTGCCCGCCTCACGGCGATTTCGTGAGACACTGCACTGGCATGAGCAGGGTGCACCTGCGTGCGTAGGTTCAAGCCTGGCGCGACATGTGGATGCGGCCTCAACCGCCATTCGCCTGAAATGTGCCGGGCCCCCGCCAATTCGGAGTTCACGAATGACCCGCCCTGTGCCGAAACCCGGCATTCTCGATATCGCCCCCTATGCGGCGGGCAAAATCCCCAACAAGCAGCCCGGTCGCAAGGTGTTCAAGCTCTCGGCCAACGAGACCCCGCTGGGTCCTTCGCCAATGGCGCTGGAGTCCTTCACCCGAGCGGGGCGGCATCTGCAGGATTATCCCGAAGGAACGGCGCGCCTGTTGCGCCAGGCGCTGGGCTATGCCTTCGGGCTGGATCCGCGCCGCATCATCTGTGGTGCCGGATCGGACGATCTCCTGACCCTGCTGGCGCACGCCTATCTCGATCGCGACGACGAGGCGATTTCGACCACCCACAGCTTCCAGCTCTATAAAATCGCGACCCTGACCAACGGGGCGCGCTTTGTCGCCGCTCCGGAGACCAATTTCACCGCCGATGTCGACGCCATCCTCGCCGCGGTCACCCCCCGCACCCGGATGGTCTGGCTCGCCAACCCCAACAACCCGACCGGCACCTATCTGCCCTTTGCGGAAGTGAAGCGCCTGCGCGCCGGCCTGCCCGACAATGTGCTGCTGGCGCTGGACGCAGCCTATTGCGACTATGTCTCGAACGCCGACTACAATATGGGCCTCGAACTGGCCAATTCGACCGAGAATACCGTGGTGACCCACACTTTCTCCAAGATCCACGGCCTTGCCGCCTTGCGGGTCGGCTGGATGGTGGGGCCCCCGCATGTCATCGAAGCCGTCAACCGCATCCGCGGCCCCTTCAACGTCTCGATCCCGGGCATGCATGCGGCGATCGCGGCGATTGAGGATACCGCCCACCAGGACAAGTCAAAGCAGCACAACCGCATTTGGCGCGACTGGCTGACCACGGAAATCACCGCGCTCGGCCTCACGGTGACGCCGAGCCAGGCCAATTTCATCCTCATCCACTTCCCCGAGACCGACAAAACCGCCCAGGCTGCAGACGAAATGCTGACCGACCGCGGGCTGGTGCTGCGCGGCCTTGGCAGCTACTCGCTGCCGCACGCCTTGCGGCTCACCGTCGGCACCGAGGAGGCCAACCGCCTCGTGGTCGACGCCCTGCGGGACTTCATGACGGGGTCGAAATGACCCCGTTGCATTTCAACCGCCTCGCTCTGATCGGCTTCGGCCTCATCGGCGGCTCCATCGCGCGCGCCGCCAGGGAACAGGGCCTGGTCGGCGAGATCGTCACCACCGCGCGCTCGGAGAAAACCCGCGCCCGCGTCCGCGAACTCGGCATCGTCGACCGCGTGGTCGAGACCAATAGCGAGGCGGTCAAAGATGCCGATCTCGTCATCCTCTGTATCCCGGTCGGAGCCTGCGGCCCGGTAACCGCGGAGATTGCCGCCGATCTCAAACCTGGCGCCATAATCTCCGACGTGGGCTCGGTCAAGGGCACGATCGTCCGCGACATGACGCCTTTTCTGCCGCCCCAGGTTCATTTCGTGCCCGCCCATCCGGTGGCTGGTACCGAACATTCCGGCCCCGACTCCGGTTTCGCCGAACTCTTTATCAACCGCTGGTGCATCCTCACCCCGCCGGAAGGCACCGCTCCCGAGGCCACCGAGCGCCTCAGCGCTTTCTGGACCGCGCTTGGCGCCCGGGTCGAGGTCATGACGCCGGACCACCATGATCTGGTGCTCGCCATCACCAGCCATCTGCCCCATCTGATCGCCTACACCATCGTCGGCACCGCCGACGAACTGGGCCAGGTCACGTCCTCCGAGGTGATCAAGTTCTCCGCCTCCGGTTTCCGTGATTTCACCCGTATCGCCGCCTCCGACCCCACGATGTGGCGGGACGTCTTCCTCGCCAACAAGGACGCGGTGCTGGAAATGCTCGGCACCTTCAATGAGGATCTGTCCAAGCTGACCCGGGCGATCCGCCGCGGTGACGGCGAGGCCCTGTTCGATCACTTCACCCGCACCCGCGCCATCCGTCGCGGCATCCTTGAGGCCGGTCAGGACACCGCTGCGCCCAATTTCGGCCGCCCGCACGGCCAGCTCACCAAGACCTGAGACGTTAAGGCCGGAGATCTGCCTGGCGATTTCCGCTGGCAATGTGATCCGGGCCGGCCCCCGGCCTCGGTTCACCCTGAATCCGCTGCAGTCAGGGCAGAAGCAACCGATCCTGCGTCACCGCAAGGCCCCGCTGAGCGGCGGGTGATCGATCACCCATGGCGGGATTGATATCGCCCCTGGTCACCTGGAAAAAACCGCGAAAACGCTCACCGGCAGGTCTGGAAGCTGCCTGAAACAACAGGGCAGCAATACCCCTTTCCGTTCCTCATCATGAACTGCCGAGAGCCGCGCTTCTGGCCGCCTCCCCGCGCAACTCATCGATCAGCTCAGGGTGCCGACCAAGAAGGCGCAGCAATTGGCTGGTCGGACCGCTCGGCTCGATCAATCCACGCTCATATTTGTCAAAAGCGTTCTCACCGACCTTGAGCAGGCCACCTGCCTCACGCTGTGACAATTTCAGCTTCTCCCGCACCCGCCGGATGGTGGCAGGGGACGGAATGCGATCAATCTGCTCCTTCAGAATCCGCAAAGCCGCATCGGTGACCGCCATGTCGTCACCGACATGGATCCCCTCACCATCGGTCTGCGGATAATATCCCGGCAACTCGACCATGATGCTCCCCCCCTTGTAGGCAACGGCAAAAGGACGCGTCCCACGATACAGCGTCTCGCCCGTTTCCGGAGAAACCATCGTCTCCGGGATTTTCAACACCGTGTCTGCCATTATCCTCTCTCCTTGAACGACATGACCATGAACTCAGTGAAGACACCAGCCTGAAATTTAACATAGAGTTCCATGTCCCCCGCCGGAACATGGCAAACGTCCTGCCAGACACGATGATCGCCGAAGCTTGTCATCGACTTGTAAAACATGCGCCTCTCAATCCTCGAAATCGTTTCGACAACATCCGAACGATCGAAACCCAACGCGATGGCATCGCGCAACGCGGATGAGGTCATTGCGAGAGCCTCAGACGACCCGAAGGCAGTTTTGATTGCCTGTCAGTCATAGGTCGGCAGTCGTTTTTCCATAACACACATCTGACACCATAATGGTGGCAAGCCAAGCCTGAATGACAAGGGACTTGCTTCAATTTCCAGTCCAATAACGCCAGAATTTCCGTTATGTTCCCGCATCCAACCAGAATATTTCGTGCAATCGAAAACAAACGCCCCCGGGACAAGTCGGAAGCACAACCGCATGTGGTGCGACTGGCTGACCCAACGGTGACGCCGAACATGCGCCAATTTGATCCTCCACCGACAGCAAAACCGCCTGGGCCGCCGACAAACTGCTGACCGACCGCGGCCTGGTGCTGCGCGGTCTACTCCCTGCGGCACGCATTGCGGCTTGACAAGTGGGCAGCGAGGAGGCCAACCGCCTCGCTCTAGGCTTGAATTTTCCCATGAGTCGCTTCCAACAGGCATCGGATGGACGCTGCTCTACGAGTGGCTGCTGGTCATTTGATCGTCAGGCGAAAAGGTAAAAAGGTGAAGATTTGGAGTACTAATCAAAAGTCCTCACGACGCGAAACCCGACGAGGTTGCTCCGGTAGAAGGAATACCAGTCGCGGAAGGCAGCGCGGAGATTTCTCGGAACGTAGAACCAGGAACCGCCGCGAACCACACGGCGACTGCAATCCCCCGACGTCCACGCAGAGCCATCCGCTGGCGCACCTTCATAGCTGTCATGGTAACAATCCTCCACCCACGACCAGGCATTGCCATGCATGTCGTAGAGCCCAAAGCTATTTGCCGTAAAGCTCCCAGACGGCGAAGTATAGGCATATCCGTCCGAACACGGTACAACCCTCCAATCCGATATGCCCGGTATCGTTGCCTGCGCCGTCTTGTCCGCCCCATTCGCATAGCGGCACATCTGCGCTTCATCGTCCCCGAAAAAATAACGGGTGCTGCTCCCCCCGCGTGCCGCATATTCAAATTCAGATTCGCTCAGAAGACGATAATTCTTCCCTGTTTTCCTCGACATCCACCCGACATAGGCCTTCGTGTCATTCCAGTTCAGACACACCGCCGGATGGGTCCCTTCCTGTGCAAAGCCAGGATTTCTCCACGACAGCCCCGTCTGCTCTTCCCCCCTGCTTCCATTCCACACCCAGCACGACGACCCGGCGTCAAAGCCCGTTGCCTTGACAAAGGCCGCGAACTGATCGACCGTCACATGAAATTTCCCAACCGCCAACGGATGCGCAATTGTCACAGGATGTTGCGGGCCCTCGTTGTCGCCTCTCCCCTTCTCACTCGCAGGAGAGCCCATTGTGAACGAGCCCGTTGGTACCACCACCAGTTCCGGGCACATGTCGCACTCCTTAAACACGTCCCCAGGCTTGAGCGCGCGCTCTTCCGTCGCCGAAAGCGGGCGCGCTCCTCCATCAACCCCTTCCTGCGCATGAGCCGACCGCAAGCCGCCAGACAGCACCAGGATCAGCAATACCAGTGCAACAACCATACGCATCGGTCTCCCCTTTCAGAGCACGGTCGGCCAGGTTTCCAGCAAGAGAATTCCTCCTGCGGAACGCGGAACACCGCAATCCGGGTAAAAATCACAAGTCGTAGCAACCGTCTCGGGAATATCGTAGTCGGAGCAGAAGTCTTGGGAGTTGGAAGGTAAACCGACTCTCCGCTTACGAATCTTCAGGAAACAGATTGACGGATGTCACCAGCCCAGCAGTCACCTCAGGATGCGGTGAACAGGTCGCGTTGCCTGCAGTCACGCAGCAATATCGTTCCCTCAATACTGCCATCCCTCGCAGGTCATTCCAGTTCCGGAAGACCGAAACTGTCAGGGGGACGTCCTCACAACCCCGAAGCCGCGAGAGCCAACTGTGCCCCGAGCAGGCATCGTGCCTGTGGCAGGCAGCACGGTACCTCGCGCGCTTCATGGCCTTTCTAAAACAGCGGAGGAGTCTGCGCCACGCGCAGTGGCCCCACGTTCACCGCGCCATCGACAAAGCGCAGCGGCAGGGTCCGTGCCTTGTGGCCCTCAAGCTCGGCAGGTCGGCCGAGAAGGTTGATGCCGACCATGACGCCGACATTGGCGTTCTTGGAAACGAACCTGCCGAGACCGGGGATGGCCCGGTCCAGGGCGCCGAGAACCTTTGCATCCTGAGGCCCGCCATCCGCTGACTTGCCATCCTGGCTGGGGACGGAGTTGACCGTGAGCCCGCGCTGCGCCTCGCGCTGCTCCAGCATCTTGTCGAGACCAAGTGCCGGCAGAATACGCTCCAGACCAGCGACCGTGACCTGCATTTCACCATCAAGATGACCGCTCGGGGTCAGATTGAGCAAGCCGCTGGTGACGGCAACGGTGTCGGCCTGGCGCAGGCGCGATCCCATGATCTCGAGATGGCCACCAGCGGCCTGAATCTCCCGGAAGCGCTGCGGCCAGGGCTTTGGCCGGATATCCGTCAATCCGGTCACCCGCGCCCGCAGCTCGGCATCGAAGGGCTCAAGCAGCAGCGGATGCACGTCCTGGATGGTGCCCTGGACCAGATCAAGCGACATGTCGATGGCAGGACCACGCGACGAGGCGTCCTCGGTGATCGCCCCGCGCAGTTCGACATGGGCTGCCCGCGCTATTGGCGCTCTGGTCGTTCCATCCACGCGATCAATGGTGAGATTGTCGAACAGGATTGAAGCCCGCTGCGCCAAAGTCGGCATTCCAGCCACCGCACGCGCCTGGCTCCATGTCACATAAAAGGAGGCGTGGGTGACATCGTCGGTCACGAGCGCCGGCCCGTCAAAATCCACCGTCACCGAGGTGGGACTGCTCAATCGGGCCTGGATCAGAATGCTGTCGAGCCGCGCCGTGAAAGGCCTCCTGTTTGCCGCCTGCGCCGTCAGCGACACGTTGACGCCGCTGCACAGGATCTCAAGGCTGAACGGGAAGCCGGAGATCGACCTTGAGGCGCAATTATAGACGCGCCCCGACTGGGCCTCCTTGGCAGCCCAGGCATCCGCCACCGTCGCTGTCTGTGACGCGGCATAAAACCAGAAACCGCTCCAGCCTGCGGCAACCAGCAGCAGGACGATGAGTGTGATCACCATCCGGCGAAGGAAACGGGAGCGCCGTCTGGCAGCATTTCGATCATACATGAGTGAGCTTTTCGCACATGGTGGTGACCCCTTGCCCTGCCTGAAATCCGCGCAACCGATCCTGTTTTACGGAAATCCAGTCGGCGCATGAAGGCCCGCCCGGTTCACCACCGGGGTTAACCGCCGTGGACGGCAGAAACGAGGCCTGCGGTCACAGTCATAGCGCGCCAGTGACAGCGCCGCAGCAAAATCATGTCTGACAAATTCGTGACGGGCTTTGCCGGCGAGGGCGCGAAGCCTCCGGAAATTCAGCGTTTTCCCGCCAAAACGCCGCAGATCGCCTGGCGTCGAGGCCTTAAGGCGCAGCCTCGCCCCGGTCCACGAATCGGCTCTGGAACCGCCCCTGGAACCGGCTTTGGCTTTGCCGCCGGCAAAACACAGCAGCATAAGTCACGGGCGTCGGACTTGTTTTCGTCACGAATCAGCCCCATCGTTTGCCCTGGCACGAAGATTGCCGCCGTCTGCCTCAAAGGGGCTCCGTCCTCGACCCAAAGGAACGTCAAGGGAACGTCGACAGAACCTCTCAACCATGGATCACGATGTCTGCAATCCTCCCCGCTGCCGAAGAAAACTCCGGCGATCTCTGGGTATTCGGCTATGGCTCGCTGATGTGGCGACCAGGCTTCGATTTCGTCGAACGCGTGGCCGGGCATCTGGTTGGTGAACACCGCTCCCTCTGCGTCTATTCCTTCGTCCATCGCGGTACGCCCGAGCACCCCGGGCTTGTGCTCGGCCTTGACCACGGCGGTTCCTGCGATGGCATCGCCTTTCGGGTCGCAGCGAAAAACCGTATTTCAACAATCACTTACCTGCGCGAACGGGAGCAGGTCACTTCTGTCTATCACGAAGTGATGCGCCCCGTGCTGCTGGAAAGCGGGGACCAAACCGTCAACGCCCTGACCTATGTCGCCGACCGCGACCATGTCCAATATGCCGGACTTCTGTCGAAGACCGAACAGCTCAGTCATGTACTGCAGGGACAGGGCAAGTCAGGCTCCAACCGCGACTATGTCCTGTCGACCGTCAAGGCGATCGAGGCCGAGGGCTTTCATGACGAGGACCTGCACCAGCTGATGCTGGCGCTCAGTTCCGAGCCACCCGGCGCCTGAAAACGGCACGCGCCGACCGGCTTGAGGTAAAGCGAGCCCTGTCCGGAACAGCGGCTCGGGTCCGGCGAGAACCGGCCCATGCGGTCCGGCGCAGAATTGATGGCCTGTTTTCCTTCAGGGCTTCAAGCCCGCGGACGCCCCAGCATCCCTCTCCAGGACCGGACAGCGCCCCATCAGCTGTTCCTGCTCGCGGCGTCCGGCTTCGATCGCGCGAGCCGTGGCATCCTCGATCGCGCTCCTGGCGCGGGAAAGAAATTCGTCCTTGTGCAGGCCCGGCGGCAGCGGATCCATGAATTCGAGGATCACGGTCCCGGGATAGCGCAGGAAGGAGCGGCGCGGCCAGAACAGGCCGGAATTGAGCCCCACCGGCAGACAGGTCACCTTGCAGGCCTTGTAGAGCTGGATGAAGCCCCCCTTGTAGTCGGGCGCCGCTCCAGGAGCGGTGCGGGTGCCCTCGGGAAAGATCAGCAGCTGACCGCCGCTCTGCACGCCCTCGCTCGCCTGCCGTGTCATGTCGAGCAGAGCGCGAACGCCATCCTTGCGGTCAATCCCGATCGACCCGGCATTGATCAGGAGCTGGCCGAAGACCGGGATATAGGTCAGCTGCCGCTTGAGGATGATGATCGGCCGCTTCACAAACAGCACCAGGGTAAAGGTCTCCCACAGCGACTGGTGCTTGGATGCGACCAGAAGCGGCCCCTCGGGGATTTTTTCCACACCGCGGAATTCCACCCTTATGTTGCAGACATGACGCAACAGGAACAGGCAGGAGCGCCCCCACCACCGCACCACAACGAGCGTCCCTTCGGCACCCATCAGGAGGGTCGGGACCGCAGCCAGCGACAGGGCAATGGTCACGATATAGAACAACAGGTTGAATATCAGCGAGCGCACGAAGATCAGGATCATTCACAGGTTTCCGTCAATTGGCAGGTCATCCGCCGGCACTTCCATCAGCTGCCTTGAGCCGCAGCCGGGCGCTCGGAGGCTTCCGGCGCGAGGTCGAGCCCCAAGACGGCGAGCCGCACCCGCAGCTCGACAGCAACATATTTTGCGTATTCCGACAACAGCAGGCGCAGCCGCGAGGCCGAGGTCCAGTCCTCCTCTCGCCATTTGTCGCCGACCACGGCAAACGGGATCAGGGTGATTTCGGGCATGGCGTAGGAAAACTCGGCGATCGCGCGCGGCATGTGATAATTCGAGGTCACCACGATCAGCGACTTGAATCCCTGTTCATTGGCCCAGCGCCTGGCCTCGGCGGCGTTGCTGCGGGTGTTGAAGGCGGAATGATCGAGATCCACACAGCAGTTCATGAAGGGCTGGGGATCGCCCAGGGTGCGGGAGATATCCCGTGCCGCGCTGGTCCGGTGCACCCCCGAGATCAGGAGCCGTTTCCCGTAACCACCGGCAAGCAGGTCCATCGCATCCGAGACCCGCGATGACCCGCCGGTCAGAACCACAATGCCGTCCGCTTTGCTCCGGGGTGCAACCTCACCATCCGGCAACCGGGCGAGGAAGCTGATAAAACCGCCCACCACCGCGAGCCCCCCGATCACCAGCGTCCACAGCACGAGGCGCCACAACAGGCGGCGTCGCCCCGGCGGTGATTGATCGACGCTTGCCCCAATCATAGTTTCCTCGCGCCGAAATCACGGCAGCAAAACCAGCGCGTCCTGTGTTCACTGTTTCCGAAGTCGCCTGACCCGGTACGCGACGGACCCGTTCTCCGGCCGTTCTAAAGGCATGGAGCGGGGAGGAACAGCTGGACGTAGGACCACGTCCTCCTGATGGTGTTCCCCGTGGCGAAAGACTACGGCAGGAGATGGCGGAAGTGAAGCCTGTGGACGTGAAGCTTGTGGAGAGGCCCTGGATGCGCGCAAGGCGCCGGCCTTAATCCGAGCTGGAACCCGGATCCAGCGATCAACGCCACCTCAAGGCGCAGGCCGTGAGAGCGGGCACCGCAGACTAAAAAAACCAGGCCTGATTTTCCCGGCCCCTCAGACGGCGACGGCTCCAGCGCCCTCGCCGCCCGCTGGCGCCAGCCACCTGACCCCGGCAGCAGAGTCTGGCGGTGGCTCTGGCCCCCCGATTTCAGGCCCTCGTGCCGAAGGCCTCAGTCGATGTCGTTCAGGGTCGAGAACAGGGTCTGCCGGGAGGCCACGGCTGCGATGCCCCCGATCACCACGGCCTGGACCGCCACCGCCAGATAGCCCACCACCTTGAGCGAAAATGTCCCAAGCATGGCGGCAAACTGGTCACCAACCGGCGTTCCCGAGAACCAGTTGGCGATCGACTCCGAAAAGCCGAACACCAGAATCGCAGAAAGTCCTCCGATCAGGCCACCCTGCAGCCCGAGACGGAGAAAATGGCGCAACAGCTGGTTGGCGATATAGCGATCCCCCGCGCCCACGAAATGCAGCACCTCAACAATCGGCCGGCTGGCAGCGACCGCACCAGAGGCGGCAAAGGAAACCGAGATGATGGTGGCCATGATCACCAGCGCCAGAATACCCAACCCGGCAAGAACGATAGCGCGGGTCATTGAACGCATGCGATCAATCCAGGCGCGGTGGTCATCGACACTCGCGGTCGGCACCGCCGTGGTCACCCGCTCGTTCAGCTCAGCGAGATTGAGCGCGGTGCCGGGCTCGACCTTGGCAATGACCATCCGCGGCACCGGCAGATCATCCATCGACAGGCCTTTGCCCAGCCAGGGTTCGAGAAGCTTGCCCGACTCATCGCGCGTCATTGCCTGGACCGAGGCGATGCCGGGCTCTGTGCGCACCGTCTCAAGCGCCGCCGCCAGATCCTGTTCGGTGTCGCGCCCGGTCTGGGGGCGGATCTGAACCGTGATTTCACTGGCGACCTCCGACTGCCATTCATCGGCGGAGCCATTGACCATGAGGACGATGCCGGTGGTCATGGAGGCAAGGAAGGTCATGATGGCGACGACGGCGACCAGGGCACGGCCATGAATGGTGGTGCGCGGCACGATCGGCGACATATTGCGTGCCTGCGCCGACACCTGCGGCCGCTCCTCCTGCCCCATGCCGAGCATGGTCTCCTGCTCTTCGATCCTACTCATAGGTATGCACCTGTCCCTGGTGCAGCACGAGACGGCGGGCCTCATACTGGTCCATCAGCGCGACATCATGGGTGGCAATGACGACCGCGGTGCCGGATCTGTTCAATTCGATGAAAAGCCGCAGCAGGCGTCGTCCGAGGGTTGGATCGACGCTGCCGGTGGGCTCGTCGGCCAGCAGGAGCTGCGGCCGCGCGATCACCGCACGCGCAATCGCCGCGCGCTGTTTCTCTCCGCCCGACAGAATCGGAGGCAGCGCATCCATGCGTTCCCCGAGGCCGACCCAGCGCAGAAGTTCAATCACCTCGCCCCGGTAGCTCGATTCACTGCGACCAAGGATCCGGAACGGCAGCGCCACATTCTCATAGGTGGTCATGTGATCGAGCAGGCGGAAGTCCTGCTGCACAATACCGACGCGCTTGCGCAGATCCGCGATCTCCTCCTTGCCGAGCAGCGACACGTCGCGGTCGAAGATATTGATCAACCCGCGTGTCGGCTTCATCGACATGAAGAGAAGTCTCAACAGCGACGTTTTCCCGGCCCCCGAGGGGCCGGTCAGGAACTGGAATGAATGCGCCGGGATATGGAAGCTCAGATCCCGGAGGATCTCCGGCCCAAATCCATAACGCAGCCCGACATTTTCAAATCGAACCAAACTTAAACTCCGTTCGAATAGGGACTGCGAAGCAGCCCGGTCCTCTTCGTCACTGCCAGTCCCCCATTCCTGTCAGTGCCTCCTGGTGTGACCCTTATGGTTTCCGGTTCATTAACGCTCTGGAGGCTACGATCGCCTGGAACGAGCCCCCTCGTGATCCCGTATCGTCGAGTCCGTCCCATGCGCGTCGTCTGCCCCCAATGTACAACATCCTACATCATCCCGCCGTCCTGCCCGCGCAATGCCCGTATGCTGCGCTGCGGCCGCTGCGGCGAGACCTGGGCGGCCACCCCCGGAGAGCCGATCACGGCCCCGGCAGCGCTCGCCCCCGCGCTGACAGAGCCACTCACCACGGTTCCGGTCAAGGACAGTCCGCCCCATGGCTCAGGCACGCCACCCGATGGCGACCACACCAGCCTTGTCGCCATCGCCGACAGCCCATCAATCATCCCCGACCCGATCCTTCCCTACCCGATCATCCCCCTGGTCATCCCTGGTCCGGTGATCCCGGGCCCGGCTATCCCCGAATCGGTCGTTGCCGAGCCGGATCTTTGCGCCACCGATCTTGAGGGCAGGTGGCTGACCGAAGTCCCGTTCGCCAAAGTCACCTTAGCACGATCCCGCAGGCCGTCATGGTTCTGGCGCCGATTCCGCTCACAGCGCAAGGGCCGGGCGAGAAAATTCAGACCTCCCCTGAAAACCGCCTGCACCGTCATGGCCGCCATGATCGCGGCGACCCTGTTGTGGCGGGTGGATGTGGTCCGGATTCTGCCTCAAACCGCGCTTTTCTACCGCCTGCTGGGCCTTGAGGTGAACCTGCGCGGTCTTGGCCTGCAAAATATCCAGCTCTCCAGCGAAACCATCAATGGCAAGCCGGTCTGGTTAATCGAAGGCCAGATCGTCGCCACCACCCGCATCGGAGCCGACATCCCGCAGCTGCGTTTTTCGGTGCGCGACGCCCAGGGCAGCGAAATCTACGCCTGGAACACGACCCTCGAGAGCCACCTGGTCAAGCCTGGGGAACAGGTCGCTTTCCGATCGCGCCTGGCCTCGCCCCCCAAAGAAGGGCGCCGTATCGACATCCGCTTTGTCGGCAAGCCGGCCTGAAAGCCGGCAGCCCCCCGAGTCCCGCCAGGTCAACCAGGTCCCGCCAGGTCGACCAGGTCCGGCGGAGGTCAGAAGCCCTTGAGCAGGCGCTCGATATAATCGAGTTCAGGCTGCGGCCGGGCTGATTCGCCAAGGCGGCTGCGGAGCTGGTCAAGGATGCGGCGGGCGCGCTGGACGTCGATCTCGCCCGGGATGCGGACCGAGCCGTCCTCCGCTAAATCACGGCGACGCAGCGGACGGCCGAGGGGGTCGCGCTCCTCCTCACCATGGCGCTGCCCCTCGCCCATGGCTTCCTCAATCTCCCGACCCGCCTTGCGCAGCGACTCCAGGGCACGGGCCTGGGCATCCACCGCGCCTTCGATATCGCCCTCGCGCAGGGCCGCCACAGCATCGCCCATGGCGTCGGAGGCGCCATCAAGACCGCCCCCACCCTGGTCCCCGGATCCGGCAAACTGGTTCTTAAGCTTCCTCGCCCGATCCTGCAGCGTCTGCTGCTCCTGCTGCAGCCCCGAGGTCGGCGGGTCCGGCTCGCCCTGCATGCGGCCGCGGCGGGAATCCTGGCCCTGCCCGAAGGTCCGATCCCGCAGACGCTGCTGCTTGCGGATCAGATCATCAAGTTCGCCAAGCGCCTGGTCGACATCGCTGTCGCCCGGCTGCGCCATCTGCAGATTCTCCAGCATCTGCAGCATTTCCTGGAGCAGCTGGCGCGCCGCCTCCCTGTCGCCGGAGCGCGACAGGCGCTCCATGCGGTCGAGCATGTCTTTCAGATCCTGGCGGCGCAGGGTCCTGGCGCCAGGCTGCGCCCTCATTTCAGGGTTGTCGCGCGCCCGCCGCGCCAGCTGGCGGATGTAATTGTCCATCGCCCGACGCAGATTCTCGGTCAGTTTCCTTATTTCCTCATCGCTGGCGCCGCGCTCAAGGGCCTCTGCCAACGCCTCCTCGGCAGCCTTGAGGGCCTTGTCGACATCGGTGATCCTGCCGTCCTCAATGGTCAGCGCCAGCGCCCACATGTCGCCGACCACCTCACGCAGCGCCTCATCGCTCCCGGCCGCCTCCAGTCGCCGCAGTACCACCTCAAGCCCGAGATACTGCCCGAGCCGGGGCATGAACTGTTCCGGGGCGATCATCAGGGCACGCAGCGCCGCCTCGACCTCGCCGCGCTGACCCGCGTCCAGCGCCAGGATGCGGCGCTGCTCGATCAGAGCCCGTGCCAGCGGCATGACAAACAGCCGTTCCGGCACAAATGTGGTGAAGGGGGTGCTTTTCGCCTCGTTGCCAGCCTCATCCCGGGCCACCAGGGTCAGCACCAGTTCCGTCCCCGCATAGGGGTCCTCGCTGAGATCGCGCACGGTCTGGCCAACCCCGCTGCGGGTATGCGCGCTCGGCAGTTGCAGCGCAAACTGCGGCGGCGGGAATAACGGGTGGGTTGGCGCCGACTGCGTCGCCAGGGCGGCAAAGCGCGCCTCGGCACTGGAGACGCCGTAGTCATCCTCCACGCGATAGAGCAGGCGCAGCTGGCCGCGACCGGGATATTCGGGATCCCTGGCCAACGCGATGGTCGGCGGCCGATCGGGCAGCGCCGTGAAGCTCCAGCGCGGCTGGGCGCTGGGGGAGCGAATCTCGGCGCTGCCATCGCCACTTATGGTGAAATGTCGCTCGTCGGCTCCGGGAATGTTTGAAGCGACCGCAATCACGCCGCCGCTGGTCACCACGTCCAGCCCGCCGGCGCTCGATCGCGTGATCAGCGTGCTGCCGACCGGAACCGGAATTGCGAGGCCTGCCACCGCGCCGGTCGGCGTTCCGGCGTTGGACAGAATGAGCGGCGGCCGCGCTGTGTAAAGCGGCGGCGTCACCCAGGCATCAACCCGCACATTTCCGGGGACAAACACTCCATGCCAGTCGAAAGCGGCCTGGATCCGCATCATGCGCTCGCCGCCCGCGGCGACAAAACTCGCTATCCCGACCAGAATCACCAGCGCACTGAGCGCCCAGGGATCCTGGAGCAGCCGCCGGGGTCGCGGCAGACCGGCTCGAATCTGCTGGAACGCCTCCCGCATGCGCTGGCGTTCGGCTTGCCAGAGAGCGCGGGCGAAGGGATCCGCTGTGCTCAGCGTGTCGGTCAGCGTGGTCGCCGGGCGGTGGCGGATGCCGCTCTCCCGATCCAGCCGGCTCAGGGTCTGGCGACGAGCCGGCCACCGAAAATGCCGCAGCGGAACCAGACTGGCCACAGCGAGCGCAATGATCACGCACACCCCGATGACGCGCCCGACAAACGGCAGCACCAGCCACAGGCCAAGCCAGGACAGGGCCAGAAACAGCCCGATAACGGTCAGAAACCGTGCCAGGTGCGGCCAGGCCTGCTCCCAGGCGATCGCATAACCGGCCCGCGTCAAAGCCCCCGCCAGCCTCAGCTGCGAGGCCGCAGCGCTGTCGTGGTCCGGATGTGACGGCTGGGTTGCGTTGCCGTTCAATCAACTCTCCGAAAAGGGCTGTCCCCAGGCGAGGAGGAAAAGCCGGAAATGTCGCCTTCACCGGGCCTTGCGCCAGTGCCCGCAAGACACCAGCCCTAGCACAACGGCAGCAATGAGGCACCCAATTCCACCCGATTCCAGTCGTGGCCAAAAAACTGCCGATCGGAAACTCGTGCAAATCCCGATCGGGATAGGGGGGTCTCTCGCGAGACCACCCCTCCCACACCACCGGACATACGGGTCCGTATCCGGCGGTTCGACAGATCATGCAGGTCGCGGGGCCGCGACTGAGGCTAAGCCGATCGA
>WQYW01000046.1 GCA_009781045.1 Alphaproteobacteria bacterium
GGAGCGCGCATTGAATCAGTTCGGATATGCGCGTGGAAGAAATTGGAGAGAAGGATCGCCTTGCGGAAAAATCCGAAATTGCGTGAAAATTCAATTGGATATCAATTTTGGGATAGACACTAGATAGATAGATAGGAAACGCTTCGCGGCAAGCCTCGACGCATTCAAAGCGGTTCCCGGTTCCGCTCCAGAAATTCCCTTGGGCCGACTTCCCGAATTTGGCACCGACACCAGCTCGGTTGCGCGTTGCGCGAACTCCCGGTACGCCACCGTCAGCCTCCTGCGCGCGAAATGACCCGCCCTTGTGTTTGTGCGCTTTTTTTGTGAATTCGCCCCCTCGATTGTGCTTCTAACGGGGTCGTGGAAGCCATCGTTGTCCGCTGCTGCACAGATCCCGGCCCTGGTGCGGTGCATCTGTTGGAATGCGCGTGGGGAGGCGGGTTCGCGCCTTCCGGCGCCTTCCGCCCGTCGCCCCTTCGCCTTGACAGGTTCTGGTGCCTGACTTAATGGACCACGCTGGAATATTTATTTCATTCAACCAATGGATCAGGGATCAGGGATTGCGCACGTGACGCTTGTTCAGAAACTGTTCAGCATCCAGGGACGGATGCGCCGAAGTCAGTATTGGGGCTATTCGATTGCGATTGGTGTTGTTTTCTTTGTAATATTCTTACTGATCGGCATGATTCCAGCTGCGCGCGGCCTGCCTCCGGGTGAGATTGACGGCGTTACAATGGGTCTCTTCCTGATTGCTTTTGTTTCACATGCATGGATGGTAATTTGTATTACTGCGAAACGGTGCCATGATCGGGACCGCTCGGGCTGGTTTCAGCTGATCAGTCTTATTCCGATTGTTCGTGCGATTGTCATGGAAGAAATCATGCAGCAGGCGCTCCTCGGCTTTGCGGTGCTCGGCGGGATCTGGCTCCTTATTGAACTCGGCTTCCTGGATGGCACGCAAGGGGAAAACCGGTTCGGCCCCTCACCAAAGGGCATCACGTCAGCCCAGGTGGACGACATTTTCAGATGACGACAGGCGCTTAGGAGCAGCCTGCACTGAAACTGCGCTGATCGGGCACCGAATAGCGCCGTAATCGGGTGTGGCCGGTGTGCGCATCGAGCCCTGCTACAGCTGGCGATGGCGGCTGGGCTGTGGGCGCAATCCCGTGCGCCCATCGAAACGCGGCTCTGTTGCCTGCCGCCTCGTGTGCCTGCGTCCTGTCAGAGGCGACGTGTCAGGCCTATTCAGTGCAGGTCATGTTACTGGAATCGTCGAGAAGACGGAAATCGCCGAGCCAGACCTGGAAAATCGGATGGGGCCACCTTTCAATGCCGAGGAGGCCAGCCCGGACCGGGCAGATGGAGGTCTTGAGCCGGTTCTCATGGTCGAACGGCATCATGCCCATCCTCACCTTGAAGTGACGCTGGAAGAGGTTTCGCAGCACGAGCCACATGGAACCGTCTTCCTGTTGCTTCAGTTTGGCCGATATCGCTTTTTCGGGATGCTCATTCGACGTGACCAGTTTGAAGTTGCCAAGTCGATCCCCCTCCATGTCGGCCTCGACCAGGATAGACTGTCCGGCATAGATCGCGATACCTGCAGGCTGGACCTGGGGCAGGGCCGGAAAGCTCTTGTCGAAAGTGGAGCCATCCTTCTGTTTGAGAACGACCCGAAGACGGGGCTCGCTTTTCGAAGTCGTGGCCGGAGTCTGATCCGGCTCTCTGCTGTCACGATGCGCGGCGGCAAGACGGAATCACGTGCAGGATTAGCCCAAATTGCGTTCCACGCCGACGCTGTCGGCAATAGAGGATGGCAATGTTGAACGGACTGTCGCTAACTCCGTGGCACGCCGCGTTTTCGCGCGCGGCGGCCTTGCGATAAACTCATTTTTCGCTTTCCGGCCCATATCAGTTTGCCACCAGGAGGCGCAGCTGCGGGAACCCGCTCGTCCGCTCGCCGATCCGCGACCCCTCGGCCCGTGCGCCGGACACCTCAAGGCGCCGACGTGAATCGCAGATTTCGACGGGAATGAATTGCCCCGACGCCAGTTCGCCAGCACCTGGAGGGTGCCAGCTCGCGATCCGACGGCTTCCGACGCCGGCTGGTGACTGCGACCGCGGTGCGCTCGCTCGGTTGATTGTTGATTGATCTTGGCGGGGATGGGCTGCCGGACCGGCTTCTCGCCAGCGGTGGTCAGCACCAGCGCGTCACCAAGGCGCTTGCGGCGCTCGGCAGCGACCCATTTGTACAGAAGCGCCGCGTTGATCCGATGATGGGCCGCCAACGCCGGGATCAACGCTCCACGCCGCAAGCAGACATCGAGCCGCCGGCGCTTGCTGGCCGGAGAATAGCGGTGCCTGCCATCCCCGCTCAGCCCAATCACTTCCAGTTTCCAGGAACCCGTCTCTCTTCGCATGATGTCCTCCTTGCGATGCGAATCACTGGAGGCAGTCTTGCCCGGCGGAGGGGGGCTCTCAACGTCGGGTGAAATTCGCGCCTGCCATTGATGCGGGAGGTCGCAGCCTGGGAGGAACATCGCAACACGCACCATGCCGAGGCAGATTGGCAATTCACAACCGACGACGCCCGTGTCAAATTGCGGCATCTTTACCCACAATTTCCATGACTCAGGTCCCTACCTCCGGATTGCTGGTTTGCCGCAAAGACGGCCTCCAGCTTGCGTGTCATGTGGCCGCAGAGCCCGAAAACCCAGCGCAACCGCGTGCCCGGCATGGAGGTCAGGCTGTTATCATCCCGTGTGCCGGGCCGGGCCGACGTTGAAGACAAGGATGGGACCACGGCACTCGCTATGAAGCGCTGCCCGTTGCGACAGCGGCAGACATCACGCCTTCCCCGTCACCGCCCGAGGCCCGGGAGTGAACTCCTTCACGGCTGGTTGGAGGTTGAAGCCGCACGCCCCCCCCTTTTCCGATCTGTCCGTCGGATCCGCCGAACTCAAATGGCGCGGACCGCCAGCCTCATCACTCGTGTGCAGGAAGGCGGGCCCCCCGGCACCCAGGCGCACCCAGGCAAGGATGCTGTTGCAAGGCCGTCGGATCCGCGCGATGAAGCCCCCTTCCCTGACAACAGAGGCCCGGGATGACAACTGACGACGCAAGGCTTGAGCGGCTGAAGCTGGCACTGCGTGAAAACCTCAAACGCCGCAGGCAGCAGGCGCGCGTACGCAGCGACGCCACAACGCCCGGGTCCGAGGACAGCAATATACCTCCAGAAGGCACCTCGTCGCAGGATCAGCCGGGTGATGGGGGGTCCTGAGCGGGAACATGGGCATTTCCTGCGCGTCCCAACTCCTTATGTCCCAATCCCTGCCCCAGTCCCCCAGTCCCTGATGCCTCTCCGTCCCTCGTCTCGATCTTTGTGGGGCGAATTGGGGTCGGATCACCTGCCCAATGGAGATCTGTGGGGATCTGCCCCTACCCTCGACTGTGCTATGATACCTTCTGACTGATTCGACCACAGGCAATCACCGGGAAGGGCGGCAACATTGGGCATCACAGAGTCCGCCGATGAGCTCGGCATGCCGCTGGGACGGGATGACGGGCCCCGGAAAGCCAGATGGAAGCCGCCGCTGCGCCCGCTGTCGGCGCTTGGCATGATCCTCGCCATGTTCCTCCTCACCTTCGCGGGCTTCGTCGTCTTCAACAACGACCCGCTTGGCGGCGAACCCGTCGGCAGCATCGCTGTGGACGTGTCGCAGCCGCGCCCCGGCGCTGAACGCAAGGCTGACGCCCCGCAGGCGCCAGTAGCAAAGCCCGGGCAGAAGACCGTGACCATCATTGATGGTGCCACCGGGGCGCGCCAGAGCGTGGTGGTCAGCAGCGAGCCCGACGACATCCGCGACGACGGCGACATCACCGCCTCACTGCCGCCCCAGACCGGGATCGACCCGCGGCTGCTGGAGAAATCCCGTTACGGCATGATCCCGGTGGCTACGGCAGACCTGTCGTCCTTTGAAGCCTATGCCGCAGCCGCCGATCACGCCAGGGCCGCCACCACACCGGCAATCGCCATCGTCATCGGCGGTGTCGGCAGCGGTGGCGCCAGGAGCGCGGATGCCATCCTGCGCCTGCCCGGCGCGGTCAGCCTCTGTCTCCCACCCTATGGGGCCGACCTCAGCCGGCTTGCCGAGCGCGCCCGGATGCAGAGCCATGAGATTTTCCTGCAGGTTCCGATGGAACCCTATGATTTCCCCGACAACGACCCCGGACCACAGACCCTGCTGACCTCGCTGGCGCCCAAGGACAATCTCGACCGCCTCACCTTCCATCTCAGCCGCATGCAGGGTTATGCCGGCATCGCCAACTATATGGGAGCGCGCTTCCTTGCCACGGAGCAGGCGCTGTCGCCGATCCTGCACGAGGCCGCAAGCCGTGGACTTGCGGTGTTTGACGATGGTTCCGCGCCCCGCAGCGTGGTGGCAAAACTTGCCGCAGCCGAACACATGCATTTTGCCCGGGCCGATCTCGCCATCGATAGCGAGAGCCGCGACAGCGACGTCGATCGCGCATTGGCGAATCTCGAAACCATCGCCCGCCAGCGCGGCGTCGCCATCGGCAGTGCCACGGCCCTGCCGACGTCGATCGAGCGCATCCGCGCATGGAGCCAGGGCCTCGCCAGTCGCGGCATCATGCTGATCCCACTCACAACCGCAATCATGAAGCAAAATTCATCTTCGCCTGCCATCACCCCTTAGATCCCTTTCAAGAGCGCGCGAGCACGGCAGAAAACTCTTTGCGCACAGCTCCCTCACATGGCAATGATCCCACAACCGCTCGCCGCCGCAATCCCTGAGGCGCGATGGCTTGGCGCGGACAGGATCAAGGAACGCAGCGCATGGAACATCACCCGGACATGCCCTACCGCACCTGTGTCGGTGTCATGCTGATCAATGCGCAGGGGCTGGTCTTCATCGGCCGCCGCGCCAATCTGGTCGAGGACGCCAATACGCACGCCTGGCAGATGCCGCAAGGCGGCGTCGATGCCGACGAGGACCCGTGGGATGCAGCCCGGCGCGAACTCTATGAGGAAACAAATATCAGCTCTGTCGAACGCATCGGCGAGATCATGGACTGGCTGACCTACGATATCCCCCAGACGATTGCCGGTCGGGCCTGGAAGGGACGCTACCGCGGCCAGCGCCAGAAATGGTTCGCCATGAAGTTCACCGGCGAGGACAGCGAGATCAACGTCGAAAATCCTGGTGGCGGCCTCCACAAGGCGGAGTTCACCCGATGGCGCTGGGAACCAGCACGCAACCTCCCCGAACTGGTCGTGCCCTTCAAGCGCCCGGTTTATGAGCACGTGGTCCGGGAATTCGCCGCCCTGACACAATGAAACGGTGAGATACGGTCTTGCGGAACCCGCGGCAATCGCTTCAGGACCGACACCGGATGCCCATGGGACCGGACTATTTGACCGCCCCTCCCCGCCTGACCTGCGCGCGTGTCGCGCTTGCCTGTCTCCCGACTGGTCTGCCGCCCGCTCAACCGGCGGCATTGCTGCTTGCTGCTGGTTCCCCCCGGTTCGCGGGGACGCCGGTGTGGAACTCACATCCGGCCCCTCACCGCTGCCGCTTTTGCAGAAGTTTCTTTCCGGGGGGAGGTTCACGCGTAAAGGCCACTCCCAGGATAGTTGCAACTGGATCTTTGCGACGGTGAGCGCCACACGTGCCACAACCAGGAGCAGACAGTTGCCCGGCTTCGAAAAACCGCCGAGCCACGCTGACGCGCTGGATGCCTTATCGCAAAATTTCGAAAGAAGTGCCGATACGGGTAGTTCGGAGCCAGGCGATCGTTGTTGCGGACATCGCCGTACCGTGCCCAGAAAGAAAGGGGCCCGAAATTTCCGTGTGACTCGAGCCCGCATCCGCAAGCTTGCCGAAACGCAAACTGCCTTCCTGAAAACAGCCCGGTGCTCAAGCCCTCACGGAGTTTCCACCACAGCCCGTCGCACCGTATTGGGAAAGTGCCTGTCGATGGCACGATTCGGGTCCCGAACTGTGACACTCGCCACTACCTGCGGCCAGGTGCGGCTTCTTGTCCGTCCGCATCTCACGATGCTGTTGCTTCGCTGCCGGGTTGCGCAGGCTGCAGCGGAAATCATCCGGCAGGGTGCAATCCACGCCGCAGCCCTGTGAAATTGCAGCGGCAATGGGCTCGCCCGACAGGTGCCCTCCCCGCACAGCCGATTGCGTCAGGGTGTGTGCAACCGGGGGCAAGCGCGCATTTTCAATTGCCGGATTGCCGTGCTCCTGCCGCGATCCTGCGATCCGCTGTGCCAGGCGAAAGCCTCATGCCCTGTGCAGGGTTCTGGATGTGGCGCTCCTGCAGCAGGCTGTCCTGGAGGGCAAGACCGTCCCCGGGGAGCGCAGCAGCGTGTTCGGTCGCGTCGCGGGCCGAGACCATCCCGACGGCACAGATACAGCGCTGGCGGTATGTTGCTACCTGGCGCCCCGGAACAACCCATCCGGGCGTCACCACGGCGGTTGTCCGGACGGAACCGACTGGCGCAAATGCGTCACCCCGGCAAAAATCGGCGCTCCTCACATTCGGCGGGTTTGGTCGCAGAAAGGCGGCCATGATATTGGGCCTGAGCCTGTGTCAGAGATCGCCGTCGGCATTCCTCTCATCGCTCCTGTTGCGTTTGCGGGTTTTGCGCCACAGGATGAAGCCGGTTGCCGGCGATGAAGAGCCGCAATCCCTGTCAGGTGCCGAATTTCGTGGCCGGAAAACGAGATGCCAGACACCCGGTTTCGGCAGCGAGGCTGATGTCCGCACACCGTCTCACCAAAGGCCCGCGCGGGATTGACGCCGCGGGCTGAATGACCCACCTTCCCAGGTGCTTTTCCTGCACTTGTCCAAAAGTTCCTGCACAAGAGTTCCTTCGGATGAAAGACGCTGCTGTTGCCCTGCTGCTCGTCCTTGGCCTGGCGTCACCGCTCTGCGCCCAGACCGCGCCTGATCCGGCCAGGCAGCAGCCGGTTGCCGTAACCCTGCACGATACCCGCAGCGCGGCGGAACGCGGCGATGCCGAGGCCCAGAATCGTCTGGGCGAAATCTTCGCTGGCGGCCATGGCGTCTCCCAGGACGACGCCCAGGCCGCGATCTGGTACCGCAAAGCCGCCGACCAGGGGCTCGCCGAGGCACAATTCAATCTCGCCGTCCTCTATATTGACGGTCGCGGCGTCGCCCAGGACTATGCCCAGGCCGCGATCTGGTACCGCAAGGCCGCCGACCAGGGGTCCGCCTATGCGCAATTCAATCTTGCCATCCTCTATGTGGATGGCCAGGGCGTGCCGAAAGACTATGCCCAGGCCGCCCTCTGGCTTCGCAAGGCCGCCGACCAGGGCGTTGCACGCGCGCAATACGGTCTCGGGCTGATGTATCTTGATGGCCGGGGCGTACCCCAGAACGATGCCCAGGCCAGCACCTGGTTTCGCAAGGCCGCCGACCAGGGCAACGCCAAGGCGCAATATAATCTCGCTCTGATGTACGACAACGGCCAGGGCGTGCCGCAGGACTCGGCCCAGGCCTTGATCCTGTACCGCAAAGCCGCTGAACAGGGGAACCCCAATGCGCAATATGGTCTCGGCCTGATGTACTATAACGGCCAGGGCGTTGCGCGGGATCAGGCACAGGCCGAAAGCTGGTTCCACAAAGCCGCCGAGCAGGGCCACCCGGACGCCCGCGATGCCCTCAAGAAGATCCAGGGTCCCGGCAAAAGCGGGTAATTCGGCGCGGCTGGATCGGGTGCACCGGGCGCGACACCACAGTCGGGGCCAGGTGGCACTGTCGGTGTGGCACTGTCGGTGTGGCATTGTCGGTCTGGTCTTGCGGCAGTGACAGCCTGATGAGCGCATTCTGTCTGGTCACTGACCCGTGGGGTTTCGCAGGCTGCAGCGTGCACGCTTCCCCTGCGCGGCACGAAAGCCTGTTACAGAAGCGACGGCACTTTCGGCTCCTCACCCGCTGCCGCGCACGGAAATCCCTCCCCCTGCCTGAGCCCCTTTGCGCCTGGCGGTCCGCGGCTCCATGGGTTCTGCAGGCTTCGGCCTGCCAAAACCGCCCCGGGCCCCCTCCGAACTCCATCATCGATGCCGCACCGCTCCCGCCCTGCTCTCCATCCCCATCGTCTCGCTCATTTTTCCCTCCCCTGGTGTCGATGGCGGTCCGCCACTGCCGTGACACTGCCGGTTCTCCCGGACCACTTCGAGAATCTCGGCGTTTTTCCGCACACACCACACACTCGTCCAGGGAACGCGCCGCTCCACCACCAGTGCGGCGACGGGTGAGCGCACGCATATCCCCGCCTGCGCTCGAACGCGCAGGTGCCGTCGACCGCAGCGCAGCCACTTCCACTTCACCGCAACCCACTTCAACATCCGGCCACCTCTCCGCATTCCCAGCCTGGAATCCACAACCCGCCGATCCGCCACGGATTCCGCAGGCGCGGTCGCAGAAAGCGCATAGGCATGATCTTCCCATCCTTCAGCTCACGCGGCATATTTCTGCGTCCCGGTTCATCAACCCGCCCGGATTGATCTTCAATCTGCTGGCAACCTGGCTGCCGCGCCACGACGGCTTCCAGAAACAGGAGATTCTCTCCACTTCTTTCGCCACATCGCCGCCATCGCTCCGTGCCTGCATCGGCAGACAGATGGAATCATGATCGACTGGCGAGGCTGAACGGCACGCATCGTCGCACCCGGGCATTCCTCGCCGCGGCCGCACTGGTGTCGCCGGCCAGCTCCTGCCCCAACCAGGCTCCCCCTTCCGACCACGACCGCGCCGCGTCGGCTGGGGGCTCCTGCCTGCCGGATCCCCTGTCACCAGGCTTGTGGCGCCACGCTGTCACCTGCCACCCCCCCTGACCTCCGACACGGCGACCTGCAGCCTGCCTGGCTGGAGCGCGCCCGCGGCAAGGCCGGCCGTCGCGACCACTTTCAGCGGCAGGCTGCGGATGCCGGCGATGGTGCCGATAAGCGCCGTCGGCAGACTGGCACTGGCGCTGCAGCTGAAGGCCGGGAGCTCCTGCTCGCAACTCAATATTGGCGCCGCCTCAAGCGAACTCGCCGCGACCGTACCGGCAAACCCCGTCCTGAAGATCGCATTGGCATATTCATCGGTCATCCGGTTGTTCTGCACAGCCAGCAACACCGACCTGTCAAGTGCCGCCTGCATCGACGCCTGCCCCGCGTTCCATCGCCAGACTTCGACCGCGGCGCCCACCAGGAACAACAGAACCACTGCAGCGATAGCAAACAGCATGAGCACCGAACCGGCCTCGCTCGACCCGAAGCTGCGAACTCCGTTCCGGAATCCCGACCTCACCCCGCTCCCGCTCCGGACGGCCGCGCACAGAACCGCACCAGGACCACGCTGGCGCTTACCCTCGTCTGACATATGCAACCCCGTCTTTACCTATAAATCCCGGAACTTGTGGTTTATAGCCAAACGAGCCAGCGCTTCGAAGTCGCGAAACCGGGATCCCTTAACGTTAACTTAACGTACACCAAACCCCATCCTGCCCTTCAAATCGCGGCGTTTTCCCTGCCTCACACGTGCACCACAATTCGCCCGATGGTGACAGATCAGCCCCTGGCGGCGTTTTTTGCGCACGCCGGCCGCGCGACCCGCACGATTGGGAGAGGCCGATTCATCCCCCGACATGCCCTTCAGGAAACCTGCCTGCCGCGCCCGCGCAAACGCCGCCGGACATCCCGCCCTGAAAAAAATCAACTGCGGAATCGCGAAGAAGAAAGTAGAAAGTAGAAAGTCTTCCTGCCGCGGCAAGCGAGTCCGGCGCATTTGCGAGAACCAGAACCCCAGCCCCTTCCGAATTGTCACGAGCCAATCGACAGATGCCCGGCAACTTCCCCTGATTCAGCAAATTCCGCACCTTGCCGCGCGCAAGCTCCCCCACCCGCCGGCGCGCGGCAGGCAACAGAACCGTGAGCAATGCGACGGCAGCCGTGCGGCGCAAGCCGGGGCCGCTTTGGCAACATGCCAGCCGCAGTATTCCCCCTCTCGCCAGCATGAGGACAGGACCTCCCCGGCCCTGTCCGGGACACGGATCGCGCTGGTGATCGGCAATGGTGCCTACACCAGCGTTCCGCGCCTCGACAATCCGGTCCATGATGCGACCGCTATCGCTGCGGCGCTCCAGCGTTCCGGCTTCGACACGGTGACGGCACTCGACTCCAACCAGCTGCCATGGAGAACGCCACAATCGCCTTCGCCCGTGCGGCACGGACCGCGGATGTTGCGCCTTTCTATTACAGCGGTCACGCCCTCCAGCTCCAGAGCGTCAACTACCTTTCTCCGGTTGACGCTGTCCTCAAAGACGAAACCGATCTGCGACGCATGATACGCGTCGATCAGTTCGTCGCCGATCTGCAGCAGGCCAAAAATCTGCGCATCCTCATTCTCGATTCCTGCCGCAACAACCCCACCAGGGCTATTCCGGCGGACAATACTATCTGGGTCTGGTATATTCGATCGGCGTGGGCGTTCGACTGGACTATGCGCGAGGCCTGTCGTGGTCGCGCAAAACCGCCGCCCAGGGCCATCCCAACCTTGGTGCAGCCTGCGAACTCGGCAACGGCGTTCGCCAGGACTATCGTCAGGCAATTGCCTGGTACCGCAAGTCCGCCGAACAGCGATTCTCCCTTGCCGAGAACCATCTTGCCATCCTGTACGACGAGAGCAAAGGGGCTGCACGGGATCGCGGACAGGCCGCAATATGGCATCGAAGAGCCACCGCGCACGGCTACATCCCACCAAAGCCATCGGATGGATAGCGGCGTTGCCTGCAGGCCGTCAGCCAATCCTCGCCTGCCGTCCTGGCTGCCGTAAATCTGCCGCGCGTCCCACCTCCGGCAGAAGATCCTCCGGTTTTAGCCGGCTTGCCGCAAGGAGCCGCAAGGCAATCGCTCAACTCAAGCCGGACAGGCTCAAACCGCGGTGGGGCCACAGCGACTGCGGTTCCGCCGGCCAGGGCGCGCCATCATGACCGCCTCGGCAAGCAAGACCCGCGCGATCCGATTGCCCGCTATCCGCGTCCTGCCGCAAGGGCCTCCTCCGACTTCAGATTTGCACCATGATACCGTATCTGAGGATCAGACCAGGTCAGACCTTGAAGTCCTGAAACCGGCTGACCGCAGCCTCGAAGACGATTGCGGCGCCACCCGCTAAGGACACCCCATGCCACGAAAAAGCCATTCAAATGTGGCGACGTCGGTTTTTGCCTCATAAATGCCACTCAGCTGACATGTTCATCCACTCCCGTTCCTTTCAGCCCCTCTTTTCCCGTTCCCCTGGCACAAAGGCCGCGCCCGCCGGCAAACCAGCCATGAGGAGACTGCTGGCGCTCGTCGTCCTCCTCCTCGTCGTCGTCGCCGTGGTCTCGCTGCCGGCTCAGTCTTCGCCAGGCCTGGCGGAGACGCGGGTCGCTCTGGTGATCGGCAACGGTGCCTATCAGAACGTTCCGCGCCTGAATAATCCCGCCAATGATGCCACCGAGGTCGCCGCCGCGCTGCAGCGCACCGGATTCCGAACCACCCGGGCGATCAATCTCAATCAGCGCGACATGGAGAACGCCACCATCGAATTTGCCCGCTCCGCGCGAACTGCGGATGTTGCGCTTTTCTATTACAGCGGGCACGCCCTCCAGTTCAACGGTATCAACTATCTGGCTCCGGTCGACGCGATTCTCAATGACGAGACCGACCTGCGGCGCCTGACACGGGTTGACCAGATTGTCGCCGATCTGCAGCAGGCCAGGAACCTGCGCATCCTCATCCTTGACTCCTGCCGTGACAACCCTCTCGCCGACCAGTTGCGCCGTTCTGTCGGCAACACGCGCTCCATCGCTCTTGGCAACGGGCTGGCGAAAATCGATGCACCGCGCGGCATGATCGTGGCTTACGCCACCCAGGCGGGCGACACCGCCGCCGACGGCGACGGCCGCAACAGTCCCTTCACCGCCGCCTTCCTCCGGCACATTGAACAGCCGCGCGAAATCGGCAACATTTTCCGCGACATCAGCGAAGACGTCTACAGGACCACGCAGCACAACCAGCTTCCCGAACTGTCCCTGTCCATCATCGGTCGCTTCTACCTGCACGGCAAAAGGAAGGATGCCAGCGCCTCCGCCGAGACCGACCCTGCCGCCACCGCTCCGGCGCAGGCCGCCGCTCCCCCCAATCGCCACTCCCCGTTTCCCCTCAACACCGCAAAGTCCCGCGAACCGATCGACGCCGCACCCGTCAATCCCGACCTCAGCGAGGATCCCGCCGGCCAGAAACAGGCCCTGTATCTGGCCCAGATCCGCCAGGCCGCCGAGCAGGGAGATGCTCAGGCCCAGTACAGTCTTGGCCGGATTTACGAAAAAGGCCTCGCCGGCCTCGCACAGAACCACGCGGAGGCACTGCGCTGGTTCCGAAAATCCGCCGAACAGGAAAACGCAGCCGGCCAGAACGCGCTTGCCGCAATGTACGAAATGGGCCTTGGCGTCCCCCAGGACCACGCCGAGGCACAGCGCTGGCTGCGCCGCGCATCCGATCAGGGTCTCGCCAAGGCACAGACCAATCTCGGCTTGATGTATATGAAGGGCCTTGGCGTTACCCAGGACTCTGCCGAGGCACAGCGCTGGCTGCGCCAGGCCGCCGACCAGGGCAGCGACAAGGCACAGTTCAGTCTCGCCAGCATGTATCTCGCGGGTCAGGGCGTGACGCAGAATTACGCCGAAGCGTTGCGCTGGCTGAAATTGGCAGCCGACCACGGCAATACGCAGGCGCAACGCAGCATCGCGACGATGTACGACAAGGGCCTGGGCGTGCCCCAGAACCATGCCGAGGCGCTACGCTGGCTTCAGGAGGCAGCAGATCAGGAAATCATCCAGGCGCAGGAGAAACCCGCCATGATTTCTCCTCACGACCAGAGCGCCGCGCAGGACCCTGCAGAAGGGATCGCCCGGCAACGCAAAGCGGCCGAGCAGGCGGAGCCGGATGCCCAATACGCGCTGGCCTATCTGTATGGAACCGGGCGAGGCGCGGACCGCGACGACGCCCAGGCCTTCGCCTGGGCCAGCAAAGCTGCGGCCCAGGGCCATGTGCCTGCGCAATATTTTCTCGGTTCAATGTATGGCGCCGGACGCGGCGTGGCCCGCGACGACGCACAGGCCTTCGAATGGGTGAGCAAGGCCGCGGCCCAGGGACATGCTCCTGCTCAATACTATCTATCCATGATGTATCAATCCGGGCGCAGCGTGGTACGCGACGACGCCCGGGCTCAAACCTGGCTGCGCAAGGCTGCAGACCAGGGATTCGCGCAGGCCGAGAACCAGCTCGGCGAAAGATACCAGCAGGGCCGGGGCCTGCCAAAAGACCCTGCGCAGGCTCTGCTGTGGTATCACAGGGCCGCCGACCGGGGAGAAGCCAGTGCCCAGAACCATCTCGGCGCCATGTACCAGGTCGGCGAGGGCGTTGCCGCCAACGACGCACAGGCGGTTCTCTGGTACAGCAAAGCCGCCAACCAGGGAGACTCCCGGGCGCAGTTTAATCTCGGCGTGATGTATGAAACCGGCCGCGGCCTGGTGCGCGACAACGCACAGGCGGTTTTTTGGTATCGCAAGGCTGCCGAGCAGGGTTTCGCCCGCGCACAGAGCAGCCTTTCCCGGATCTCCCGGTCCGCCAGCCGCCTCCCGGGATCTCCCGCACCCAGCGTCAACAAGTGGTTTCGCGGAGCCACCGGCGACGCGCGCAGGACCTGGTTCCACTGATCATCGCTCGATCGGCGCGCCCGGCTCGCCGGCCCTTTGCCCCCAATCGCACAAGACCGCCTCGCCGCCATCCTGGAAAACGCCACCATCCGCTTTGCGCCAGGCGGGTTCGCAGTGACCCCGGCGTTCGTGCCCAACATCCGCAACATCAAAAAGGCGTAAGCCTGTCGCCCGGATCACGTTCACGCGACGATCCCAACCGACGCCACAAAAATGCCATCCGGGTGAGACCGGGTTGATGCGGCAAACGCCAGCGCATTTCACGTTTCATGCCTCACACAGCGCAACCAGGCCTCTTGATCAGGGAATTCGGATGCGGCTTCTCCATCTGCTGTCAATTCTGACCTCCATCGCCTTTCTTGCCCCGTCCTCACCGGCGTGGACGCAGACGCGGGTCGCTCTGGTGATCGCCAACGGAGCCTATCAGAGCGCCCCTTATCTGCCCCAGCCGCCCAGGGATGCCGCGGCTGTCGCCGCCGCCCTGGAACACACCGGCTTTACGACCATCACCCGAACCGATCTCACTCAGTCCGACATCGCGACGACGCTTGAAGACTTTGCCCGCTCCACACGCGACGCCGACATCGCGCTGTTCTATTACAGCGGACATGCACTCCGCTTCGACGGCAGGAACTATCTTGCAGGCGTTGATACGGTCCTCCATGACGAGACCGACGTCCCGCGCATGATCCGGGTCGACCCGATCGTGGCAGCTCTCACGCGCGCCCGCAAGCTCGGTATTCTCGTTCTTGAGTCCTGTCGCGGCACCCCCCTGGTGGAAGCCTTGCGCCGCCCGATTGGAAGCGCCCGCGCCCTGCCGCTCGGCGCCGGGCTGGCAGAGATCGCGGCTCCCGACGGCATGATCGTTGCCACCGCCGAAAAAACAGGCGATTGCGCCGCAGACGCCGGGGATCGCCACAGCCTCTTCACCGCCGCCTTCCTCAGACACATCGGGGAGCCCGACGACATCTCCGACATCTTCCGCTCCATCCGCGACGACGTTTCTGAAACAGCACAGCACGCACAACGCTCCGAGCTGTCGGTCGCGGCGCATTTCGATTTCAATGACAACCGCGTTTCGACGCCGGAAAATTCAACCGCGCCGGAGACTCTCCCCGATCCGGTTCTCCCCGACGCCATCGGCAGCGCGCGCCTGCGCCAGACGGCGCTCGCCGGCGATCCAGAAGCGCCGGCCACTGCAGATCTGCCGGATGCCATCGGGGACGAGGATGGCGAGCCCCCAGGGTTTTCTGTGCCGGCCACTGCAGATCTGCCGGATGCCATCGGGGGACTGAAATTGCGCAGTGCCGCATGCGCTGGCGACCCAGCTGCAGCTTATGAGGTCGGCCTGCGCTTTGCCCAGGGCAGGGGCGTGTCCGTGAATTATCCGGAGGCGGTCTGGTGGTTCAGCCGGGCGGAGCTGGCCGGGCTGGCACCGGCAGCCCTCAAGCTTGGCGTGCTTTATGAGAGGGGTCAGGGGGTCGGCAAGGATCTGGAGCAGGCAAGGCTGTATTTTCTCAAGGCAGCAGAGGGCGGCAACGCAGCGGCAATGCACAACCTTGGCGTACTTGAGGCCGAGCGCGGCAATCACGTCAGCGCCGCGCAGTGGTTTGCCAGAGCCGCGAGGCACGGCGTAACCGACAGTCAGTTCAACCTTGCGGTACTCTATTACCGCGGCGACGGCGTGGTGCCGGATCTTCAGGAGTCCTATAAATGGTTCAGTCTTGCCGCAGCACGGGGAGATCGGGAGGCGATGGACCGGCGCAACAATGTGGTCCTGCAGCTGAGCGATGTGGCGCTGGCTTCCGCCGAACAGGCGATTCGATACTTTGTAGTTGAGCCTCAACCCGACGAAGCCTTCCATGTCCCGGGCCCGCCAGGTGGATGGGATTGACAGATGAAAGACACAGACGGCAAGCGCCAGGCTTGGGAGCGCCCCCCCGACGCTTCGCGGCATCCACCTTCTCACCTTCGAAAAGGACCAGGAATCGCGAAACTGGGAAAAAAGGGGCCCATCCTCTGTCCCCAGGCTCCATTCGCAAAGCACATGGCCCGCCGCCTGCGCCGCGTTCCAGAAAGCAGCTTTCACCAGCTTCACCGGCCTCAAAGGCCGCCAGCGGAGGGGCCTGGTGGACGGAAGCCCCCTTGGGTCCCACTCAATCCGGTCTTCCATGAAAACCGGCGGAATTGGAAATCGCCAGAGAGGATCGAAAAGGCACCACTCCAGCCCCGTTCGCAACGCCGGACCGCGCCCTTTATCCCACCCTGCCGAACAAGGACAGGCGGACCATCCTAGGATCCGGGGTTGCTGGCGCCTCCGCTGCGGCGATCACGTTTTCGCGAACAGAATGGGACGCCACAAAAACGACATCTCCATGAGACGTCCTCCAGCCTCCAGCCTCCCGATTTGCCTCCCGCTTCGCGCGGGGAAAGGCGGGTGGATGCGTGGCAGAACCCGCCTCCAGCCGCGCGCTCTCACCATTCAGGGGAAAATCCGATGCGGTTGCCATTGCTCGCAATTCTCGCCTCGATTGCCCTCCTCCTGACGCCGCCTGCGCCGGCCCGCTCGGAAACGCGGGTCGCTCTGGTGATCGGCAACGGAGCCTATGAACACGCACCCCGTCTCCTCAATCCGGCCCATGACGCCGCCGCCGTCGCCGCCGCCCTGAAACGCTCCGGCTTTGAGACCGTCACCGCCACCGATCTCAATCAGACCGGCATGGAGAACGCCGTCATCGACTTTGCCCGTACAGCGCGGTCCGCGGATGTTGCCCTCTTCTATTACAGCGGGCACGCGCTCCAGTCCGGCGGCGCCAACTATCTCGTGCCGGTTGACACCAACCTCAGGGACCAGGCGGATCTCCGGCGCATGGCCCGCGTCGATCAGATCGTCGCCGACCTCAGCCAGGCGAAGAACCTGCGCATCCTTATTCTCGATTCCTGCCGCGACAACCCCTTTGCCGAACAGCTGCAGCGCTCGATCGGAAATACCCGCGCATTGACGGTCTCAAACGGGCTGGCCAAAATCGACACCCCGCAGGGCATGATCATGGTCTATGCCACCCAGGCCGGCCAGACCGCCATCGATGGCCGCGGCAGCAACAGCCCCTTCACCACAGCCTTCCTCAATCATATTGAAAAGCGGGAAGAAATCGGAGTGATCTTCCGCGATATCAGCGAGGAGGTGTACGCGACCACCCAGCACGGCCAGCTTCCCGAACTGTCGCTGTCGCTGGTCGGCCGCTACTATCTCAACGGCAGACCGGCCGACACCGTCGACACCTCGACCCACCCGACAATGCAAAGCGCGGCCGCCACAACCGCACCGAAGCCTGACACCGAACTGCGGGCCAGCATCACCCCTGTGGTGCCGCTCCACAAACCTGCCCCCGCCCCAAGGTGCGACGCCGACCGTCAGCCCGCGCTCGCCTCCCAGGGCCCGGCACCGAAGACAGCCCCCACACCCCAACGGCACAGCGAGCACCCCTCCGCTCCCGCCCCTCTCAGCCCGGCGCAGAAATCAGCCACCGCCTCCCCCGAGCCCGACGCAGGCTCCAGTGCAGTTTTTCGCGACACGCGTCTCAGCGCCGAGCGCGGCGACCCCGGAGCCCGGTTCGAACTCGCCAGGATGTATCTGGAGGGCAGAGAGACCACGCCGGACTATGTTCTGGGCATGGCCTGGCTGATCAAGGCTGCCGCCCAGGGACACGTTGTCGCGCAGAACACGGTCGCCCGTCTGTTCGAGGGCGGCTGGAGCCTGCCGCGCGATTTCCAGCAGTCCTTCGACTGGCAGCACAAGGCGGCTGAACAGAGCCTTGCCTGGGCGCAGTTGAAGGTCGGCGAGTCCTCCGATCTGACCCGGATCGTCGCGCCCAGCGACTTCGCACAGGCGCTTTCCTGGTACAGCAAGGCCGCCGACCCGCTCGATTTCGTGCAGGCCGGGCTTGGGCAGATGTACCAGAACAGCCAGGGCAGCCTGCAGGACCATGCGCAGGCGCTGGCCTGGTACACAAGGGCTGCCGACAAACTGGGCAGCAATGCCCAGCAGGCGTTGCGCCGGATCGATAGCCCGCTGACCAGAGAGGCGCTGGAGAAGCTGGATCCGAGGCATCTGACCGGCGGCTGATGCCATCCTCACCGACCTGCCGGCAGGCGATCTCAGACACGCAAAAAAGCCACGATATTGCACCCTCACCCGCTCCATGCCAGACTCAATCGACGCCATCCGGGCCTTCTTTCGCCCTGTCCCCAAGGTCATGGTCCACGGACTGCACGGACCACATCCAAACCGCCGCCCGCACCTCCGGGGCCGCGAAGCGGCGGAAGGAATTCAAGATGCGGCTTTCTCTGCTCGCCATTCTCGTCTCGCTTGCCTTAACTCAGGCCTCCTCCTCCCCGGCAGCGGCGGAAAACCGGGTCGCTTTGGTGATCGGCAACGGCGCCTATCAGCACGTCCCGCCTCTGCGCAATCCCTCCTCGGATGCCAGTGCGGTCGCCGCCGCGCTCCAGCGTTCCGGCTTTGAGACCATCACCTCGTTCAATCTCAGCCAGCGCGAAATGGAGAACGCGGCGATCGACTTCGCCCGCGCGGCGCGGAATGCCGATGTCGCTCTTTTCTATTACAGCGGGCACGCGCTGCAGTATAACGGTGTCAACTACCTCGTGCCCGTCGACACCGATCTGCGCGACGAGACCGATCTGCGGCGCATGACCCGTGTCGACCAGATTGTCGCCGACCTGCAATATGCAAAGAACCTGCGCATCCTCATTCTCGATGCCTGTCGTGACAACCCCTTTGCCGAAGTCCTGCGCCGGTCGCTCGGAACCACGCGGGGCATCGCGGTTGCCAACGGGCTGGCCAAAATCGACACGCCGCAGGGCATGATCGTGGCCTACGCCACGCAATCCAGCCAGACCGCCTCCGATGGCAAGGGGCGCAACAGCCCCTTCACCGCCGCCTTCCTCAGGCATATTGAAAAGCAGGAAGAGATCGGAGTGATCTTCCGCGACATCGGCGAAGACGTCTACGAGGAAACCCGGCACACCCAGTTGCCCGAGCTGTCGCTGTCCCTGATCGGCCGCTTCTACCTCCGCGGCAGCAGGACCGACGCCGTCAGAACCGCAGCGACTTCCGCCCCGCCCCCGGCCCAACCTGAGGCACCGCGCCCCGCCGACATTCAGGCCCGCCTCGATCCGGCGGCTTCCCCCCAGAACGCCGCCCCCGCCGCACCCAGCCCGATCTTTCTTGAACGACGCGCCAGTGCCGAACGCGGCGACGCTGCAGCGCAATTCGAGCTTGGCAACATGTTCCTCAACGGCGAGGGCACAGCCATCGACTATGTGATGGCGATGGCATGGCTGCGTAAAGCCGCCGACCAGGGCCACAGCGCCGCCCAGGCCAATGTCGCCTACCTCTTCGATACCGGCCGCGGCGTGCCGCGCTCGGCGAAACAGGCCTTCTCCTGGTACATCAAGTCTGCCGAGCAGGGGCAGCCCTTTGCCCAGTACAAGGTCGCCGAGGCTTACCGCAACGCCCATGGCGTCGACCAGGACTTCGCGCAGGCCTTGGCATGGTACATCAAAGCGGCCCCCGAGATGGACTCTCTGAAAGTACGGGTCGGTCAGATGTACGAGGCTGGTCAGGGCACCACCCAGGACTATGCGCAGGCGCTGGCCTGGTACACCAAGGCCGCCGACAAGGGGGAACCTCGCGCCTTCTACCATATCGGCCAGATGCACGAGAATGGTCTTGGCGTTCCCCGCAACCTGCCAGAGGCCGTCCAGTGGTACCGCAAGGGAGTCGAAAAGTGGGACACCGATGCGCAGAACGCGTTGCGCCGCATTGAGGCCCAACTGGTGAAAGATGCACTCGATAAGATGAAACCGTAGAAACCGCCGAAGGTCCGGCACCGCCCCTGTCTTACAAATTTGCTCCTCGCTCGGTGGATGACGATTGAGCCTCCCCGTCCGGCTCTTTTCCCTGTCCTTTCCGAGGGCGCTGTTGCCTCTCGATCGGCGTCTGAACCTGCGCACCGCACCGCCGGTCGAACCACCCCTCTCCCTGCCGGGGACCACCACATTGAATGTTGTATGTTGTATCAGCGCCCTCGTCACTCCACATCTCCCGCCGGCCGACCGCACCGATCGACGGCCCCTCCTCGAAGGCCCCAGGGGAGAAGCTGGCAAAGGCGCCCATGGCCTCGCATTTAATTTCGCAAACGACTGCCGGCTTCGCCGCAAACCGTCATGCATCGACCTCCGCTGACCCAAGCCTGAACCGCTTTGCCGGAGGTCCGACAGCTCCCGACAGCACCACCCGAAAAACCCACCCTCACCCCACGGCCCAAGAGGTTTCAGCTTCATGACGAAAGCCTGCACCCTTCTCACTCTCGCCATCTGCCTCGGTTGCTGCGGTTTTGTCAGGCCCGCGCATTCCCAGCCCGCCGACACCTCCACTGCCCAGACCGACGCCGGCGCCCAGTTCACTCTCGGGCTGAGTTACTATCTCGGCAAAAGCGAGGCACAGGACTACCCGCGCGCCCTCGCCCTGTTTCGCAAGCCTGCCGAGCAGGGACATACCACCGCTCAGCATAATCTCGGCGTGATGTACAACGAGGGCCAGGGCGTAGCGCAGGATCACGCTCTGGCCGCCGCCTGGTTTCGCAAGGCCGCCGATCAGGGGGACGCCGCCGCGCAGCGCAGTCTTGGTAAGATGTACGAGGACGGGAGAGGCGTCCAACGGGATGCGGCGAAGGCCGCCGAGTGGTATCGCAAAGCCGCCGGCAGCGGGAACGGTCCGTAGGGACCGCGACGGAGACGAGCAGGCGCTTTCGGTGGCTCTTGTCTGTGCCTTCCGGGAAAACCAGATCCCTCTGCGATCCGGGGAATTACCTGGAATCCCGCTTTTCGCGTAGTGCGGTCGATAACGGCGTGTGCCGCGCGGCTTTGGCCTTTCTGCCCGCCGTATGTGAACAGCAGCGCCAGGCGCGAAATGTCGATGCGGAACGAAGGGTGCAATCCCCGGCAGCGGTCTTGCGCAAACTTTTTCGGAGACGTCCGGCCCCGAGGGTCGAGCAGCGTGTTTGCGAAAGACGGATGTAAAGCCCGGCGCGATGACGGCACCAAACGATCGAGCCCGTCAGCCAATCGGAGCGCCAGCGGCAGCGGCGTGCCCGCGAACGGCGCCTCTTGCCCCCGCGAGATGCCCTCTCATCCGGATTCCGCAGCAAATTTGGCGCCCTGGGTAGGAGAAAGGCTTCCGCTCGGGGATCAACCGCCATGAAGACGCCGTCCTTTCGCCGGCGTCCCTTGATCTTTGATCGATCGAAACGCACTATGTTCGGGTTTAACACTTCAGCCTCGGCAGCCGGAACCCTGATCGCATCCATACCGTTCGACATCCGCACGACCGCTATGCGACAATGGGGCCACCTCCACTCTTCTCCTCAACCCTCTGAAGGCGATATATTGCGCGGGCCGAGCACACCATCGGGCGGATCCAATGATTGAAGGACAATCCCCGCTCCGATCCAGGCCACGCTCAGGCAGCGTACCGGCGCAGGAAATGGTGATCCGCATATTTTTGAGGTCGCGGCCCAGCTGTCCCGCTTCGCCCTTCGCATCGGACCCGAAATCGGCCAGCGATTGTCGTTCACGTCCCAGGAGTCTGACTTCCTTTCACCATGTATCATCTCGATGTCTGAAGTCCGAAGAGAAGGGAGAATGAGGCCGCCGATGCACCGGGGTGCCGAAGGGGACCTGCAGCCGTCGAGGGTCGCCGACCATGGCAACCTCGGGTGAACCCGACGCCCCTCACCCCAGCAGGCGAGCTGAACGACCGTCACCCAACCACTTCATCACGTTCCATTAAAGGAGAAAACGCATGAAACACCGTCACGTTCTGTCCGCTCTTGCCATCCTCGCTCTCACTTCCACATGCGCTCCCGCCCTCGCCGCCGAAGGCGCGCATTGGGGTTATGAGGACGCAACCGGGCCGGCGAAATGGGGCGATCTCGATGCCGCCAACCAGGCCTGCGCCATCGGCGCGCAGCAGTCGCCGGTCGATATCGCCAACACGATTCGCGCCGAGTTGCCCACGCTCAAGCTCAACTGGCCGGACAGCGTCGATACCATCATCAACAACGGGCACACCATCCAGCTCAATTTCCCTGCTGGCGGTTCGCTCACCCTCGGGGATACCAGCTACCAGCTGCTGCAGGTGCATTTTCACCATCCAAGCGAGCACGCCATCGCCGGAAAGCGTTTCCCGATGGAGGCCCATTTCGTCCATCGCGCCGAGAACGGTGCCATCGCGGTGGTCGGCGTCCTGATCGAGGAAGGAAAGGCAAACGACGTCTTCCACAGGATCGTGCAGGCGATGCCCGCAACCCCCGGACCGGCAGCAAAGCCGGCTGCCACAGATATGAAACTGCAGGGGCTGCTGCCGGAGAATCTCAGCTACTACCGCTACTCGGGTTCGCTGACGACGCCCCCCTGTTCCGAGGTGGTGGAGTGGGTGCTGCTCAGCGAGCCGGTCCAGGCAGACGCTGCCGATATTGCCGCCTTCGCCAGATTGTTCCCGATGAATGCCCGGCCGCTGCAGAAGGACAACCGCCGCTTTATCCTGCAGTCGCACTGACGAAAATTTCACCGCCGAAGGCGAAGGGGCTCTGCCCTTTGCCTTCGGCGCTCAGCGCAAGTACAGGCCTGGAAACAGACAACGCCGTTCAGGCTGCGTCGGAAATCGCGATGTCGCGGCATCCAGGCCTGCCGTGGTTGCGATCTTCACCCCGTCCTCCAGGGAAACCGCCTTGATCCCTCCCGCCCATCAGCTCATTAAGCCGGGGCCGCGTCGGGCCAGGGCAGGTCGCTGCACACGCCTTTCGGCAGCTTCCACGCCTTCACCCGCTCCGCAATCGCGATCATCAGGTCTGAGCGGGCGATCCTGCCCGCGGCCTCGGCTCGCGTGCCGCAGGAAGAGCGCCCCAGACATTTGCCAGGCTTTCGCTTTCCATCGCTCGGGCTTCCGAAAAGACGACGATGGAATGAAGCCAGGACCTCCCCTCGAGGCTGGCGGTTGGTGCCACCACGCGATCAGGGGCGCGGGCGACGCTGGCCGCGAGATCCGTCGCCATCGGAAAGCCCCTGCTGAATCAGATCACCGAGCAGGCCGCCAAGTCCTCCGCCAAGTCCTCCGCCAAGTCCTCCGCCGCTTCCACCACCCGATCCACCCTCTCCGCCCTGCCGTGACGGCTGGTCCTTGTCAGTGCCGCTGCCGCTATTGCCGCTGGCGCCATTGCCACCGAACAGACCACCCTTCCCGAAAAGGCCCGCGCCGATCTGCTCCAGCGTGTCAAACGCTTCCGGGCTGTCGAGCATGCCCGGAACATCCGGATGGATGTGGAGGTTGGACCAGGGGCCGCTGATCATCAGGGGAACGCCGAATGCGCCGGGCTCGCTGCCCCGGCCCTGGCCCTGCAGCGTCATCACCAGCGTCGGCTCGACGCGAAGGGCCATCTCTTTGGCGCCAAGATCAACCGTGCCCGCCCCGGTCACCCGCACCATCGGACTGACCAGCTTGAGATCGCTGGTCACCGCCCGCCCCTTGTCGATGCTGAACGAGGCGGAGAGCTGCGACAGATCGGTTTTCTGTACGCTGCTTTGTTGCCAGTCCTGGGGGCTCGATGTCAAAGAGCGGATCATCTGGGCGATGTTGATCCCCCTGACAGCACCGTCTCTGAAGTCGAGCGACACCACGCCCTGCAGATTCGACATCACCGCCTGCTCGCTGTTGCCTTGCGAGTCGACCGCGATACTGGCCTGCAGCCGGCCCTCAATGCGGTCGAACCCGGCGACCGCCTCAAGCAGCGGCAGTGCGGGGATATCCCTGAGCGTCGACTGGATACTGATGCCGGGCTTTTCGCCGCTGACGTCAAGCGTGATATTGGCGTTGACCTGTCCCTGGCCCGCCGTCTTTTCCTGGCCCGGACTGCGCCCGGCTGGCACGCTGGTCTGAGCCGCCTGCGGCTTTCCATCCGCCAGATTCATCTTCATGACGCCGTTTTCGAGCCGGGCTCTGGCAGCAACCGAGCTGAAGCCCATCGTCCCCGCCTTGACCTCGCCCACTGCGAGCTTGAGATCGGCATCGACATAATTGAGCAAATCGCTGTTGAACGCTGCGCTGCTCCAGGCTTGCGGTGCCGGATTCGGATCCGCTGGCACCGTGCTCACCGGCAGATGCAGCCGCTCGACATTGAGTTCGAGCGTGACCAGGGGCTTGCTGGCGAGGTCGACCTCAGCCTTGCCGCTGAAGCTGCTGTCACCGAGTGTCGCCGCCACAGCATGAAGGCTCAAAATCCGGCCCGAGGCCTCAAGATCGGTCCGGCCCTTCAGCGGCGAGTCCGAAAGGTCCGGAATCCGCATCACGAAATCCAGCGGGATGGTTTGCGACTGTGCAGGCCGGTCCGTGCTCCGGAATTCGAATGTGATCCCGTGCTCGGCACTGCCGTTCACGGTCAGCCTGCCGTCATGCATTATGGCCTCGGCATCGATGCCGCCGAAGCGGTTGTCAACATGGCCGCGCTGACGCGCGAAGGCGACCTCACCGCCGACAATCCGGACCCGGTCGATCCTGCCGCCCGTGCCAGCCGGCTTTGTACCAGCGCTCGCCTGCGCCGGCTTCTCCGGCAGGCGCCTGCGCAGCAAGGGCTGATAGAGCACAGGGCGGGTGACGACCACCGCGCTCACGTCCGCACGCCCCGACCACAGCGCCGACAGGGGCACATCCGCCTCGATCCGCTCGGCGGTCAGGCGGTTGAGACCCGTCGGATCATCCGCCTTGTCGAGAGCGATGCCATCCGCGCTCAGCCTGAGGCCGGGCCACAGGCCGAGCCCGACATGGTCCATTTTCGTGACCTGATAGCCGGTTGCCGCCTCGATCCAGGCTTTCAGCACGGGAGCAAAGAAACGCCCGGGCACGCCGGCAAGCTGGAGCACAACCGCAATGACGATGACCGCGACAACCGTGAGCCCTGCAAACTTCCATCGTTTCATGCTGAAACCCTGACCACAAAACCCGACTCGAAAAAGCGGGGGCATCCTTAGCCCGTCCGGCAACCTGTGCACCGCGCCAAAAGGCCAAGCTACTGGTTTTCCGGGGCAAACTCCACGCCAATATCACCCCTTCCCGCTTGCGCCGCCTGCCGCTCACTGGAAAATGATCGTCGCCACATGAGACCTGAAGAGCCGTTGCGAACCCGCTTCCCGCAGAACCGGCCGCTCCGGATGACGACGCCTTCGAGGCCGCACCGGCTCCGGGCACCAGAGCCGGGCTGAAATCGTGGCTCCATCCGGGTCTCTGTCGGATCTCCTTCGCGGCGGCCGCTTTCACGTTCAGGGAAGGTCGCGGCCGTTCTCAAATTTCCTCCGAACGTTGCAGCGCCAGGACGCGCAGGGTTGCAGGCCCCACGCGAAAATGGCGGCGCCTGGCAGGAAGAAAATCGCACCTCACCCTGCCTTGTCGCTCAGTTTCGCCAGCGGCATGACGCACAGACACAGGTTCAGGCCAGTGATGATGGCGGTTGCAGGCACTGGTCGGTTGCCCCTCACCTCGCTGAGGCAACGCGGCACGGCACCCGATGCATGGCAGGACGTGGAACTCAGGACATCGGATGACCTGAAAACATAGGGGGACACAGGCGCTGTGCCTTGCCACCGACGCCAGGTCGTGACATTCCCCATTCCGGAAGAGACATCCCACCCGTGTCGCCCCTTGCCAGCGGACGGCTGACATCGGGTTTTTGCCGTCGGACTTTCAGAGGTTTGCGACATGATCACGCTTCTAATCAACGGCCAATCGCATTCCGTGGATGCGCCCAGCGACATGCCCCTGCTCTGGGTGCTGCGCGACCTGATCGGGCTCACCGGCACCAAATATGGCTGCGGCATCGGCCATTGCGGGTCCTGTACCGTACATCTCGACGGCAAGCCGGTGCGCTCCTGCATGATCAATGTGGGTTCGATCGGCAAACAGGCCGTCACCACGATTGAGGCCATCGGTGACAGCCCCGTCGGTGCCAGGGTCCAGGAGGCCTGGATCGAGACCAAAGTCGCGCAGTGCGGCTATTGCCAGGCCGGGCAGATCATGACCGCGACCGCACTGATCAGCAACGTCCCCGATGTCACCGACTCCGACATCGACGCGGCGATGTCGGGCGTTCTGTGCCGCTGCGGCACCTATGTCCGGATCCGCGAGGCGGTCAGACTGGCCGTCAAGACCGCAGCCAAAGATTGAGGGAGAGCACCATGTCCCGCACCACCATGACCAGAAACGACTTCAGGTTCGCCGAGTCGGATGCCGCGATCCGCGAAATCATGCAGAGTGCCCAGGACCGCTCCACTCTACTGCCGCCGCTGGACCGCCGCGGTTTTCTCAAAATCGCCGGCAGCGGGCTCATCCTCGGTTTCTGCCTGCCCACAATTTCCGACCCTGCACTTGCCGCGCCACCCGCTGCCGATGCGCCCGGCCCCCTCAACGCCTTCGTGCGCATCGCCCCCGACAACAGCGTGACGGTCTATTCCAAGGCTCCGGAAATCGGCCAGGGTATCAAGACCGCGCTGGGCCTGATCATCGCCGAGGAAATGGATGCCGACTGGAACCACACGGTGGTGGAACAGGCGCCGATCGATGCCACGGTCTATGGCTATCAGGGAGCCGGCGGCTCGACCACGATCCCCCGCGCCTGGGACCAGCTGCGCCAGGCCGGTGCCGCCGCCCGGGCGATGCTGATCGCCGCCGCCGCCCAGGAGTGGCAGGTCGACCCCGCCGGGATCACGACGAAAGACTCCATGCTGCGGCATGACGCCAGTAACCGCAGCGCCAGCTACGGCTCGCTGGCGGTCGCTGCGGCCCGGATGCCGGTCCCGGATCCGACAACGCTCAGGCTCAAGACAAGAGAGCAATACCGCCTGCTCGGCCGCCGCCATCGTGGCGTCGATGACGCCGCACTGGTCACCGGCAAGCCCCTGTTCGGGATCGATGTCCGTCTGCCGGCTATGCTCTTCGCCACCTATGTCAAAGCCCCGGCCACCGGCGGCAAGGTGGCATCCGCCAATCTCGACGAGATCCGGACGCTGCCCAATGTGATCGACGCTTTCGTGATCGAGGGCAACGGCAGGCCCACCGAAGTGATGCCGGGCGTTGCCATCATCGCCACCAACAGCTGGGCGGCGTTTGAAGCCAGGAAGCGCCTCGATATCGAATGGGACAACAGCGCGGCGGCAAAGCAGTCCTCCCGCGACCTGAGCGCGCGCGCCAGAGAACATGCCGCCGGCAGCTTCCCTGCCAAAACCGATCGCAATATCGGTGACGTCGACCGCTCTTTTGCCGATGCGGCCCACATTGTCGAGGCCTATTACGAATACCCCTTCATTGCCCATGCCAATATGGAACCGCAGAACTGCACTGCCTGGTGGCATGACGGGGTGATGGAGATGTGGGTGCCGACCCAGCAACCCAATCGCGGCCAGAGCCTGGTCGCGCAACTGCTCGGAACAGCCGAGGACAAGGTGGTGGTGCACCAGACCCGGGTCGGAAACGGTTTCGGGCGCCGGCTTATCAACGACTATATGTGCGAAGCCGCCGCCATCGCAAAGAGACTCGATCGCCCGGTCAAGCTGCAATGGTCCCGCGAGGACGACTTCGCCCACGGCTTTCTCCGTCCCGCCGGCTTCCACCAGTTCAAGGGCGCGATCGACAAAGAGGGGCGGTGTGATGCCTGGCAGGAGCATTTCATAACCGTCAGCGCCGACGGCAAAACCCCCTCCGCCGGTGCCGACTATTCCCGCTTCCTCAACCTCTCCTGCAAGGCGCCGAACCTGCGCCGCGCCACCACGATGATGGAACTCCAGGTTCCAACCGGCCCCTGGCGCGCTCCCGGCTGCAACGCCCAGGTCTTCGCCCAGCAGAGCTTCATGCACGAACTCAGCCTGGCCGCCGGGCGCGATCATGTCGCCTTCCTGATCGACGCAGTGATGCGCGAGGTGCCGGAACTTGCGCCCGCCAGCAAGGACGTGAATTTCAGTCCCGAACGTGCCGCCGGCGTCATCCGGCTCTGCGCCGAAAAGGCCGGCTGGGGCAGGTCACTGCCCCAAGGCCACGGTCTTGGCCTTGCCTGGTGCTATTCCCATGCCGGCCACGCCGCCCAGGCGGTGGAATTGAGCGTCGACAAGGCCAAACGCATCACCCTTCACCGCGTCGTGGTCGCAGCCGATGTCGGCCAGATCGTCGAACTGGCAGGGGCCGAATCGCAGGCCCAGGGCGCCTGTATCGACGCCTTTTCGGCCGCGCTGGCCCAGCAGATCCTGTTCGAAGACGGCCGTATCCGGCAGCTCAATTTCGACACCTATCCGATTCTGCGCCTCCCCTTCGCGCCTCACCTCATCGAGACCTGGTTCGTCGAATCGGACTTCCCCCCGACCGGCATGGGCGAGCCCGCCTTGCCGGCGATGGCACCGGCTGTGGCCAACGCCATTTTCGCCGCCACTGGCGAGCGCCTGCGCGCCATGCCGTTCTCAAAATTCGGCTACAAGGTCTGAGCGCTCCTTTATTCAGCCTGCCTGCAGGCTCGAAAGCCCGACACTGGAGGCATCCGCGCCTCCAGGCCTTCTCTTCACAACACACAGCACCGGCAACCCGAAACCCATCGCGGCACATTCTGCGTGAGTACGTTGATTGAGCCAGCAATGGAAGCGGTTTTCAATCAGGTTTGAACATGTCGGAAACGGCATTCTGACCGGCGGGTTTGCCGCGACACACCGACAGCTTCCACAGACGGCCCCTGGAATTTCGCGATTCAGGCCTGTACACACAACCGCTCGGGTGTCCGACGCATTGAGATTTTCGGCATTGGACCACGCTTCTCTTGCGCATTTGCAGAGCGTAGAGCAGTCCCGGCACACCCCACAAAATCAATGGCGCCACCCACCAGCCAGAGCGATCAACGCCTCCACAGTCCGCGGCAGCCCCCCCGGCCCCCCCACAGAGTGACACCCGCCCGAGACTGAAGTCCGATGGGCTCCAGGACACCGCAGGCAAGACTCTCGCAGGCCCAAAAATCCATGTTCGCCCAACCCCCGATTTATCAACGGTCTTGTCGCGATCCTGTCACCGACTTTGCCTCGCGGCCTGCGCAGCGGCGGGCTCTCTTTCCCATTCGCGGAATCCTTTGGCAAAGCAGCGGAATGCAATAGGACGCCGGCACAGATCCGCAGCCTCTTCCGCACAGCGAGTCCTGGCATTGCCTTTCGCCCCAAGAACCTATAGGATTTGGAAACTGTTCGCAGGACCATCGGTCATGATAAAGAGGATGACTTTCGACTCTGCGGCGTTGCTGGCGGCTCTCGACGACATCGGACAGGCCGCGCTCGACAACTCATCGCACCTCGAACTCGCGATATATGGCGGTTCGGCCTTGATGATCGCTGGAAATTTTCGCTTCGCCACTGAGGACGTCGACATCGCCGAAATCAAGGACGGTCAACCTCAATGGTTCTCTGACATAATAGGTGCAATTGCGACAAAGAATGGCTGGTCATCGGACTGGATCAACGACGCCGTCCAGTTTCACCTCAGCCCGCTTGCTGACCGCGCCACCGATCATGTCGAATTTGGCAGCTTTCCCAGGGGGCAGGGTCCGTACGGACTGGACGTTGTCGTGCCCACTGCGGAATATATCTTTGCCCTGAAGCTGAAGGCCATTCGCCTGCTCGATCCGAACAATGCCGAACAGGAGGCCGCGGACATTCTTAACCTTGCAAAAGTTATTCATGCAGACACAATCGAGAGAGCCATCGCCGTGCTGGCGAAATATTTTCCCAAGACAGCGAAATCTCCCGAAAAACAGGTCTATCTGCTGAAACACCTCACTCTATTGGCGGATCCTCATCATGCGCCCCGCTACCTTGGCAGAAGCGGTCCAACGGACACTCGACGGCGAGACCAGAGTCAAGGCAATGAATGAATTCCTTGATCACTTCTACTCACTCGACACCGCAGGCAAGATTGCCGCGCTTGCCGACGAACCAGCCACGTTAAGCAAGGCTTCCGACGACTGCCTGATGGCAGCGATGGCCGAGCATCTGGCAAAGTGCTACGCACACTCCCCAGCACCCGCCTGGACCGCCAAGCCGCACCGATACCTTCCTGAACCTTGCTTCCTGACAATCTTCAACGATCCTGGGCTTCACGAATATCTGACCCTGGTGTCGCCAGCAGCGTTCAAACATCGCAATCTCTTCACGGACAATGTCGTATTTGCACGCGCCCGCCAACGCCCAGCCTCCTCCCAATCCCGGGCCTCGACATCCGAAGAATCGGCCGCAACCGCTCCCCCTTCGCGCGACGCCGCCCCACAGTCCGTGACTTGATCGACGCGCCCATGTCGGTGGCCTGCGTTGTCTGACAGCCCACCACCAAGAGAATGCGGCGCTGCACACCGTCCGAGGTAATTGTTATCGTGTCGAGTCGACGATCTTCGAACAGCACAGCCTTTATCGATTCCTACTCGATTTGTTTTTTGGGTTCCGATGCTGCACCTTCCGGAATTGCGTGGCCCCAGTCGACAAATGACAAATCCGCAACGCCGGATATAGTTCAGCCAGCGTTTTCGGCTATTCCTGCCGGGGTCCAAATCTTCTCGATGAGAGACTGAAGAACATATTTCAAAGAATGCGTGTGCAAGATGGTTCGTAGAGTAATTGAATTCGCCGGTTCCGATGAAAACGAATGCGAGAATCCCAGGCCTGTCTCAACTGGGCATTTCCATGGAACGATCCAACCTGCCTCCGAAAATTTGCAGCAGCGAACCGTGCTCGGACTGACGTAGTGGGAACAGATCGGAAATCACCGCGCGGCAACGAAACTGAAGTCGTCTGACAATTGGCGGTCTGCAGCCAGGCTTTTGAAGCCCGTTCATAGGTCCCCTGCGACCCCGGATTCGGCACGTTTCCTGCGCCTTGGACCACCAACCCAGGAAACTGGCAAAAGCTACCTTGGGCAGTTACCTTGTCGCTTGGAGCGCTCCCCGATCAGGTTTGAACAGCTCAACTGCCGCAGGATGGCCGGAACGGTTCCATCCGCCAGTTCCCTGAATTCCACGCGAGGCACAGAGGAGATCGCAGCGGCATCTCTCTCCTGCCCCATGACGGAGCCGGATCCCGTCAAAGCACGCTTTGATCAGTGCATCGCGGTGCTGTTGAGCTGGTTCTGGATGGTCCTGAACTGGTCGAGCCGCTCGAAAGCGCTATCGAGTTCCGAGCCGGCCTGCTGCGCCAGCCTGGCTTCCATCGCCGCGATGGTCTCGAGGAACTGGACGCGATCAAGCTCCTCAATCGAGGTCGCCACGTCGGCCAGAACGGTCAGGCCCTTGTCGGAGACCTCGGCCAGTCCGCCGAGCACGATGATCTTCTGCTGGCGGCCGCCTGTGGTGACGGTGAGGATGCCGGGGCGGACGGAGGCCACCATCGGTGCATGTCCTGCCAACACCCCGAAATCACCTTCGACACCAGGAATGTCGACCTGCTCGACGTCGCCCGAGAAAGCGAGCTTTTCCGGAGAGACGAGATCAAAGTGAAAGCTGGCCATCGAAAACCCTGTCAATCCTGATCAGCGACGCACACGCTGATATCCGCCAACCGATTTACGCCGGAGCGCATGCGGGAACCCTCCCGACGCGCTCCACCAATTTCGTCGAATTGCCTCAAGCCGCTTCCGCAGCCAGTTTCTTGCCCTTCTCGACCGCCTCTTCGATGGTTCCGACCATGTAGAAGGCCGCTTCCGGCAGGTGGTCATATTTTCCTTCGCACAGACCGCGGAAGCCCTTGATGGTGTCGGCGAGATCGACCAGCTTGCCCGGCGAACCGGTGAAAACCTCGGCGACGTGGAAGGGCTGCGACAGGAAGCGCTCGATCTTGCGGGCGCGGGCCACCGTCAGCTTGTCCTCTTCCGACAATTCGTCCATGCCGAGAATGGCGATGATGTCCTGCAGCGCCTTGTAGCGTTGCAGCACCTGCTGGACCATGCGGGCGGTGGAATAATGCTCCTCGCCAACCACCAGCGGCGACAGCATGCGGGAGGTCGAGTCGAGCGGATCCACGGCCGGATAGATGCCCTTTTCCGCGATGGCGCGCGACAGCACCGTGGTGGCGTCGAGATGGGCGAAGGAGGTCGCCGGCGCCGGGTCGGTGAGGTCGTCGGCCGGTACGTAAATCGCCTGCACCGAGGTGATCGAGCCCTTGGTGGTGGTGGTGATGCGCTCCTGCAGCGCGCCCATGTCGGTTGCCAGTGTGGGCTGATAGCCCACCGCCGAGGGAATGCGGCCGAGCAGCGCCGACACTTCCGAGCCCGCCTGGGTGAAACGGAAGATGTTGTCGACGAAGAACAGCACGTCCTGGCCCTGGTCACGGAAATGTTCGGCGACCGTCAGACCGGTCAGGCCGACACGGGCCCGCGCGCCCGGCGGCTCGTTCATCTGGCCGTAAACCAGGGCGCATTTCGACTTCACATTGGGGTCGGGATTGCGCGGATCGGCATTGACCTTGGAATCGATGAATTCGTGATAGAGGTCGTTGCCTTCACGGGTGCGTTCGCCGACGCCGGCGAACACCGAGTAGCCACCATGGGCCTTGGCCACGTTGTTGATCAGCTCCTGGATCAGCACGGTCTTGCCGACGCCGGCACCGCCGAACAGGCCGATCTTGCCGCCCTTGGCGTAAGGCGCCAGCAGATCCACAACCTTGATGCCGGTAACCAGAATTTCAGCCTCGGTCGACTGTTCGGTATAGGCCGGTGCGGGCTGGTGGATGGCGCGGCGCGCTTCCGCCGTCACGGGACCGGCTTCGTCAACCGGGTCGCCGACGACATTGATGATGCGCCCGAGCATGCCGTCGCCGACCGGAACCAGGATCGGCTCACCGGTATCGGTCACTTCCTGGCCCCGCACCAGGCCTTCGGTGGTATCCATGGCGATGGTGCGCACGGTCGCCTCGCCGAGATGCTGCGCCACCTCAAGCACCAGACGGTTGCCGGCGTTTTTGGTCTCGAGCGAATTGAGAATGGCCGGCAGGTGTCCCTCGAACTGCACGTCAACGACGGCACCGATGACCTGGGTGATGCGACCGATCTGGTTGGCTGCTTTAGCCATCTACTCTGTCTCCTTCGATCCGTAACCGCTGATCCGTCTCTCTCACCAAGACCAGGGTGGTGTTTGCTGTGTGTGACCTCTAGACCGCCTCGGCACCCGAGATGATCTCGATCAGTTCCTTGGTAATCATCGCCTGGCGCGTACGGTTGTAGACCAGGGTCTGTTTGCGGATCATTTCGCCGGCGTTGCGGGTGGCGTTATCCATCGCCGTCATCTGCGCTCCGTAGAAGGAGGCGTTATTCTCGAGCAAAGCACGGAAGATCTGCACGGCGAGATTGCGCGGCAGAAGCCGGGTCAGGATCTCCTCCTCCTCCGGCTCGTATTCATAGGGCGTCGCCACTGCCTTGCTGTCGGCCTTGTCGACCACCAGCGGAATCACCTGGCGCGGGGTCGGGATCTGCGCGATCACCGACTTGAACTGCGAAAAGAACAGCGTGCAGACGTCGAATTCGCCCGCTTCAAAGCGCGCCAACACCCGTTTGGCGATATTTTCAGCGTCCGAAAACCCCAGCTGGCGCACTGCCCGCAGGTCGATCTGCTCGATGATCTGGCTGTCGAACAGGCGGCGCAGCTGCTCGTAGCCCTTGCGCCCGACGCAGAAGAACTTGACCTGCTTGCCCTCGTTCATCAGAGCAATCGCGCGGTCGCGGGCCAGACGCACGATCGCCGAGTTGAAGGCGCCGGACAGGCCGCGTTCGCCGGTACAGACCAGCAGCAGCTGCACCTGGTCCCTGCCGGTTCCCGACAACAGCGCCGGCGCGGTCGGCGACCCCGCCGTCGCCTGGGCAATATTGGCGATCACGGTTGCCATCTTGTCGGCATAGGGCCGCGCCGCCTCCGCCGCGCTCTGGGCGCGGCGCAGCTTCGACGCCGCCACCATCTGCATGGCCTTGGTGATCTTCTGCGTCGCCTTGGTGGAGGCGATGCGCACCCGCATGTCTTTGAGAGACGCCATTCTTCGCTTACCCCGGCGGCGA